>JAAELP010000408.1 GCA_024226535.1 Planctomycetota bacterium | reverse complement strand
CCTTCGATCTCCAGCTCGGCGAGAACGAATCCAGCCAGGCGGTCGCCGACGTCTTCGTGATCGATGCGAACGAGGTCGCGGTGCTCGAGTCGGCCTTCGCCCCCGTGCTGGGAACCGTCTGCAGCGGCGGCGCCGCGGCGCTCTTCGGCGTGCTCGGCGGACTGACGATCTGGATGGAACGACGAACCGCGACGGCGCTCGCCGCCATCGAGGGCTGAGCCGACTCAGTCGCCTTCCACCGGGCGTTCCAGCCCTTCGGCGAGCAGACTGATCGGATGAACCGCCCGGACGTCCCCGAGGTCGTCGCATTGATGTCGACAGCTCGTTCCCGGCGCGACCAGCGGCCCGCCACGCCGATCCACGACCGCGTCACCGAGCGACTGCTCGAAGATCCGGCGGGAGAGTCCGGCATGCTCCGCGACGTACCCGAAGGAACCGGCGAGGCCGCAGCAGCCTGAATCGAGCACCACGGCGTCGACCGCGTCGAATCGATCGAAGAGTCGGCGGAACGCCTCGCGTTCGACCTTGGCGTGGCAGTGCGGATGCACGGTGGTTCCCTCGGGGATCCGGATCCCCGGGCGTCTCGGATGATCGGCCCACGCCGCGTCGAGGAAGCATTCGATCGACGTCGCCCGATCGGCGATCGCCCCGGTCGTGGAGGCCGGCACGTCGCTCCGCAGTTCCCGCCACTCCTCCCGAAGGGCCGAGAGACACGACGGCTCCAGGGCGATCACCGCCACCGCGTCGTGTTCTCGAATCGTCGCATGAAGCGATGGCGCGGCCCGTTCGACGAGGCGGCGCGCGTCGCGCAGCAGCCCTGCCGAGATCTGCGGCCGACCGCAGCAGCCGTCGAGCGTCGTCGAGATCACCCGATAGCCGAAGGCGTCGAGCACCCGCCTCGCGTCATGGAGATGGCCGGGTTCCAACGAGGCGTTGAAACAGTCGCCGAGGAGGACGACCGCCGGCGCCTCGGCGTTCACGGTGGGCGAGAAGACGCGACGGTCACGGAGCGCCGGCCGTGGGAGCGGCCGCGTCGGGTCGAGGCCGAGCAATCGGGCGGCGAGCGTCGTGCCGCCCGGCAGACTCGCCAGCAGGCGTGCGAGCCGGGGCGTGCGTGCGGCCCGGCGAAGGAGCAGTCCCGCCCGTCCCAGCACCCGGGTCCGAAACGGAATCCGACCGGCGGCGTCGTAGGATTGCGCGAGGTACTCGGACTTCAACTTCGAGAGGTCGACGTTGCTCGGGCACTCGTGCCGACAGGCCTTGCAGGAGAGACAGAGATCGAGGGTCTCGAGCACGTCCTCCCGGCCGAGGCCGGATGACCGCTGGTCCCCACCGCCCTCGGCGAGCCGGCCGTCGAGCGCGAGGCCCAGGGCGTTGGCCCGCCCGCGGGTGGAGTGTCGTTCCTCTCGAAGCGCCCGATGGCTCGGACACATCGCCCCACCCTCGCTGCGGCGACACAACCCGTTTCCATTGCAGGCCCGGGCTTCGGCGAGCGGACCGCCGGCCGGCCATTCGAAGTGGGTGTCGCCCGGATCGACCGTGCCCGCGTCTCGATCGAATCGGAGATCCGCGAGCGGATCGCGGGCGATGATCTTGTTGCCGGGATTGAGGAGATTCGACGGATCGAAGAGCGCCTTGATCGCGGTGAATCCCTCCACGATCGCGGGCCCGTACATCCGGTGCACCAGATCGGTCCGGATCCGGCCGTCACCGTGCTCCCCGGAGATCGACCCGCCGTGCTCGAGCACCAGTTCCAACGTCTCCTCCCGCAGACGAAGGAACGCCTCGCGGTCGGGCCGACTCGCCAGGTCGATCCTCGGACGGACGTGAAGCAGCCCCACCGAGGCGTGGGCGTAGAACACGCCAGCCCAGCCGTGGGACCGGATCAGTGCCTCGAACGCCGGCTGGAAGGTCGCCAGCCGTTCGAGCGGCACGCCGCAGTCCTCGAGTCCCGCCATCGGCTGGACGCTGCCGGACACCTTCGAGATCAGGCCGAGCCCGGTGGTCCGCACCGCCCAGAGCCGAGCCTGCGTGACGGCGTCCCGCACCATGACGCCGGCGTCCGCGGCGACGCCGGCCGCGATCATTCCCGCCCGGGCCATCGACTCCGCGGTCGCGACGTCCGCCGCGTGGTACTCGACGAAGAGGACCGCACCCGCCCGCCGGCCGCCCGGCGTCGGCAGCAGCTCGACGTCGGCGGCGAAGATCGGCTGCCGCGCCGCCGCGTCGATGATGTGCCGGTCCATCAACTCGACCGCCGCCGGCCCGCTCGCCACCAGCGTCTCGACCACCGCGCACGCGGTGGCGACTTCGGAGAACGCCAGCACCAGCAGCGATCGTCCGCCCGGCGGATCGATCAGCCGGACCGACGCCGCGGTGGTGACCGCCAGCGACCCCTCGCTTCCAGCGAGGAATCGCCCGAGATTCACGGCATCGTCCGTCCCGGCCTCGCTTCGGTCGTACATGCCGAGGAGGTCGTCCAGCCGATACCCCGCGACGTTCCGTCGAACCCGCGGGAATCGAGCTTCGATCTCCGCCCGCAGCGGTTCGACGATCGAGCGCAGACCCGAACGCAGCGCATCGACCGCGGGCCCGCGCGACGCGGTTCCGATCCCGAGATGATTCTCCGATCCGTCCGCAAGCACCACGTCGAGGCCCAGCACGTGCTCGTCGGTCATGCCGTGGACCAGCGACCGGGAACCGGCGGAGGCGTTGCCGATCATCCCTCCGAGCGTCGCGTGCGTCGACGTGGACACATCGGGCCCGAACGCGAGCCCGTGCGGTTCGAGCGACCGCCGGAAGTCGTCGAGCACCAGGCCGGGCTGGACCCGCGCGACCCGCGCTTCCGCGTCGATCTCGAGGACGCGGTTCATGAACCGCGTGAAGTCCAGCACCACGGCGGTGTTCACCGTCTGCCCCGCGAGGCTGGTGCCACCACCGCGGGGCAGCACCGGCACCGCACGTTCCGCGCAGATCCGGATCGTCGTCGCGACATCCTCGGCGGTTCGGGGCGTCACCACCGCGAGCGGCGTCATCGCGTAGGGGGACGCGTCCGTCGAGAAGAGACCACGGGTCAGTCGATCCCCGCGAACGTCGCCTTCGATGCTCGCGTCGATCGCCGCGAGCACCTCCGCGAGCCCGGCGGAATCGGTTCCGCCGTCATCCGGTGCAGGATCGAACATGGGCAGACGCATGCGTGAATGGTAGTGCGTGGCCTCGACCGCGGAATGAAAGCACGCCCGCGAAGGTGTTCGCGGGCGTGCATCCGAAGAGAGCCACCAACCGGACTCGAACCGGTGACCTAAGCTTTACGAAAGCTTCGCTCTACCAACTGAGCTATGGTGGCGTTTCCGCCGTTCGCCGAACGACTCGGGCGAGCGGGGAATCCTACCAGACGTCGCCCCGTTCGCGAAACCGCCGTCGATCCCTTCCCCTCGAACCGGCTCGAACGACTCGCTCGGAGCTCGGACCTCGGACCTCGACAAGAAGAATCGCCCCGGCTCATCCGAGGATGGGCCGGGGCGAGTTTCTGCTTGGGCGACCCGTCGAACGCGGGGAGGACCGGCTCATTCGGCGATGAGGCGGACGGTCTCGTCCGGGGACAGATCGAGCGAACCGTACAGACGACCCGCCGCATCCGCGGTTCGGGCGTTGCCGTCACCGGTGCTGGAGGCGATGAGACGACGGAGGGCCTCGACCTGGCGATCGGCGGCCTTGTTCCCGAAGTCACGGGCGCTGGCCGCGGCATAGTCGAGGAGGGCGACCTGTTCGTTGCCACCCGCGGCGAGCGCCGCATCGAGAAGGGCCTGCTGGCTCGCCTCGGTGTCGATGAGGGAGATCACCTCGGCGACGAGGAGCCGCATGCCACCGGTGATCGTCGAGAGTCCCCCGAGCAGCGAGGATTCGGCGTCGGTGACGGTGTAGACGCCCTTGTCGGCCCGAGCGATGGTCGCAAGCGCCTGCAGGGCGTTCCGGGTGTAGGTCATGGACTCCGCTTCCGTGAGCCGGCCGCCGGCCGCCACGTTCATCAGGGCGTCCACCGCGGATTCGAACTGGGCCTCGGTACCGCCGTTGATGAACGAGGCGGTGCCTCGATCGTTGGCGAATTCACGGTCCATGGCGATCTTGTCGGCCCCGCTGTTCACGAGCAGGATCGGCGTGGCGCCGGTGCGAGCGAAGTTGCGGACCTGGCCGACCGCTTCGACGGCCGCCGAGGAGTCGCCCTGGACGAGGACGAGGTCGATGCCGTTGGCCCGGTTGATCTCACCCTCGAGGTCGTAGAAGGAAGGCCCGCTCGCGATGACCGAGAAGCCCAGCTTCGAGAGCTTCGACGTGAGGCTGTTTCGATCCTCCTCCGTCGAGGCGACCACCGCGGCGTAGCTGTCGTTGGTCGCGCGGATCGCGCTGGCGAGCAGCGGGACGACCTGGTTGTCGCCGGCGAAGGCCATGTCGGGCATCGCGACCCCGAGCACCAGGGCGGTGTCGTACTGGACGCGTCGGTCGGGATACCGGAGGCACTCGAGGAGCGGTCGTCGACCACCCGAGGCGACCATGCGACCACGCTCGACGGTCATGCCGAGCGCCTCGATGGCGTCGCGGACCAGGGCGGTGTCCTTCGAGTCGATCGCCATGGCGAGGACGGCGCGGGCCGTCGAGCTGCCGGCGGCGGTGGCGAAGAACTGCGGGCTGTACTTCGCGTCGTCCGCGAAGGGATCGGACTCGTTCGCACCGATCTGGTTCTGCCGTCGAAGATCGGCCGCGACGTAGACCGCGAGGGCGGTGCGGTTGGAGGAATCGGCGACGAGGGCCGCCTTCGCGCTCCGCATCGCCATCACCTGACAGAAGATCGAGGTCGCCACCGGCGTCTGCACGAGCCCGGAGTGAGGTCCGTAGCTCCAGACCATGTTGGCCGGATCCCCGGGGTAGGCGACCAGCGACTGCTCTTCGTCGAAGAACTTCCTGG
>JAAELP010000407.1 GCA_024226535.1 Planctomycetota bacterium | reverse complement strand
GTCCTGAGCGTGCCGGCGATTCGAAGGCATATCCCCTGTGATACGTCGAGAATCGACGGTGCGGTCAGGGCGGAAGCTCGCCGATGTCGGGCCGTCGGAGTTTCTCAACAGCCTGCTAGGTTTCCGGCGTGAGGCGCGCCAGCACGCGCGGGCGCACCGGGAACGCCGCGTGCACCGCGCGCAGCTCGTCGAGCGTGACCTCGTTCAACCGGCGGATCTCGTCCTCCAGCGACCGGTACGCGCCGGAGTAGAGCCACACGCGCCCGAGGCGCCGCATCCGGCCGGCGGGAAGCTCGCCCGCCAGCGTCGCCGCCGTGGCGGTGCGGCTGCGGGCGCGTTCGAGGTCGTCTTCGGTCAGCGAGTCGACCAGCGCGTCGACCTCGCGGAGCATGACGTCCTCCACGCGTTCGGCGTCGGTCGGTGAGCACGATGCGTAGACCAGGTAGGTGCCCAGGCCGTCGCGGCCGTCGAAGTACGCCTGGGCTTCCTCGGCGAGGCCCGTCTCGATCAGGGCCCAGTAGAGCCGTGAGCCCTCCACGTCGCCGAGGATCTGCATGAGCATGCCCGCGGCGTACCGGGCGTCGTCGTCGAGCGCCGGCGCCGGCGCGGCGAGCAGGGCGTAGTGGCGGTTGGTCGACGCCGACTCGATCGTGAGCGAATCGTCCCGTGCCGCGAACGACGGGTGCGCGCGAACGGCGTCGCGGTTGGGCCACGTGCCGCAGTGCTCGCCGAGCCGCTGAACCATGGCGTCGAAGTCGACGCGGCCGGCCATCGTCACCACGGTGTTGTCCGCCGAGTAGCGACCGCCGAAGTACTCGGCCATCTCGTCGCGCGACATCCCGATCACGGTCTCCGGCGTGCCGAGCACCCGGTGACTGAGCGGGTGCGCGCCGAAGTACACCTCCATCGCCCGCTCGTACAGGACCCAGTACGGGTGGTCCTGGTACATGGCGATCTCCTCGAGGATCACCTTCTTCTCGTCCTCGAAGTCGTCGCCGCGCAGGGCCGGGCGCATGATGTCCGCCAGGATGTCCTCGGCCACCGGAAGCTGCTCGGGCAGGCAGTGCGCCCAGAACGCCGTCATCTCCGTCGTCGTGAACGCGTTGTGATCGGCGCCGATGTTGTCGAAGTCGAGGTCGACGTCGGCGGCGCTGCGTCGCTGCGTCCCCTTGAACATCATGTGCTCGAGGAAGTGGCTCACGCCCATGACGGAGGCGCTCTCGTCGCGGGCCCCGGTCTTCACGAAGAAGCCGATGGCGGCGCTGTGCGCCGACGGCGCGATCTCGCCGATTACGGTCAGACCGTTGGGAAGCGTGGCGTGCTTGAAGTCGATGGACATGGCCGGAGTCTACGGGAGATCCAGCCGGATGGCGGCGGTCGGATGCTCAGCCCGCCCGACGCTCGAACAGCCCGCGGATCCGCAGGACCGGGGGTGTCTCGTGGTCGTGGAAGACCTCCAGCGGTCTGGTCGGTTCCAGGCCGGCCGCGTCGGTGGCGGCGCGGAGTTCGTCGGCCGTGAGCGGCCACGGGGGGCCGTCGACGAGCGGCGTGTCGTCGTCGCGGCCCCGGCAGATGACGAGCAGGTGGCCACGCGGCGACAGCAGCCGGGCGATCGCGTCGGTGGTGTCCTCCCGGCGCTCGGGGTCGAGGGCCTGGATCGTGTTGATCTCGATCACGAGATCGAAGCGGCGCATCCAGCGCGGGGGCAGATCGAACACGTCGGCGACGTGGAAGCAGCCCGCCTGGGCCGCGTCGATCTCGCGGGCCCACTCGATGGCGGTCGCGCTCGCGTCGAAGGCGGTCACGTCGTAGCCGCGCCGGACGAGTTCGCGGGCGTCCTCGCCGAGGCCGCAGCCGACGACGGCGACGCGGGCCCCGCAGCGGATGAGCGACGGGGCGACGGCGTTGAGCCAGCTCACGAGGGCGGGGTGCGGGCGACCGTCCGCCCAGGGCACGAGCCCCGGATCGCGCTGGGCCTCCGCGTAGATCGCGTCGAAGTCGCTGGTGGTGAGCGGCGCGGGCTGGATGGTCGGCATGTCGAGCCTCCCGTTGAGTCGATCGAGGCTCTCCCCGTCCCCCGTGTTCCGGCCCTCAGGATATCCGACGCCCCTTGGTCGGCCAAGGCTCTTTCCCCCCAATCGACTCTCTCGGGGCCACGCCTGAGTCCCCAGAGAGCGGGATTCAGGCAAAAACCACCGCCTCGCCGCCTCCACTCGGGAACCCCCGCATGCCGATGTAAGGCGAACGCCGCCAATCCGGTGGCGTACTCACGGAGGAGAGTGGAGGCCCGCACACCCATGAACCGATCGCTGATCCGGCTCATGCGCCCCGGTGACTGGGTGAAGAACGTCTTCGTTCTTCCGGCGCTGTTCTTCGCCCTGCCCAGCCTGCTCGAACAGGGGCAGGCGATCGCGCCGCTGGCCCTGCGCACGGTCATCGCCTTCGTCGCGTTCAGCCTGCTCGCCTCCGGCTTCTATGCATTCAACGACATCGTCGACGTCGAGAGCGATCGGGCGCACCCGGTCAAGCGCCGGCGGCCGATCGCCTCCGGCTCCGTGTCTGTGCGCCAGGCCGCGATCCTGAGCGTCGTGCTCATCACGCTGGCCCTCGTGATCGCGGGGTTGGTGAACCTCATGCTCCTGTCCACGCTGCTCGTCTACGCCGGGCTCCAGGTCGCGTACGACCTCGGTGTCAAACGCGTGATGATCGTGGACGTCGTCGTCGTGGCCGTCGGCTTCGCATTGCGGGCGACGGCGGGGGCGGCCGCGATCTCGGTACCGATCTCGGTGTGGCTGCTGCTGTGCGTATTCTTCCTGTGCGCGTTCCTGGGCTTCATCAAGCGTCTTTGCGACCTCGCGTCCGCCGAGGCCGAGGGCGGCGCGTGGCACAGCCCCGCCGGCTACGACGATCGCAACGAGCTGAACTGGTTGCTCGGGATCAGCGCCGCGCTCGCGATCGTCACCTACCTCATGTACACGCTCTCCCCGCACGCCTGGGAGCTGTTCGGCCCCAGGTCGACCGGCTTCGCCCTGCTCAGCCCGCTCGCGATGATCTCGATCCATCGTTTCTACCGGCGAGCGCTCCGCGGCCGCTCCGACAGCCCGCTCGATGCGCTCCGCGAGGATCGCGCCGTCATGGCGTGCATCGTGCTGTTCTCCGTCGGGGTGCTCGTCTCGCTCTACGCGCCTGGCGTGGAAGACATCCTCGCCAAGCTGTTCGCGGCGGGGACGAGCGCGAGCGCGGGGTGACAGACGCGGCCCACGGACACGGACTACTCGCTGCGCTCGCGGTCCGTGCTGGTCACGAACCAGAGGCCCGAATCCGCTCCGCCATCGCGCGGGCGGCGGCGCCTCGGTGGGAGCGGCGGTTCTTCTCTTCGGGGTCCAGTTCGGCGCTCGTGCAGCCCGCGTCCGGCACGTGCAGCAGCGGGTCGTACCCGAAGCCGTTGTGCCCGCGCGGATGATCGGCGATCACGCCCTCGAAGGCGCCCTCCGTCTCGGCGATGACGCGGCCGTCGGGATCGGCGAGACACATCGCGCAGACGAACCGCGCGGTGCGTCGCTCGCGCCGTATGCCGGCGAGCGCGGCGAGGAGCTTGTCGTTGTTGGCGCGGTCGCGCTCGGCGCGGGTCGCGCCGGAGCCGGCGTACCGCGCCGAGTGCACGCCCGGCGCGCCGTCGAGCGCGTCCACGACGAGCCCGGAGTCGTCGGCGATGCACCGCTCACCGGTGGCGGTCGCGTAGTGGATCGCCTTGATCCGCGCGTTGGCGGCGAAGGTGTCGCCGTCCTCGACCGGCTCGTCGGGCAGGTTCGGCATCGCGTCCAGACCATCCACGCGGAGCCCCAGCGGCTCGAGGATCGCGCGGACCTCGTCCAGCTTGTGCGGGTTCGTGGTCGCCAGGAGGATCCGTTCCGTCATCCCCGCGCCCACGCCTCGGGAACGGTGCCGTGCGTCGCGATGATGCGCGAGCGGATACCGCCGCGCCCGCGCCAGTCGGTGACGACCTGGAGCCACGCCGGCGCCATCGCCGCCACGAGGTGAGCGCGGATCTCGCCCGTCGCCGCCTCGTAATAAATCCCCTC
Source organism: Planctomycetota bacterium (assembly GCA_024226535.1). Classification (GTDB taxonomy): domain Bacteria; phylum Planctomycetota; class Phycisphaerae; order Phycisphaerales; family SM1A02; genus JAAELP01. Next base: position 17,919 of record JAAELP010000407.1, on the reverse strand, counting down.
GTTGCGGAACGACTGGTAGTAGAGCTTGAGGCTCTTGAGCTCCACGCAGCGGTCGCCGGGCTGGTAGCGCAGGGTGACCGCGCCGAAATCCGGGTGCCCGGTTACGGGGCACACCGACGTGAACTCCTCGTTCACGTGCTCGATGAGCAGCGGGGAGTCCGCGGGCGTGGGGAATGTATCCAGCAGGGACGCATCGGGCATGGCGTCACAGATTGTAGTTGGACAGGAGCTGGATCACCTTCGGCTGCTGCGGGTTCGCGCGCACCGAGCGGCGGAAGGCGTCGCCGGCCTCTTCCCGGGCATCCTCGTCGCGCTTCTTGCTGAGCAGCCACCGGTTCAGGGCGTTGACGCCGATGCCGTTGAGCGACTGCCAGTGATCGGGATCGATCTCCACGGCGTCGCGATACGCCTCGGCGGACTGCTCGTAGTCGCGCAGCTTGAACGCGCACCACCCGAGCCGCTCGTAGGCGTTGGCGGTGGGGTCGAGCCGGACGAGCGTCTGGGCGGTGTTCAGCGCCTCGCGGAACCGGTTCTCCCTCGCGAGGACCTGGATCAGGTTCATCATGAGCGGCGGGTGGTTGCCCATCAGCTCGATGGCCGCGAGGAATGTCTCGATCGCCTCGGCGTTGCGCCCGAGATCCTGGTAGATCGAGCCGAGCGTGGATCGCGCCGCGCCGCGTTCGGGATCCGTCTCCACCGCCTTCTCGGCGAAGGTGAGGGCGCGGGTGGGCTCGCCAAGCTCGAGGTAGACCACCGCGAGGTTCAGGTTCGCATCCGGGCTCTCGGGGTCGATCGTCAGCGCCCGGTGGTAGGCGCGGATGGCCTCGGCGTACCGCTTGAGCATCTGGAGGGCGAGGCCGTGGCCGTACTGGGCCTCGTAGTTCCGCGGCTCGAGGCGGGAGGCGCGGGCGAAGGCGGGCTCGGCGCTCGCGTAGTCCTCCTTGAGCATGTGGATCTCGCCGATCCCGAGGTAGGCGGTGGTGATCGTGGGGTTCTCGGCGAGGATCTCCTGGAAGATCGACAAGGCGTCGTCGAGGTCGCCGGCGTCCTTGGCCGCGTGGGCGTCCTCCAGCCGCTCGGACTGCTCGGGGGTCGGCTCGGAGACCTGGACCGGTTGGGCGTCCTTCGGGCGGGAGAGGTAGTGGAAGATCTGGCACCCGGCGAGGGGACCGAACAACGCTCCCGCGGCGGCGACGAAGCCGAACCGCAGCGCCCACGCGCCGATGTATGAGGTCGTCCTTGTCATGCCGTCATGTGCCGGCGTCCTGCGGTCCATTGTTATCGGCCGCACGCCCCTCGTCGCCCGCCGGTCCGTCCTCTCTATCGGCTCCGCCCCGTGCGTCGGATCAGCCGTTTCAGCCGCCGGACGTTGACCAGGTCCCACGGGACCCCTTCCTCGTCATCGCCCTTCGCCGTTTCCAGGATCTTCGGTACGGCGGCGAGTGCGCGGCGGTTCACGATCGTTCGGAAGCAGGCCAGGCCGCAGGTCCCGTCGCCGATGTGCGCGTGCCGGTCCCGCCGGGACCCACGATCCCCCACGGAGTCGTTCAGGTGCATCACGCGGATCGAGCCGGAGCCGCAGACGGCGGCGAACCGGCGTAGCGCCGCCTCGGCGCCGCGGGTGGTGCTCATGTCGTACCCGGCGGCGGTGACATGGCACGTATCGAAGCAGAACGCGATCCGCTCCGGCTCGCGCACGTGCTCGCGGATCCACGCGAGCTGCTCGAAGCTGTAGCCGAGGTTGGTTCCCGAGCCGACGGTGGTCTCCAGGCACGTGATCGTGCGGTACCCCGGAAGCTCCCGGTGGATCCGGTTCAGGGCCTTCGCGATACGCTTCATCCCGGCCCGCTCGTCCCGGGTCGGCGGGGCCTCGAGGTCGTGCGGGGCTCCGGGGCGCCGGGCGTCGCCGAGGTGGGCCCCGGGATGGGCGACGCACAGCGGAATCCGAAGCTCCTCGCAACGCTCGACCTCGACGCGCTGGAGCCGAACGGACTTCTCCCACGCCGCTTCGTCGGGCGAGGCCATGTTGATGAGATAGCTGTTGTGGCTGACGACACGCGCCGGTCCGCGTCGCCGGTGCCAGCTGAGCGCGGTGAGCCTGGCCAGCCACGCGGCGCGTTCGTCGTCGTCGAGCGGGCGGACCGCCCACTGGCGCTGGTTCTTCGTGAAGACCTGGACGCAGTCGAGCTTCAGCCGCTCGGCTTCGAGCAGCGCGTTGACGAGACCACCGGCGATGGAGAGGTGCGAGCCGAACAATCTCACTCCCTCACCTTCTCCTCCCACCGCGTCTGGAGATCGTGCGGGACGTGGAGCAGGTCGAGCAGCTTGCCGGCCATGAAGTCCACGAGGTCGTCGATGGTCCGCGGTCGCAGGTAGAAGCCCGGGTTCAGCGGGGTGATGATCGCTCCCGCGGCATCGCAGCGTTGCATGTTGAGCAGGTCGATGTGCGAGAGGGGTGTCTCGCGGTGGGCGATGATCAGCGGGCGACGCTCCTTCAGCGTGACGACCGCGGCGCGTTGCACGAGCGTGTTGGTGATGCCGGCGGCGATCGCGCCGACCGTGTTCCCCGTCGCGGGGACGATGATCATTCCCCGGCTCAGGAACGACCCGGAGGCGATCGCCGCCCCGAGGTCGTTGTCGTTGTACACGGTCACGAACGCCCCGCGGCCGCCGGAGAGCGCGTCGGGATCGACGCGCGTCATGTCCAGCTCGTCGAAGAGGAGCCGGCGCCCGATCGCGGTGACGGTCAGGTGGACCTCCACGTCGGCCGCCGTGAGCAGCTCGATCACGCGGCGGGCATACAGCGCGCCGCTCGCGCCGGTGATGCCCACCACGACCCGGTTGTCGCCCATTTCGCCCGTCGTGGCCATGTGGATGTCCTGTCGATGGCGTGCTCGTCCCGGTCAGGATAGCCGACCTGCTACACTGCCGCCGCCGGGGAAGGCGTCGAGAAAAAGGGGTCGATGGCGATGCGAGATCACGCGCTGAAAGTATTCGTTGCCGGATTCGCGGTCATGCTGGCGGCGGTTTCAGGATGTACGCCATGGGCGACGTATCCGCCCCTGGAGGGTGCGACGAGTATCGACAACCCCACGCTGCATCCGATCCCGGACGTCATGGGCGAGGCGCTGTGGTACGTGCACTCGATGGATGTGGACGATCCGGCGAACACGCACGGCGGCGGTGAGCTGGTCTTCAACCTGCCGGCGGGCATGCCGACCACGGTCTACGACAAGGTCATCACCAAGCTCAGCGGTGACGCGCGACCGATGAAGTACCCCTCGGAGACCGCCTACCACGTCACCGAGATCAGGGTTCGCGGGACCCACGCGGAGGTGGACGTGATTCACCCCTCGGCCTCCGGCGCCCCGGAGCTCGTCACCGTGAAGCTCCGGCAGGAGGGCTTCCGGGGGTTCGGCACCGTCGACACGCGCCGGTGGCGGTTCGTCGTCTCCGCGCCGCCGCCGCACTATCCGTTCGCCACGGAAGCGGCCGGCGAGCAGCACGCCGGTCACGACACCGACGACGTCGGCGTCGTCCACGGTGAGACGACTCCGAGCGACGAGTAACGCGATGCCTTCGGAGGCGGATCTCGCGAACGCCTACCGCGGGCGCACGGTGTGCGTGACCGGTGGCGCCGGGTTCATCGGGGCGCATCTCTGCCGCGCGCTCGTGGAGCACGAGGCGCGGGTGACGGTGCTCGACGACCTGTCCACCGGGCTGGAGTCGAACCTGGACTCGGTGGCGGATCGCGTGCGCTTCATCCGCGGCTCGATCCTCGTGCCCGAAACGATCGCCGCGGCGACCACCGACGTGGAGTGCGTGTTCCACCTCGCCGCCGCGACCTCCGTGCCCGCGAGCGTGGACGATCCCGAGCGCTCCTTCCGCGTGAACGCCCTCGGCACCATGCGCGTGCTCGAGGCGATGCGCGCCGCCGGCGGCCGCCGCATCGTCTTCTCCGCCTCGAGCAGCGCCTACGGCGATCAGCCGGGTCAGCCTCGCGTGGAGACGATGCCGCCGGACACGCCCTCGCCGTACGCGGTGTCCAAGTGCGCCGGCGAGCAGCTTCTGCGCGCCTATGCGGTGTGCTACGGCCTGGAGACGATCAGCCTGCGCTACTTCAACATCTTCGGCTCCGGGCAGCGCCCCGACTCGCCCTACGCGGCGGTGATCCCGCTGTTCGCGCGGGCGATGCTGGCCGGGGAGCGCCCGCTGATCTACGGCGACGGCGAGCAGACCCGCGACTTCACGCCGGTGGCGAACGCGGTCCGGGCGAACCTCCTCGCCGGCGCGTGCGCCGGACCGCTCTCCGGTCAGATGGTGAACATTGCGTGCGGGCGGACGCTCTCGGTTCGGGAGCTTGGCGAGGCGATGGCCGCCATGATCGGTGTCCGACCCGACTTCGAGTTCGCGCCAGCTCGCCCCGGCGACGTGTTTCACAGCCAGGCGAGCATCGAGCGGGCACGGGAGCTGCTCGGGTACGAGCCGATCGTGTCGTTCGAGGACGGGCTGGCGGAGACGATCGAGTACTACCGCGCGCTGTTCGCGTAAGGACGCGCGCCCTCAGTCGTCCACGCGCATGACCAGCAGCGTCTGGTCGTCGCTCGGGCGGCGGCCGGCCTCGTGTTCGAGCAAGGCTCCGGTGACGTGGCTGATCACGCAGTCGGGGTGCCCGGAGCACTCGGTGAGCGAGCGCTCGATGCCCTCCAGCTCGAACTGGCGGCCGTCCGGCGCCATCGCCTCGGTGATGCCGTCGGTGTACAGGACGAACGTCTGCCCGGGCTCGAGCGTCACGCTCGTCTCCTCGTAGTCGACCTCGCCGAGCACGCCGAGCGGCACGCCGCCGACCTCGTCGAGCCGCCGAATCTCCATGCCGCCGCCCCCGCGGCCCATGAGCAGAGCGGGGTTGTGGCCGGCTCGCGCGTACTGGAGCATGCGCGTCGCCGGGTCGAACCGCGCGAGGAGCGCGGTGACGAACGTCCCGTCGAGACGCTTGTCGTACAGGTGCCGGTTGGCAAACGTGAGCATGTCCGACGGCCGGTGCGTCAGCTCTTCCGGGGAGGCGGCGAGGATCGCGTTGAGCATCGCCACGACGGTCGCGGCGGCGGGACCGTGCCCGGCCGCGTCGGCGATGTACACCCACCACGGTCCGTTCGGGTCCGGATCCTGCGACGGCTCCAGCCGGTGCAGCGGTGTGAAGTCGTAGAGGTCGCCGCCGGCGGTGTCGAACATCTCGAAGCTCGCGCCGAGCGAGACGCCGGTGATCTGCGGCATGCGTGGCGGCAGCAGCGCCCGCTGGATGCGCGCGATCTTCTCCATCTCGCGACGGATCTTGTCGTGGGCCTCGCGAAGCTGCTGCGCGACGAGAACGTTGCGCACGCCCGTGCCCACGAGGTTCGCCTTGAGGATCGAATCCTCGAGGTCCTCGACGGTGAACCCTTCCGGCTCACGTCTCAGCATGACCGCCCAGTTCAGCGGCTCACCGTCGTCGAAGAGCGGGATCGCCATGATCGACCCGTACTCGCTGAGCGCGTCGCCGACGACGGGGTCGTTGCGGAGGAAGACGTTGTGGAGGATCTCCGGGTATGCCTGGCGGATGATCTCGCCGATGAACCCGCCCTGGTGCACGGGCATCTCGTGTCCGTGGTGCCAGGGGTCGGCCGCGGTGATGCTGGTCAGTCCGTCCGTGAGCAGACGCGTGATCCGGTAGTGGCCGGGCGGGAGGCCGCGGGTCGAGAGCGACATGTAGCCGCCCGGTTTCTCGAGTTGGGCGACGCCCGCCGAGTACTCCTTGAGCACCTCCTGCGGCGTGCGGGCGCGGCTCAGCGCCCCGACCATCTCCATGAGGATCGGAATACGCGGGTTGCCCGACGTCTGGACGCACGACATGCCGGCGCCGAAGCGTCGGTTGCACTGTTCGGCGTCGCCGGTTGTCATCGGGGTCGTCTCGGCGGATGATCCCATGGGAGAGCTCCAGGAGCACGATCGTGGACAGGGCAGAGTATGCGAGGGGTCTGGACGAGGCGATCGAACAGGCCGAAGAGTCCTGGTCGGAAGGGGGGATCCCCATCGGATCCGTACTGCTGGACGCCGCCGGCAACGTCGTGGCGCGAGGTCACAACCGTCGCGTGCAGGACGGCGACCCCACCGCGCACGCCGAAGTCGTCTGCGTGCGCAACGCCCGGCGTCGACGCGATTGGTCGTCGCTGACGCTCGTCTCCACCCTCAGCCCGTGTCCGATGTGCTCAGGGACCGCGATCCTGCTGCGCATCCCGCGCGTGGTCATCGGCGAGAACCGGAGCTTCATGGGCGCGGAAGAGTGGATGCGCGGGCAGGGAATCGAGCTGGTGCTCATGGACGACGAGCGCTGCGTGGCGCTCATGGAGCGGATGATGCGAGAGAAGCCCGATCTCTGGGCGGAGGACATCGGCCAGTAGCGAAACGCTACGTCGCCACGCGCCACGCCTTTCCGTCGCGCTGAACCGGGCGGTACAACGTGTCGCGCTCCACCGGCCGGAAGCCCGCGTCGCGGATCGCTCGCTGGAGATCGCGCACGCTCGTCTCCTGGTGCGTCGTCGGGCCGGTCAGCTTCGTGATGTCGTACCAGACCACGGTGCCGTCGAGGTCATCGGCACCGTTCTGGAGCATGAACTGCGCCAACTCGAGGCCCTGCATGATCCAGAACGCCTTCACGTGCGGGAAGTTGTCGAGCATCAGCCGCGAGATCGCGAGCGTGCGCAGGTTCTCCATGCCCGTCGGGCTCGGCAGGTGCTCGAGCGCGCTGTCGTCCGGGAAGAACGGAAGCGGGATGATCGTCTGGAAGTACCCGGTGCGGGAGGTCTCCGGCGTGGGGAGACGCGGACCGGTGTACTGCTCGTCCGGCCCGGTGAGCACGACGGCGTTCGTCTCGCGCCCGTCGTGTCCGCGAGCCGTCTGTACGCGAAGACCGCCGTCGTCGGCCCACGCGGCGAGCGTGCGGTCCTGCTGCTCGCGGAGCATCTCGAGGTGGCGGATGCGGTCGGCGCGCTCCTCGATGTGCCCGTAGAGCATCGTGGCGTTGGAGTTCAGCCCCAGTTCGTGCGCCGCACGGTGCACGTCGAGCCACTGGCCGGCGCGGATCTTGCCCTTGTACGCCTCGTCGTGGACGCGGTCGTCGAAGACCTCGGCGCCGCCGCCGGGCAGTGAGCCGAGACCGGCCTCGGACAGATCGGCGAGGATCGACTTGATGCCCTCGTAGCCGTCCCGACCGCGTTTCGCGACGCGGGCGAGGTGCACGATCTCCACCGCGGTGAACGCCTTGATGTGGATCTCCGGCGCCGCTTCGCGGATCGCCGCGAGCATCTCGGTGTAGTACGAGAGCGGCAGGTAGGGGTGGAGCCCGCCGACGATGTGCATTTCCGTCGCCCCCGCCTCGCGCGCGGCGAGCGCCTCGGCGCGGACTTCCTCGACGGAGTACTCGTAGGCACCGTCGGCGCCGGCCTTGCGATAGAACGCGCAGAAGCTGCACGACAACGCGCAGACGTTGGAGTAGTTGAGGTGTCGGTTGACGTTGTAGTACGCCACGTCGCCGTGGAGGCGTCGGCGCACGACGTTGGCGAGTGCGCAGACCGTCCACAGGTCCGGGGTCTCGTACAACGCGAGCCCGTCCTCGGTCGTCAGGCGCTCGCCGCGACGGACCTTCTCGGCGATCGGCTCGAGGTCGGGATCCCGAACTCGAGCGTTCGAGGCACGGGCGACGGATTGGCGATCGGCGGTGGTGACCATGGATTACCGGGCCATCGTAGAGCCCCCGGGCGGGCCGAGCCCTCCCGAGTCGCGTCGCGGACGGCAGGCCTTGCCGACGGCGCGGCCTGCCGCTCGCCGTGGCCCCGGCAAATGCCGGGGCCCGCTCGACCGGTCGCGGTCTCGTGTCGATACGGGTGGTGAGGATCCATAGACGCGATGGCCGCATGATCGGACTCAGCCGGACCTGATGCAATCATGAACCACTCGGACCCACCGAACCACGATCACGACGCGAGCCACCCGAACGATCCGCCGACCGGCGCCGACGACGACGGCCTGGACGCCAGCGGAACCGAGTCGGAGGTTCGCAAGATCCTCTCCACGGTCGGAGGCCAACTCGAGATGCTGCGCACGATCCAGGTCGAGCAGGACGCCCACGCGGCCACGCTCGACGAGCGCGAGCGGATCATCATCGAGAACGAGCGATCGCTCGCCGAGGAGCGGCGCAAGCTGATCGAGTGGCGACGCGAGCTGGACAGCGGCGAGGCTGATTCCACGACCGCGCACGAGGCCGAGGCCGAAGCCGAGCAACTCCGCGCTCGCGTCGCGGAGCTGGAGCTGGCCGAGAAGACCCGCGCCCCGTCCGCTCCGCCGGGGGACATGTCGTCGAGCATGCGGATCACCGCGATGCAGCAACGCATCTTCCGGCTCGAGGAGGAGCTGGAAGCCGAGCGCGCGAAGTCGACGGAGGCCGCTTCCGCTCCAGCCCCCGCCGCGGATGCCGACGCGGCCGCGCATCTCGCCGGGCTTCGCGAGAAGGCGGTGCGTCTGGCGGAGGTCGCCCAGCACCTCAAGTGTCGCCAGGGTCGCCTGCATCTCCTGCGTCGGCTGCTGAGCGATGAGAGCCGCGCCCGCCGTCCCGTCATGCCCGCGGCGCAGAAGCTCACCCACGAGGACTTCGAGAAGCGAGCGGCGCAGATCCGCAAGCTCGAGCACGCCCGGCAGGAGTTGACCGACGAGCGCCGCCTGCTCGTGGTCCGCGAGAAGCGGATGGTGCGCCGGTGGGCGAGGGCGCGAGCCGTCGTCGTGGCCGGCTGGTTCGTCTTCATCGCCGCCATCGCGGCCGGCGCGAGCTGGATCGCGGTGGACCGGTACGTGCCGGCCACGGTCTCGGCCTCGGTCACGCTGGAGGCGAAGGCGAAGCACCGCGCGCGGTTCACCGAAGAGGACGCGCAGCTCTGGCAGACGTGGCACGTCGATCTGCTCCGATCCGAGTCGTTCCGCCGCACGGTGGCGGCGCGGATGGAGGAACGGCGTCTCGACGCTTACCGCAAGCCGCGCGACGTGGCCCGGATGCTCGACGAGGGTCTGTCGGTCGATGCCGGCGTCACCCGCGAGATCACCCTGACGCTCGCCGGGACCGATCAGAAAGCGCTTACCGCGTTCCTGGACATCCTCGCCACGACGCTGGCGTCCGAGTCGTTGCGCCAGGCGCGCAATCGGGAGGACAGCACCTGGGCCGTCGTGCGCGGCGAGCGCAAGGAAGGCAGTCGCCTGCTGTACAGCGTCGTCAACGAAACGCCGATCGCCGACCAGCGGCTGCACTACCTGGGGCCGGTCTTCGGAGCCGTCATGGTGTTGATGCTCGTGATCATCGCCTTCACCTACGGCCGGCTGATGCGGGTGAAGCGCGAGTTCGACGACGATGGAACGCTCTTCGACCCCGCCGCCGGACCGCCCGCCCAGGCCTCCGCCGACTCGTACACGATCGGGTAGCGCGGCGCGACGTCCGGGAGCGCACGCTCGTCGACCCTCCCATGGTCCGAGAGCGCGCCGGGAGGTCCGACGAGGCAAGCTGTTCGGGTTAGTCCGGCCAGGACCGTTCGCCGGGTCCTTTCCGCCCCTCCAAGGCCGCAGGACGGCTCTGATCGTGCCGATTTCGCCGGTGACCGGGCGCCGCGGCCTTCCGTCGCGGTCGGCATGGGAGGGAGTTTCGATGCGGATCAGGTCCGGCGACCACGACGATCACGAGACCGCGGCGGAGACCGCGCCCGTGGACGGCGACGCCGGCACCTCTCCCGCGTCGACGCCGCGCAAGGCGGACCCCTTCGTCCTCACGGGCCTGCCCGTGTCCACCGAGCCCGTGCAGGCCGCGATCGACGACATGAGCCGTCGCATCCAGGACCTCGCCCGCGAGCTGAACTGCCTGGGCTACTTCGACGACGACGATCGGCCACGCGCGGCGTGAGGCCACCCCTCGCGCGCCGCCCGCGCCGCTCGGACCATCAACGCGCGCACTCTCCGAGCTCGATATACCGAGTCGTTGACGATCGTCGTCGGTCCCGACGGAGGAGGACGCTGCACCGTGCTCGCCGGCGGGGACGTCGCAGGTATCACACCCGCCACCGACCGATCCACCCGCCGCTCCACCCGGTGCTCCGCCCGGTGCTCCGCCCCGGCATCCGGCGTCCCGTCCGCCAGCGTCTCGACCGTCGTCGGGCCGATGTGGAACACGGTGTCGTTCGGGATCAAGGGGACCTGGCCGAACCGGGACTGGGCGTAGAGCGACCTGGGGAACACCGCGTACAGGCCGCCGTTGACCCGCATGAGCAGGTCGTCGCGATCCGGCACGCGGTACAGACGCATGAAGCCGATCGGCAGCCGCTGATCGCCCGGCGCTACCCGCGTGCTCGTGGCGAGCGGGTCCATGTCCGCGACGGCCTCGTCGACGGGCTCCAGCGGCATCTGCCCCCACGCCGCGGGGGCGGCGGCGAGCACGACGAGGATGGTCAGCGGGAGCACGCGCATGTCGACCTTACCCCTATCGGCTTCAACCCCATCGTCGCTCCGTCGCTTCCGTGAACCTACGATCAAGGCCCATGTCGAGTTCGCCCACGATCGTCTCCGTCAACATCTCCTCGGGGGGGATTCCCAAACGCGCCGTCCGTACCGCCGACGTCACCGTCGCCGGTCTCGTGGGTGACGGGCACGATCACGAGAAGCACAACACCCCGCTCCAGGCCGTGTGCATCATCGACATCGAGGACCTCGACGACCTGCGGGGCGAGGGCTACTCGGTCGGCCCCGGCGCGACCGGCGAGAACCTGACCACGCGCGGGCTCGACGTGGATGCGCTGGAGATCGGCGACCGGCTCCGCCTCTCCGGCGGCGTCGAGCTGGAGCTGACCAAGCGTCGCAAGCCCTGCTACGTGCTGGACGCGATCGACCCCACGCTCAAGGAGGTCATCGTCGGGCGCTGCGGCTTCTACGCCCGCGTGATCACGCCGGGGCAGATCGCGCCCGGCGAACGAATCGCGGTCGAGCGGCATGGGTGAGCGCGCGTCGGTCACCGGCGCGATCCTCGCCGGGGGCGCGAGCCGGCGGATGGGACGCCGCAAGGAGGTCCTTCCCGCCGGCGACGGTGTGACGATGATCGAGCGGGTGGAATCGGTGCTCGCACCGCTCACGTCACGCGTGGTCGTCGTCGGTGACACACCGGCGCTGCCCGACCACGAACGGGTCTTCGATCTCCGTCCGGACCAGGGCCCGCTGGGGGGGATCGAGGCGTTGCTCGCATCGGGGCTCGACAGACACTTCCTCGTCGTGCCGTGCGACATGCCCCGCCTGACGACGGACCTGCTCGCGCTGCTCGCCGTGGGCTGCGACGAGCCCGCGACCGTCTTTCGGCTGAAGGGAACCGCGGAGCCGTATCCGCTTCCGGTGCGTCTCGACGTCGCCGCGCTGCCGATGGTTCGGCGTCATCTCGACGAGGGACGGCGCGCGTTGCGCGATCTGCTGGCGGCGCTCCGGCCGCGGATCGTCGACGTCGCCGCCGACCGCGCCGGCCAGCTCGCCAACGTGAACACGCCGGCGGAGCACTCGGCGCTGCTCACGCCTCGACGCGAACCACCGTGTTCTTGAAGGACGGCGTCTTCGAGCGGGCGTCGGCGGTCTTCAGCACGAGCACGTTCGCCTCCGGGAAGTACATGACGGCGTTGCCGGGAGCGACGTCGATGAGCCGCACGCGCACGTTGGCGAGCGCGCCCGCCTCCGACACCACGCGGACGAGCTGGTCGATCTCCAGCCCGAGCCGCGCGCGGTCGGCATCGGACATCATGATCACGTCCCGCCGTTCCTGGCCGCGGTAGACGTCCTCCTCCTCGTACACGACGGTGTTGAACTGCCCCTCGGAGCGCACCGTCATGAGACGCAGCTCGCCGTCGCCGCCGCCACGCAGCTCGGGAAGCGCGACGGCGTGAAACCGGGCGCGGCCGCTCGCGGTCGGGAAGGACGGCTCGTGGAAGGTGCGACCGTCGATCTGGAACTCGCGCTTCGTCTCGTCGATCTCGCCGATCGCCGCGTAGCCCGGGATGATCTTCGCGATCGCCTCGCGGATGCGGCGGTGGCGACGCATCGACGCCCAGTCGATCGGCGAGTCGGCGGCGGTGTCGCCGTCGCCGGCGAAGTACGCTTCGGCGATCGAAGCGATCACCTCGACCTCGCTGCGCGGCCCCTCGTGCCGCGGACGGCCGCCCTCGCTGAAGCGCACGTAGTTGAACATCGACTCCTGCGTCGTCGCCTCCGGCTCCTCGTCGCGAGCGAGGACGGGCAGGATGATCGTCTCGCGCCCGGTGCCCCACGCGTGGCCGGTGTTCAACGTCGTGCTGAGGTAGACAACCGTGTCGAGGCGGTTCATCGCTTCGGCGGCGAACGTCGAGTCGGGGTTCGAGCCGTAGAGGTTGCCGCCGAGGCACAGGGCGAAACGCATCCGCTGCTCGTGGGCGCGCACGATGCAGTCGAGCGTGTCGAGCCCGGCGCTCGTCGGAAGCTTCACGTCGAACGTCTCCTCGAGCCGCTCGAAGATCGCGTCCTTGAGCTTCGGCGTGACCCCGACGGAGCCGATCCCCTGCACGTTGGAGTGACCGCGCAGCGGCAGGAGCCCGCATCCCCGACGGCCGAGCTGACCGCGCATCATCGCGAGGTTCGCAATCGCCTGGACGTTCTCGACGCCGTGCTCGTGGTGCGTGATTCCCATCGCCCAGCAGAAGATCGTGCGCTCCGACGCGATGTACATGTCCGCGAGCCGTTCGATCTCGTCGCGCCGAACGCCGCTGAGGCGGACGATCTCGTCCCAGTCGAGCGCCGCGAGGTGGTCGCGGGTCCGGGCCCAGTCGTCGGCGGACCGCTCGACGAACGACTCGTCCACGGCGTCGCGGTCGAGCACCGCCCGGGCGATGCCCGAGAGCAAGGCGATGTCGCCGCCGATGTGCGGCTGGACGTACGCGTCGCTGGTGCGTGATCCGAACAACATGCTGCGGACGTCCGACGGCACGCGGAACCGCTCGAGCCCGACCTCGCGGAGGGGGTTGATCACGATGACTTTGCCGCCGCGGCGGCGCAGCTCCACGATCGTCTTCATGAGCCGCGGGTGGTTCGACGAGGGGTTCGCCCCGATGAGCACGAGCAGGTCGCAACGCTCGACGTCCTCGAGCAGCACCGTCGCCGTCCCCGATCCCGTCACACTCGAGAGCCCCACGCCCGACGCCTGGTGGCAGTAGAAGGAGCAGTTGTTGACGTTGTTCGTGCCGTGCAGCCGGGCGAAGAGCTGGAGCAGGAAACCCGCCTCGTTCGACGACCGGCCGCTGAAGTAGAAGAAGCTCTCGTCGGGCGTCGTCTTCCGGAGTTTCGCCGCCACGCGGTCGATCGCCTCGGCCCACGCGATCGGCCGGTAGTGGGTGTCGAGCGGCCCCTTGTACATCGGCTCCACGAGCCGTCCCGCCGTCTCCAGCTCGCGCGGGGAGAAGCCGCGCATCTTCTCGATGCTGAAGTCGTCGAAGAAGTGCCCCTGCACGCGCCCCTGCATGTCCGCGGCCATCGCCTGGATCGACTTCTTGCACACCTCCAGCCGGTGACCCCGCTCGTTGACCATGCCGCCGAGCTGGCCGCCCATGCCGAGGGCGCACGCCTTGCACGCGTTGCGGGCGCGGAGGGCCTTGTGGAGGCGCCACATCCCGCCCGCCTCCCGCGCCTTGCGGAAGACGTAGAAGATCGCGGGCCATCCTCCGCCTGCCTTGACCGAGCCCATGCGGTTTCCTTCCTTCCGAGCGAGGGTCCGGTAGAGGATACCCACCCGATTATCGCACGTTGATCGGCGGGCTCTGGTGGCTCTGTGCGGTGATCCGGGCCCGCCGGCGCGCGGGTGTCGGCGGGCCGTCTCATCCGCTCCGCTGATCGAGCCAATACAGGATGAGGAGCACCATCGGTCCGCGCCGGGCTTTCGCGCGCACCGGGGAACCGCATGCAGTCATTCATCGCGCGCCAACCCATCTTCGACATGAGACACCGGGTCTACGGGTACGAGCTGCTCTTCCGGAGCGGGCCCGAGAACTACTTCTCCAGCGTGGACGGCGTGGACGGTGACCAGGCGACCTCGCGGGCCATGGGCGAGAGCGTGAGCATCCACGGGCTCCAGCAGCTCACCTCGGGCCGGAAGCTGTTCATCAACGTCACGCGCCGGATCCTGGTCGAGGAGCTGTACACGGTGCTCCCGCCCCGGCAGACGGTCATCGAGATCCTGGAGACGATCGACCCCGACGAGGAGATCATCGAGGCCACCCGGGCCGCGCGAGCGGCGGGGTACCAGGTCGCCCTGGACGACTTCATCTTCGAGGAGCGCTTCGAGCCGCTCCTCGGCGAGATCGACATCCTCAAGGTGGACTTCATGGATTCCACCCCGGAGCAGCGCCGCGCGTTCGCCGAGCGCGGCCAGGCGGCCGGTCTGCGGCTGCTCGCGGAGAAGGTCGAGTGCCACGACGACGTGGCCGAGGCCGCGGAGCTGGGGTACCGCTACCTCCAGGGCTTCTTCTTCTGCAAGCCGCAGCTCATCAGCCGCACGAACCTCGTCGGCAACAAGCGGAAGATCGTCGAGTTCCTCGCCGAGGCGAACAAGAAGGACCTCGACCTCGATCGCATCGGCGAGATCATCCGCGGCGACGTGGGCATGTCCTACAAGCTCCTGAAGTACCTCAACTCCGTGAGCTTCGGGTTCAGCTCGCGGATCGAGTCGATCCGGCACGCGCTCCTGCTGCTGGGAACGCGGCAGGTGCGCAAGTGGGGCTCGCTGATCGCGCTCAGCTCGCTGGGGGAAGACAAGCCCTCGGAGCTGTTCACGACCTGTCTCATCCGTGCCCGCTTCTGCGAGTCGATGGCGCCGCTCGTGCGTCTCGGCGAGCGCGAGCTCGACCTGTTCGCGATGGGCATGCTCTCGGTGATCGACGCCCTCGTGGACCAGCCGCTCGCGGAGGTTCTCGACGGCATGCCGGTCTCCGACGAAGTCCGCGCCGCGCTGCTGGGCGGCTCGTCGCGGCTGCGCCCCGTCTTCGACCTGGCGTTGGCGATGGAGCGCGGCGACTGGGAGGCGATGGCGTCCACCGCCGACGGGATCGGCGTCGCCGAGATGGACGTGCTCGAGGCGTACCGGACATCGATCGTGTGGGCGAACGGCGTGCTGGGCGGCGGCGGCGACGAGTCAAAGGCGGCGTAGCCGGAGGCGCCTGCGGTCAGCGCGGCGCCAGCTCGTCGATCAGCGCCCAGGCGCGGTCGACGTGGTCCTCGGTGGTGTTGGCCTGGCCGATGGACATGCGAATGTACAACGCGTCGCCCAGCCTCGTATGCGTGAGGTAGACGCGGCCGGTGTCGTTGAGGTCGTCCATGAGACGCCCGGTGGTTTCGTCGCCGGCGACGTGGCGGAAGCAGACGAGGCTCAGCGGCGGCGCGACGGCAAGCTCGAAGCGGTCGTCGGCGGCCACGCGTCGCGCGAAGTCCTGGGCGAGGCGGACGTGCTCGCGCACCCGGCGCCGTAGTCCCTCGACCCCGAACGAGCGGATCACGAACCAGAGCTTGAGCGCGCGGAACCGGCGACCGAGCGGGATGTGCCAGTCGCGGTAGTCGATGACGGCGCCGGTGGCGGTCGCCTCGTTCTTCAGGTACTCCGGGAGGATGCTCAGCGTGTTGATCAGTTCGGCGCGGTCGGCCACCCAGAAGCAGTCGCAGTCGAAGTTGGTGAACATCCACTTGTGCGGGTTGAAGCAGTAGCTGTCGGCGGTTTCGAGCCCGTCGTGGATCCACCGGAACTCCGGGCACAGCGCCGCGGTGCCGGCCATGGCGGCGTCGACGTGCAGCCAGAGACGGGATCGCCGGCAGATCCGGCCGATTTCCGGGAGCGGATCGATCGCGGTCGAGGACGTGGTGCCGACGGTCGCGCAGACGAAGAACGGCGTTCCCCCGGCGTCGACGTCGCGCCGGATCGCCGCGTCGAGGGCGCCCGGGCGCATCGCGAACGACCCGTCGACGTCCACGAGACGAAGACGCTCGCGCCCGACGCCCGCGATCATCATCGCCTTCTCGACGGAGGAATGCGCCTGGCTGGAGGTGTAGGCGACGAGCGGACGATCGACGCCGCTTGCGTTGGCGGCGAAGCTCGTCGCGCGCTCGCGCGCCGCGAGCAGGGCGCAGAGCGTCGCGCTGGACGCGGTGTCCTGGATCACGCCGCCGCCGGCGGTCGTCGATCGGAACCGCTCGGGCAGGCCGAGCATGTCCACGAGCCAGTCGAGCACGTGCGTCTCCAGCTCCGTGCAGGCCGGGCTCGTGATCCACATCATGCCCTGCACGCCGAGCGCCGCGGAGACGAGCTCGCCGAGGATCGACGGGCCCGAAACGTTGGCCGGGAAGTACGCGAAGAAGTTCGGCGACTGCCAGTGCGTGATGCCGGGCATGATCACGTCGTCGAGGTCGCGGAGGATGGCGTCGAACTCCTCGCCCTCGGCCGGCGGCGCGAGCGGGAGCATCGAGCGGATCTCGCCCGGCTTCACGCGTGACCGGACCGGGTGATCCTCGACGGTCTCCATGTAGTCGGCGACCCAGTCCACGACGGCGCGGCCGTACTTTCGAAACTCTTCGGGTGACATCCCCGCATGGTAGATGGACTCAGCGCGTCCCTGCGTAGGATGGGATCCGTGATGCGCCGAACGACACCATGGTGCCGGGCCGTCCTCGCGACGGGACTGCTCGCCGCGAGCGTCGCCGCCGCGCCGGATCCCCCGGTCCCCCCCTCCCCCGAGCCGGCGATCGATCTCGAACGGGCCGCGGCGCTCTTCGCCGAGGCCCGCGTGCTGAGCGAGGCCGACGGCGGCAAGCTCTGGGGCCGGCGGCTCTACGGGCCGATGATGTTCGTCGATCGCGCGACGCGGACGATCGTCGCCAACCAGCGGGACCGTGACCGCACGCTGGCGCGGCGCGGCGAGGACCTCTGGGTCGGCACGTTGCCCGAGCGGCTCAACATCGGCAACACCTCCGTGATCTGGTCGGGGATGCGGTGGACGATGGTCGTCTGGCCGCTGCCCGCGGCGGAGACGTGGGCCGGTGCCCTGATGATGCACGAGTGCTTCCACCGCATCCAGCCTGGGCTCGGCATCCCGTTGGCGGTCGTGGACAACCACCATCTCGACACCGCCGAGGGGCGCATCTGGATTCGCCTCGAGTGGCGCGCGCTCGCGGAGGCGTTCGAGGAGATCGAGCCGCTGGCCAGCGAGGCGCTGAAGGACGCGCTCGTCTTCCGGGCCCACCGGCGCAAGCTCTTCGGGGGCAAGGCCGCCGCCGAAGAACGCTCGCTGGAGTTGAGCGAAGGTCTCGCGGAGTACACCGGCCTGCGTCTGAGCGGCGCCGACGCCGAGACGCAGCGCCGCCGCGCGCTGGCCGGACTCCAGAGCTACGCGGGCATGGGCAGCCTCGTGCGGAGCTTCGCCTACGCCTCCGGCCCGCCGTACGGGCTGCTGCTCGACGAAGCGGAGCCGGGTTGGCGTGATCGGCTCGGCAAGGGCACCGACTACGTTCGGATCCTCCGCCGCGCGATCCGGTTCAAGCTGCCGCGGAAGCTCGCCGAGTCCGCGCTGGAGCGGGCGGGGCTCTACGACTACGAGGTGCTGCTGGCCGAGGAGCAGGAACGTGCCGCGAAACGCGACGCGCGTGTCGCCGAGTACCGCCGGCGGTTCGTCGACGGCCCGGTCCTGACCGTGCTGCTCACCGGCGAGATCAACTACCAGTTCCAGCCGTACGACGTGCACGCGCTCGACGGCATCGGGACCGTGTACGGAACGCTGCGCGCGACGGGTCCGTGGGGCGTCATCGAGTGCCCCG
>JAAELP010000406.1 GCA_024226535.1 Planctomycetota bacterium | reverse complement strand
GCACGACGCGCGTCTGTTCCGGCGCATCGTCGAGGTGGCCGGGCGTCTGCGCGAGCGCGACCAGGCGGCGGCGCTCCCGATCATCCAGCGATCGGCGGTGCTTCACCTGCACCACATCACCCGCGGCGGCGACCCGTTCGAGCTGCTCAACGCGCGGCCGCTCGATCACGGTCACTGGGCGGCGCACAAGCTCGAGCAGCTCTCGAACTTCCGGATCCGGCACGGCGAGGCCGTCGCCATCGGGATCGCGCTCGACGCGCTGTACGCCGCGCGGATCGGGCGTCTCGCCGCCGACGACGCCGACGCCGTGCTCGGCTGCCTCACCGAGATCGGGTTCACGCTGTACGATGACCTGCTGGCGGATCACGAGGCGGTCATGGAGGGGCTCGAGGAGTTCCGCGAGCACCTCGGTGGCCGGCTGACGATCACGCTCGTGGACGGCATCGGCTGCCCGTTCGAAGCGCACGAGATCGACACCACCGCCATGATCGAGTCGATCGAGCGCCTCGGCACCCTCGCCGCCGTTCGGAGGTAGACTCCCGGTTCCTCGTGGAGCCCGCGCATGAACGCCGACAAGCCCACCTGTCCCATGTCGCGCTCCGAAGTCGTCGAGCGCTACTTCATGGAGCACCGGGCGCGGGTCATCGACATCGCCGCGTTCCTCGACCGGCTCGATCGAGCGCAGTCGAACGGCGACGAAGACGACGACGACTTCCGCGTGCGGGCGTTGCGCGAGGCGATCGAGCTGCTCATCGACGGCCAACCCGGGCGAGCCCGCCGCGTCCTCGAGCACTTCAGCGACCACACGACCGAGCCGATCGAGTCGGCGGGTACGAAGGGCGCCTACGGCGCGGTTCCCCCGGGAGGCGCGGGGCCGTGAAGTACATCGACCCGCACATCCACATGGTCTCCCGCACCACCGACGACTACCGCCAGATGGCGCAGGCCGGGTGCGTGGCCGTGACCGAGCCCGCGTTCTGGGCGGGCTTCGATCGCTCGACGCCCCAGGGGTTCTACACGTACTTCTCGCAGCTCACCGAGTTCGAGCCCCAGCGGGCGGCCCAGTACGGCATCAGGCACTTCTGCTGGATCTGCCTCAACCCGAAGGAGGCCGAGGATCCGGCCTTCGCGCGGGA
Source organism: Planctomycetota bacterium (assembly GCA_024226535.1). Lineage (GTDB taxonomy): Bacteria > Planctomycetota > Phycisphaerae > Phycisphaerales > SM1A02 > JAAELP01. The sequence continues at coordinate 4,057 of JAAELP010000406.1, read as the reverse complement.
GGTGATGTCGTTCATGCCCGAGTTCCTCGAGCGGCCGACCGCGCTCGGCGTCGGCGAGATAGGCCTCAACAAGAACAGCCGCAACGAGCTGACGATCTTCGAGGAGCAGCTCGCGCTCGCCGAGCGGCACGACCAGCTCGTGCTCATCCACACGCCGCACCTCGAGGACAAGCTCAAGGGCACGAAGCTCATCATCGACGCGGTGCGCAACAACGGGGGCATCGATCCCGGGCGCGTCCTCATCGACCACGTGGAGGAGCACACCGTCTCGGTCGTCCTCGACGCCGGGTTCTGGGCGGGGATGACGCTCTACCCGGACACGAAGTGCACGCCCCAACGCGCCGCGGACATCATCGAGACGTACGGGGGCGAGCGCCTGTGGATCAACTCCGCCGGTGACTGGGGCCACAGCGACCCGCTCGCCGTTCCCAAGACGCGGCTGGAGATGGCCGCCCGCGGGCACGGCGAGGCCGAGATCGACAAGATCTCCTTCGACAACCCCCACCGGTTCCTTTCCCAGAGCGGCAAGTTCGATATCGATGCGTGACGTCTTCGGCGCCGGGACCGTGCTCGGGTACTGCACGAACGTGCACGCCGGTGCGGACTGGGCGAGCACGCGCGCGAACCTGCTGACCCACGCGACCGCGGTCAAGGCGATCGTGTCGCCGGAGGCGCCGATGGGCGTGGGGCTGTGGCTGTCGGTCGACGCGGTGAGCGAGATCGTCCTCGGCAAACGGGGCGGCGAGTTGCAGGACCTGCTCGAGGAGCACGGGCTGCTCGCCTACACGCTCAACGGTTTCCCGTACGGCGACTTCCACCAGCCGATCGTGAAGCGCCGGGTCTACGAGCCGGACTGGACGGATCCGGATCGGCTGGCGTACACGTGCAACCTCGCCGCGATCCTCGCCACCCTGCTCGCGCCCGGCGACGAGGGGAGCGTCTCCACGCTCCCGATCGGCTGGCCGGCGGGCGCGCGGGACGCGGAGCGCATGAGCGCGTCCGCCACCGCGCTGCGAGAAGTCGTGGGACACCTGGAGAAGCTCGAGGAGACGACGGGGCGACTCGTTCACGTGGATCTCGAGCCCGAGCCCGGCTGCCTGCTCCAGTTCGGGGCGGACGTGGAGGCGTTCTTCGGTCGCTGGTTCGCGTCCGGCGCCGACGGTGATCGCGCCCGCCGCTACCTGCGGGTGTGTCACGACGTTTGCCACGCGGCGGTGATGTTCGAGGAGCAGGAGGTCGTGCTCCGCGCGTACGCGATGGCCGGTATCCGCGTCGGCAAGGTGCAGCTCTCCAACGCCGTCGCCGTGGATCTGGAGACGTTCAGCGCCGACCACGCCCGGGCGGCGGCGCTCGAGGCGCTGTCGGCGTTCGGCGAGGATCGGTACCTGCACCAGACGACCGTGGCCTTCGACGACGAGGTGGCCTTCTTCGAGGACCTTCCGACCGCGCTCGCCGACGGTCCGCGACGCGGTCAGTGGCGCGTGCACTATCACGTCCCGGTGTTCGTCGACGGATTCGGACCGCTGGCCACGACCCAGTGTCAGCTCGCCGAGTGCATCGCGCTCGCGCCGGTGCTCTCGGACGTGCGCCATTACGAGGTCGAGACGTACGCCTGGGGCGTCCTGCCGGAGGCGCTCCGCGGCGACGATCTCGCGGCGGGGATCGCGCGGGAGCTGGAGTGGGTCCGGAGCGCCGCCGCCGCCGGGAGATGCTCATGAGCCGAATACGCGGATTGCTGGAGCTGGCCCGGATCTCGAACATGCCGACGTGCGTGACGAACGTCCTCGTCGGCTGCGCGATCGGCGGGGTAACGGAGCTGCGGGTGGCGCCGATCTTCGGGCTCGTCGCGGTGGCGATCGGAATGATGTACGTGGGCGGGATGGCGCTGAACGATGCGGTCGACGCGGCGATGGATCGGGAGGAGCGCCCGGGTCGGCCGGTGCCGTCCGGACGCGTGTCCCGCCGGAGCGCGTTCGTCATCGGTTTCGGAGCGCTCGGGATCGGCCTGGCGGCGCTCGCGCCGCTCGGGATCGCGGCTCTCGGCTGGGGCGTGGCGCTGGTCGCGGTCATCGTCGCCTACGACTTCCTGCACAAGCGCCTGGCGGCGTCCGTCGCGCTCATGGGGCTGTGTCGCGGGCTCGTGTACGTCGTCGCCGCGGTCGCGGTGAATCCGAACCTCGACGCGATGACCGTGCTGCCGATCGCGGGGGCGATGACCGCCTACGTGGCCGTCGTCACGCGCCTGGCGCAGGGCGAAGCGCAGTCGGCGCGCCCGGTGACGGGGCGGCTGCTGTGGCTGCTGCCGGTGCCGCTGCTGCTGCCGGCACTCGTCGTCGGGCCGTCGGCGCCGGCGCCGACGATCGCGGCCGGGCTCGTCATGATCGTCTGGATCGTCGCCGCCGCCCGGCATCTGCGTGCGAGCCCGCCGCGCCCGCCGCACGCGATCATGGCGTGGCTGGCCGGCATCTGCCTCGCGGACGGGTGGTTCCTCTGCCTGCTCGATCGGCCGTGGCTCGCGCTCGCCGCGGGAGCGTGCTTCCTGCTCACGACGTGGGGCCACCAGCGTATTCTGGGATCCTGACCCGTCATGCCGAACGCCACCGCGGTGATCAACGTCGTCGGCCTCACATCGGCCCTGCTGGAGCACGCGCCGCGAATGCGCGCGTTCGCCGAGGGGCGCGCGCTGCGCCGACTCGTGCCGGTCCTCCCCGCGGTGACCTGCTCGGTGCAGTCGAGCATGCTCACCGGAGCGCCGGTGCGCGACCACGGCATCGTCGGCAACGGCTGGTACGACCGGGAGCAGTGCGAGGTCCGCTTCTGGCGGCAGTCGAACCGGCTCGTGCGGGCCGAGAAGGTCTGGGAGACGGCGCGGGCGCGGGACGCGTCCGTGACCTGCGCGAATATGTTCTGGTGGTACAACATGTACTCGACCGCGGACGTGTCCGTCACGCCGCGCCCGATCTACAAGGCGGACGGGCGGAAGCTCCCCGACGTGTACACCGATCCGCCGGAGCTGCGCGACGAGCTTCAGGAGCGCCTCGGGACGTTTCCGCTGTTCGAGTTCTGGGGCCCCGCGGCGGGGATCGCCTCGAGCCGGTGGATCGCCCGTGCGTCGAAGCACGTGCACGAGCGAACGTCGCCGACGCTGATGCTCATCTACCTGCCGCATCTGGACTACGACCTTCAGCGGCTCGGGCCGGGCGCTGGGGGCATAGCGCGGGCGGTGGGCGAGATCGACGAGGTGGTGGGGGAGCTGCTCGACTTCTTCGATTCACGCGGCGTCCGCGTGATCATGCTCAGCGAGTACGGTATCGAAGCGGTGAACGGCGCCGTGCCGGTCAACCGGATCCTGCGCGAGCACGGCGCCGTGCGGGTGCGCGAGGAGCAGGGACACGAACTGCTCGACGCGGGGGCCAGCGACGCGTTTGCCGCGGTGGATCACCAGGTCGCGCACGTGTACGTGCGCGATCCGTCCCGCCGCGACGAGTTCCGCGACCTCCTCGCCGGCGTCGACGGCGTGGCGGAAGTGCTCGACGACGAGGGCAAGCGCGCCGCGGGCCTCGACCACGACCGTGCCGGCGACCTCGTGCTCGTGGCCGACCGCGGCACGTGGTTCAGCTATCGATACTGGCTCGACGACACCCGCGCCCCGGACTTCGCGCGGACGGTCGACATCCACCGCAAACCGGGGTACGACCCGGTGGAGCTGTTCGTCGATCCGGCGATTGCGTGGCCAAAGCTGCGCATTGCGCGCCGCGTGGCCCAGAAGAAGCTCGGTTTCCGGATGCTGATGGACGTGATCCCGCTGGATGAGTCGCTCGTCCGAGGCTCGCACGGGCGCGTCGACCAGCCGGACGAGGAGCGTCCGGTGCTGATCACCGAGACCGCCGACGGCCCGGGCGAGCTGCCGTGCACGGCGGTGCGCGACGTGATCATGGATCACTTATTCGAAGGGGGGTGAGGGGGGTTGCGCTCTGCGCGGTGGTCGACGTACCGTTGCGCGAGGTGGGACCTACCGCTGCGCCGGCGTCCTGCCGGCTCCGCTACCGGTTGGGGG
>JAAELP010000405.1 GCA_024226535.1 Planctomycetota bacterium | reverse complement strand
CGACCGTTCCGTGGGAGCATCATCCAGGGACACATCGAGTCCTCGGCGGTCGACCCGATCATCACCATGAACTCCATGATCTCGGCCGCAAAGACCGCGCAGGCCAACCTCAAGATGATGCAGTACCACGATCAGATCCTCGGGCGGACGTTCAACACGTTCGCGCGGGTCGCCTGATCACGCGACGCTTTCCGTCCAAGGAGCTCCCATGGCCCTCGTAGCATTGCACTCCGCCTCCACGGCGCTCAACGCGCTAAGCACGTCGCTGGATGTCACGGCGAACAACCTCGCCAACGTCGAGACGACGGGCTTCAAAGCCAGCCGCACGAACTTCCAGGACCTGATGTACCTGGAGAAGAAGCAGCCGGGCGTGGAGAACAACAACGGGGACCAGCGACCCATCGGCCTGTACGTCGGTCTCGGCACGCGCGTCTCCGGGACGCAGCTCGACTTCACGCAGGGCCCGATCGAGATCACCGATCGCCAGTTGGACCTCACGATCGCCGGGCGCGGGCTCTTCCAGGTCGAGGTCGGGGACGAGGTCGGTGAAGGCTTCGCCTACACGCGTGCCGGCAACTTCACGCGCAACCGCGACGGCGAGATGGTCCTCGCCACCGACGAAGGGCGACGGCTCGAGCCGCCGATCGTCATTCCCCCGGAGGCGGTCGGCGTGACGGTCACCGAGGACGGCACGGTCTCGGTGTCCTACCAGGACCAGGTGGATTCGGAGATCGTCGGGAACATCGAAACGGCGATCTTCGTAAACCCGGCGGGGCTCCGGCAGATCGGCGAGAACCTGTTCGTGCCCAGCGCCGCGTCCGGCGAGGCGCAGCTCGGCGAGCCGCTCCAGGGAGCGCGGGGCGGCATACTCCAGGGCGCGCTGGAGGGATCGAACGTCGACCCGGTGACGGAGCTGGTCCAGCTCATCAAGACGCAACGCGCCTTCGAGATCAACAGCCAGTCGATCCAGGCCGCCGACGAAGTCCTCCAGACGGTGGGGCGGCTCCGGTCCTTCTAAATGACTTGAACTCGTGACGTTGGGACGACTCATGCGATTCATGCGATACAACACCATCACCGCCGTACTTCTCGCCGCGACGTGCACGGCGGTCGCCACCGCCGACGCCGTGCGGCTCAAGTCGTCGGTGCGGCTGCCCGCCCGCGCCGACGCGGTGCGCCTCTCGCTCGTCGCCGATCTCGAGGGCGAGGAGGCCCGCCGCTTCGCGGATCTCGTCGTGGCCGAGATCGACGATCCGAGCCAGCCCCTGGAGATCCCGATCGCCGAGGTGCGGCGCCGCCTGCACGAGGCCGGCGCTCATCGCGGCCGCGTCAACATCAGTGGACGCTCGGTGATCGTGCGGCCACGCTCCACCTCCGGCGCCACCGCACCGGACGCGATGCAAGGCATGTCGATCGAGACGGCGAAGGTGAGGCGCGCCGCGGAGGTGAGCCCTCACGTGGAACTGCACGCCACCGCCATGATCGCGCAGCCGACGCTCGGCGGCCGGATCGCCCGCGATGTCATCCGCGCCCTCGGCGTCGAGCCCGGCGATCTCCGCCTGCGCTTCGAGCGCGGCGAGACCGACCTGCTCGATCTCCCCGAGGCAGGGCGCCAGTACGAGATCGTGCCCGAGAGCAGTCTCCGCACCGATCGCGTGCGGCTGACCGTGCGCACGTGGGTGGACGGGACGATCGCGGAGACGCGCACGATTACCCTCCGCCCGATCGTGCACGTGCCGGTGCTCGTGCTCCGTCGCGACCTCGCCCACGGTGACGAGATCGGGCTCGAGGACATCGAGGTCAAGACCCAGTGGCTGAGCCCGAACCAGGCGGGAGGCCCGACCCGACCCGAGGAGATCGCCGGCCGCCTCGCGACCCGGCGCCTGCACCGCGGCGACGTGCTCCGTGAGAAGAACGCGCGGCGGCGCACCGTGGTGGAACGCGGCGACCGCGTCGTCGTTCGTTGCCTCGTCGGCGGCGTGGTCATCACGCTCCAGGCCGAGGCCCGCGACGACGGGGCGCGAGGCGACGCGATCGAGTTCCAGAAGCTCGGGGAACGGACGACGTTCCAGGCCACGGTGGTCGGACCGGGCGAGGCCGCGGTCAAGCTCGGGCGCTGAGGAGAATCGCGATGAGCATCAAGAAAATGGTGGTGGTGGTGGCGACGCTCGTGGCCACGGGCGCCTCGACGGCACAGAACGACCCGCAGCGGTCGCTCATGTCGCGCGCGATCGAGAACGCGTCGATGAGCTCGAACGCATCGATACCGCACGCGCTGCGTGACACGAGCATGTTCGCGATCACGCCGCCCGACGCCCGGATCTTCAAGCTTCACGACCTCGTGCAGATCGTCGTTCGCGAGACGAGCCGGGCGAAGAGCAAGCATGAACTCGAGACGGGCAAGGACTACGACATCGACGGCCGGATCTCCGCCTGGCCGCACCTGGTGCTGAGCGACCTGCTCGAACTCCAACTCAACGACGGCAGCGGCGAAGATCTGCCGGCCGTGCGTCTCGGGCTGTCCAAGGAGTTCGAGGGCGAGGGTGACTACAAGCGCGAGGACGACTTCACGGCCCGCGTCACCGCGGAGATCGTCGACATCCTCCCGAACGGCAACCTCGTCCTCGAGGGCCACACCGAGGTGCAGAACGACGAGGAGACCTCGTCGATCATGGTCACCGGCGTGTGCCGGCAGGAAGACGTGACCGCCGCGAACACGGTCCTCTCCAACCAGATCCACAACCTGCGGGTCAAGAAGATGAACCGCGGCGAGCTGAAGAAGACGAACGAGAAGGGCATCATCGCCAAGTTCCTCGACGCGCTGTTCGCGTTCTGAGCCCGCGCAAAGCAAGACCCTCTCATCCGGGAGAGGGTCCGAGGAGGCTGGTGAGCACGGCCCGTCCGTTGCGCTCCGGGGTCACGCCGCGTTCGCCAGTTGATCCATGTTCACATCATAGCTTCCCGCCGACGAATCGACTGCTTCGGCTTCGGGAGTGACCGTGATCTCCTGGCCCGTTTCCTCGGCCATCGGCACCGACGGGAGGGCCCGGATCGCGATGATGCTCACGCGATCCCGCGCGTCGCCGTCGCCCGCCGGAGCGTGCACGTGCAGGATGCCACCCAGACCGGCCTGCGCCAGCAGGGCGTGCACGCGGTCCGGAACCGGCGTCGTGGCGTCGACGGGAACCACGGGCAGCGCCGTCCGGAGGACCGCCTCCAGCTCGTCGTCCGTGACGACCGTCCACCCACGAACCTCGAGCTGGTGCACGAGCGAGTCCACGCGCTCCTCGATCCCGGGATCGTGCCGAACCGGGTGATCGTTGATCAACAGGTACGGCAGCGCTTCCGCGGGCGGCTGCGCCGCGAGGTAGCGTCGCTCTTCGGCGCCTTTGCGGGAAGACCACACGAGTTGGCCGGAGACGGCCCCCCGCTTCGGCGTCGTCACGTCGATGACGCCGTACAGGCCGTACTGCTCCAGGAAGCTCTCGAGGGCCTCGTCGGCCTCGTCGCTCTCCCCGTTCTTCCAACTGTCGATCAGCCCGCGGACACCGCTGCCCGCCATGTACGTGTCGGTGATGACGTCGTAGCCCTGGCGCCGGAACCTCTCGCCGATCTCCTCGTAGCGATCCGGATCGCCGCCTTCGGCGTCGGGGACGAGCAGGATCGGACGGCCCCGGTGCAGGTCGCCGCCGAGCGCCTGCACGAGCTTATTGTCCAGCTCCTCCACCGTCGCCGTGTCGTCATGAATGAAGACGCCGTGCTGTCCGAGGTCCGGCCGGTTGACGCCGCGGACGACGAACACGCCCCCGACGATCAGGATCGCGGCGACGATGATCACCAGCGCCGGCGACGGTTGGCGCTCGGCGACGGATTGACGATGACGGCGCGCCCGCCGTCGGATCTCCTTCGCCCGCGTCCGCGCGGCGCGGACCTGCTCCCGCGCCGCCTTGCGAGCGCTCATGGTGCCGGAGCGCACCTGGTGACGGATGTTCGCCATGTCGTGCCGAAGCGAGGTGGCGGCGTGACGAGCGGGCGCTGCGGGATGCCCCGCGGCGGGCGCCATGCGCGGCGCCGGCGCGCTGGCCGTGCCGGGATCGTCCACGCGGTACGCGCCGGTCCACCAGTTCGTGACCCGCAGCTTCGGCCCTCGCACGGACGGCGACGCCGCAACGGCGGCCGCGACCGCGAGCGGCGGCGGCGGAGGCGGAACGGGTGAGCCCACCGGAGCGGGCGCGGGCGGCGCGGGAGCCGGCGCGACCGGCTCGTCCACGAAGTCGGCGACAGCCGCCCCGTGCATCGACGGCAGGTCCGCCGGCCGCACCGCGAACGGATCGGGCGCGGCGGAGATGTGACGCAGGTCCGCGAGCATCTGGTCGGCGGTCTCGTACCGGTGGGCGTAGTCCGCCATCGAACGACGCACGATCCAGCGGAGCGCGTCGGGGCTCTTGCGGCTGAAGCGGCTGAGCGCGCCGTGCGGCGGGAACGTGTTCTCGATCATGAAGTAGAGGACTGCGCCAGCCGCGTAGATGTCGAACTTCGCGCCGTTGATCTGGTGCACCTTCACGCCGCGAAGCGCCTGCCGCACCAGCTCGGGGTCGCGGAAGTACTCGGTGCCGTGCGTGGTGAGCGTCATCGCCGAACGGAGCGGCGTGACGAGACCGAGGTCCACGAGCTGCGCGCGGCCCCCGTCGACGATGATGTTCTCGGGCTTGACGTCCTTGTGCCAGAGGCCACCGCGGTGATAGGTAGAGAGCGTGCCGACGAGGTCATCGGCGTACGCGAACGCGGTGGCGAGCTGGCGCCGCCCGAGCCCCGAGCCGTCCGTCTCGCCGTGAAGCTGGCGGGTGACGATGCCGAGGTGGTCGCCGGCGTGATACGGCATCACGTAGAAGAACCGGTGCGGGTCCAACCCATGATCGAAGACGAGCCCGAGTTGCTTCGCGCTCTCCAGGGCGCGCGACTCGCGGACGATCTGCGGCAGGCTCGATCCCTCGCTGAGGGCGAACGACTTGATCACGACGCGCTCGGGCACGTCTCGATGCCGCGCCCGGACGGAGTCGTCGGGCCTCGCGATGTAGAGCTTCGCTCCGCTGCCGCCGCCCTTGAGCGAGCCGACGATCGTGTACCCGTCGAACTGGCCGGTGCGCCGGCTCGGCTTGTCGCTCGTGGGGGCCGCGGCCATCGCCTCCGGCACGCGCTGCTCGACGCCCTCGAGGAGGCCGTGCAGAAGCACGAGCTTGAGCGGGCGACGCAGGACGAAGCGGTAGACGCAGGCTCCGGCAACCTTGCACTCGCGCTTTACGGAATCGGCGTAGTGCCCCGCCGCCGACCAGCGCCCGACCACCACGTTGAGCACGGCGAGCGGCGCGAGCACGACGAGCGCAATGAACGCCCCGATGAACCGCACCACGTCGCCGATCATGCCGCCAATGAACTCGAAGAGGTGCGCCACGAGCCACCCGAGACCGCGGAAGAGGTTCGTGATGAGCCAGCCGAGGCCCTTGAAGACGGGCACCAGGACGAAGATCAGCACGAGCACGGAAGCCGCGATCGCCAGCGCAAAGAGCAGTACGCCCATCAGTGATCCGCCAACAGCCATCGGGTCATCTCCTCACCGTGACCGGCCCCCACGGCCGGCCGCGGTTCGCTAGTACTGTTCGGACGCAGCCGCCTCGTCTTCGAGAATCAGCAGCGATTGCTGGTGGTAAATCTCCGCCAGCGCGTCATCGAATCCGGAATCGCGTCGGCCAAGGCCGGCTCGCTCGGGCTCAGCCTGCTCCTCGGCCGTGAAACTGTACGTGGCGACGACTTCCGAGAGCCGTTGCCGCAGCAGCTCGCGCGTGCGCTGGAGGTAGCGGCTCACCGTTGGCTCGCTCACGCCGAGCTGCCCGGCAACCTCCTTGCCGGAGACGTCGTCGAACACACGCATGCGGTACACCTGGAACTGCATGAAGTCCGCTTCCGACTCGGTCCTGCGGATCGCCGCGTAGACCTTCGCCCGGAAGACGTTGTGCTCGTACGCCTCGTCGGCCTCGACTGCGGCGGCGCGTCCCATGAAGCGCTCATCGAACTCCGCCGGCTTGCGCCCGCCGCCGCGCTTCAGCGCCATGCGGCGGTCGATCTCGTCACCGAGCGCGTGCTTCGCGATCGACAGCAGCCACGTGCTGAACCTGGCGCCGCGCGAGGGGTCATAGCGGTCGATCGAGTCCGAGAGCGCGGCGAGCGTCTCCTGGGTCAGGTCGCGCACCGTCTCGACCCCGATCCGGCCGCGGCCCCACTTGGTGAGCTGGGCCCGCAGAACCGGGCCGAAGATCTCCCACAGCTCGAACCACGCCGCCTCGTCACGATTGCGAAGCCTGCGCACAAAGGATGTCGTCAGGGTATTCATCACCGCACCTTCTTGTTCCGCTCGCCGGGAGCCGGCTTTCAGGCGTCCTCAGCATGGTTCCGCCCCCGTCCGCGTCTTTCTGAGTCTATGACCGACCGGATCGTCACAGGTGTCCCCGCGGCGGCGTTCCCGGACGGGCAGTGCGGAACATGCCCCCGTTTCGGAAAGCCGGGGGGGCCGGGAGGAAGGGGGACCTGAAAATCCCGCCCGTCGGTCCCCAAGAAGGTTGCGGTCGACGGAGGCCGGAGCACGGCCCGCGACCCCCGATGATCCTGGCAGCGTTGTTCGCTGCCGAGTCCGAAAGGAGCAACCATGAGCGGTATCACACGTTGCATTCTCCGGTACGGCGTCATCGGCGGACTCGCTCTTGGTGGCATCACCCTCCTGGTTGGCCCAGAGCGCGTGGCCGCCGGGCTTGCCCAGGTCCGCACGAAGGCGCAGAACGCGGTCGACGGCTGCATGGACGACCCGGTCGCCCTGCGACGGCAGCTTGCCCAGCTCGCCGACCAGTACCCCGATCGAATCGAGGAGGTCAGCGGCGAGATCGCCGCGGTGGACACGCAGATCGGCCAGTTCGAGCGAGACGTCAAGGTCGCTCGGAAGGTCGTGTCGCTGACCACCGAGGACCTCCAGAACCTCAAGGACCTCGTCGCCCGCGCCGAGTCGCGCATCGTGACGCCCGCGAGCCTCAAGAGCGGAAGGCCCAACGCGGTCTTCATCCGCTACGAGGGTGTGCGCTTCACGGTCGACGAGGCCATGACCGAGGGACAGCGGATCAACCACATCCGCACCACGACGCAGGATCGCCTCGCCCACGACGAGTTCCAGCTCAAGTTCCTGGGCGAGCAGAAGGGGCGTCTCGACGAGATCCTCGCCAAGCTCCAGGAGGAGTACGGCACCTACCAGGCTCAGCTCTGGCAGCTCGACCGGCAGATCGATGCCATCGAGCGCAACGATCGCCTCATCGAGCTCACCGAGGAGCAGCAGGCCACGCTTCAGAGCTACGAGCGCTTCGGCAAGGTCGCCAACCTCAAGCAGCTCGAGAGCAAGCTCGCCGAGCTTCGGGCCCGCCAGGAAGCGCAGCTCCGTACGCTCGAGAAGTTCAGCGTCGTCACCGACTACGAGCGTGCCGCGATCTTCGAGCTGGAGACGCTGGACACGACCGACCCCTTCGTCGAGATCTACGAGATCGAGCTCGAGGAGACCGACATGACGGTCGACGAGGATGACTCGATGGCGTTCAACACGCCGATCATCATCGAGCAGAACTGACGAACGTCGACGAACCGAAACCCGAAGGCCCGCGGAGCACGCTCCGCGGGCCTGTTCAATTGTGTGATTGGGCGCGTGGGGCCCTGCCGGGTGGAGTTACAATGCGTCGCGCCGGGGGGGAAGGAACATACAATGAGACGATCCCCTGCAGCGATCCTCGCGTTCGCGCTCGCTACCGGTTTCGCGTCCGCCGCCGCCGCCGGCGAGCTCGAGGACCCCACCGCGATTCGCGGCGGCTTCGACGAAGAGGGCAGCCTCCTCGTACTCCCGCAGGTCGAGTTGCGCTGGAACGCGGCGGGGTTCCTGATCCAGGACACGTTCCTCTCGGTGCTCAATGACTTCCCCTCGGACGTCACGCTGCGCGTCTTCTACGTGAACGGCGATCCGCCACTCGACGCGGATCCCCCCGAGCGCGCGCATCCCGGCTGGAACTCGGTGGACATGGAGATGACGCTGACCGGCGAACATCCGACGTACTGGTCGGCCGCGAGCGGGCTCCCGGGCCCGGTTCCCCTGCTACCGCTCACCATTCTGGATCCGGGCTTCCCGCCCGGGCGACCGGACCCCGACGGGTCATCGGAGCGGGTTCTCCGCGCATTCGTGTACGTGTTCGCCGCCGGACCGGGAGACCATCAGATCAACTGGAACCACCTCTCCGGTCACGCCACTGTCGTGGACTACACGAACCAGACGGCATCTGAATACGCGGCCGTCGCGTACCCGGCGTTCGGCACCCACGGCGCTCCGGTCGGCACGGCCGGCGAGATTCGGCTTGACGGCACCGAGTTCGAGGCCTGCTATGACCGACTGTTCCTGGACTTCCAGGCGGTCGGCTCCGGAGCGTTCACCGGTCCGGTCGCGACGACCAGCGGTACCGATCTCACACTGCAAGTCGTGCCGGCGGACCTGGGACAGACTTCGGTCGGTCCCGTCACCACGAAGGCGGTCTTCGAGATCTGGAATCAGAACGAGGTGAAGTTCACGGGCACGGAGCTGTGCATAACGTGCTGGAACCAGACGCGCCTGGACGATTACGCCGCGCCGAACAGCTTCCCGCTCCTGGTGCTCCAGACGGACCACGGATGGGCGCGCATCGACGGCCGCGCGTCCCTCATTTGCGATGGCCCGGACGTGACGAGCGTGGACGCGCCGCTTCTCGGCGTCTCGACGCGCGTGCTCGACTTCGGCACCGGCACCGCGACGGCCGCCAGCGCGGTCGGTCTCCGCGGGGACGGTCTCGACACGAGCGCGGTCGTTCGCTACGACCCTCTGGGGCCTCCGCCCCCACTGGACGGAGCGCGCGCGCACGACGGACCGGCGGCGCCCGGAGCGTCGAGCGCCGGACCGGGCACCGTTCGCGTCAGCACCGGTGAAGGCAGCCTGCTCGTCTTGCCGAACGTCGAGGTGCGCTGGGATCAGTCCCTCTTCCTCATCCAGGACACGTTCATCACGCTCCAGAACCATGCGGCCGCGCCGGTCTTGGTGAAGATGTTCTTCGTGAACGGCGATCCGCCGCTCGACGCGAACCCCCCCGAGCCCGCGCACCCCGGCTGGAACTTCATCGACAACACGATCCTGCTCACGAACAGCCAGCCCGTGTACTGGTCGGCGCTCACCGGCCTGCCGATGGGCGTCTCGCCGTTCACGACTCTCGATCCGGGATTCCCGCCCGGGCGCCCGGACCCCGCCGGCACCTCCGATCGCGTTCTCCGCGGCATGCTCTACGTCTGGGCGATCAACGGCGACGACGAGGAGATCAAGTGGAACCAACTCTCCGGCGGCGCGACGGTCGTGCATTACCAGAAGGCGACGGCGTGGGAGCACCGGGCCTACGCGAGCGCCGCCGTCGATCCGCTCGTCGCCCAAGGCGATCCCACCGGAACGCCGGGCGTGCTCGAGCTCGACGGCACCAAGTACGCCCCGGGATACGATCAACTGCTGCTCGACTTCCAAGCCGCCGGAGGTGACGCGTTCTCCGGCCCGCTCACCGTGATCGCCGATACGGACCTGACGCTGCATCCGCTCAGCATGGACCTCCGCCAGGAGAGCGAAGGACCCGTCACGACGAAGGCGGGCTTCGACGTGTGGAACATGAACGAGGTGAAGTTCTCCGGCACCCACCGGTGCGTGACATGCTGGGACCAGACGCTGCTCAGCGACTACGACGTGCCGAACCAGTTTCTCGTCTCCTCCCTTCAGACGGACCGGGGCAAGGCGCGGATCGACGGCCAGATGAGCGTGCTTTGCGACTTCGATTTCGATCCGAACGATGGCGCGCTCGGTTGCCACCCGCTGGACCGCATCAGCGCCAACGCGGCGCTGCTCGGCATCTCCACGACGCTTCTGTCGTTCGAGCCGAATCTGGGCGAGGACACGGTGGGGTCGACCCTTGTCGGCATGGGCACCCAGATGGCGACGGTACGGTACGACACGCTCGGTCCCCCGCCCCCGTTCGCCGGAGGGTGTCCCGAGGACCTCAACGGCAACGGGCAGGTGGATTTCGCCGACATCCTCGCCGTGATCGGGGCGTGGGGTCCCTGCTGCTGCCCGGAGGATCTCGACGGCAGCGGGGACGTCGGCTTCTCCGACATTCTGCTTATCATCGGCGCGTGGGGGCCGTGCTGAGCGATCAGAAACATGGCCCCCAGGCTCCGATCATCTCCACGATGTCGCCGAAGTTGACGATCCCGCTTCCGTCCACGTCGGGCGGACATTGGGAGACGGGTGGGCAGGGGCCCCATTCCGTGATGACCACGAGCAGGTCGGCGAAGCCGACTTCGCCGTCACGATCGACGTCGGCGGGGCACTCACACTCGTCGGGCACTCCGTTGCGATTGCAGTCGTCGACCGCTACGTCCGGAAAGAAGTCGAAGCCAGTCGGGTGCCAGAGCTCGGTGTCGTTGCCGGTCACGAGCGTGCGCATGTACAGGCCCGTCTCCCAGTCGAAGATGTAGACCCGTGCGGCGGTCAGGTGCAGCGGCGCGGTTCCACCATCGGGATGTGGCTCGACGCCGTGGCGGCTGACGTAGACGTTGTCGTCGGGACCGACCCGGATGCACCACGGCTCGTCGAGCGTGAGCACGGTGTCCGTACCACCATGATTGAACTGGCCGAGGAATGCGCCGCTCAGCCGATCGTAGCGCAGCACCTGGTCCGTTCCGTAGCTGGCCACGAGCAGCGTTCGATCCGTGTTCAGGACCATCCCCCGCGGATCCGTCAGCCCGCCGTTGGCCGCCGCCGGCACGAGGGTGCCGAGGAACGCGCCGGTCGCGCCGTCGTACTTCTTGATCTCGTTGGTCAGGCTGGTCACGAACAGATCGCCGTCCACGTCGAACGCGAGGCCGAACGGCAGCACGAGCCCGCCGGATCCCGGCGCCACGAACGTTCGCAGGAACGCCCCGGTGCTGCCGTGGTACTCCAGGACGCTGTGGGTATCGCGGCTCACGACGTAGAGGTGCCCGGTGACCGGGCTGAACGCCATGCACGCCGGCTCCGAGAGCCCCCCGCTGCCGGCGGTCACGAAGTCGCCGAGGAAGGTCCCGAACCGATCGAACTGCGCGACCCGGTCGTCGGCGGCGCTGGTGACGAGGATTCGCCCGTCGCGCCGCGCCCGCACGTCCTGGGGATCGTTGATCCACCCCGGTTGCGCGGCTCGCATCGATACGCCGGCCCGGGCATGGAACTCACGGATACGCACCGTGTCGCGGCTGGCGATCCACACGTTGTGCGCGCCGGCGACCGCTTCGAGGTCGGTCACGCCGTCACCGTCGCAGTCCTCGCACGCGTCGAGGATCGCATTGCGGTTCACGTCGAGGCTCATGTCGGCCATGATCTCGGTGTAATCGGAGACGCCGTCGTCGTCGCAGTCGGCCTCGCACTCGTCGGGGATGCCGTTGCCGTGCGCGTCGATGCTGAGGCCGAAGGCGATGTCGTAGGAATCCGGGAACAGGTTCTCGTTGCAGTCGGCCTGGCAATCGTCGGGAACACCGTTGCCGTCGAGGTCGAGGCTGAAGCCGATGGCGATGTCCGTGGCGTCGGCCACGCCGTTGGCGTTGCAGTCGTCGCACGCGGTCTCGCCGCAGTCCAGCTCGAGACAGTCCACCGTACCGGTGAACTGGCGGATCGCCTGCTGCACCGAGCGGTGGAAACGCAGATCCATGTTGGCGTTGCCGCCGCTGCGGGTCTGCGAGCAGTAGCTCATGATCGTGCCGCGCACAGCCGGGCCGTCGTCGTCGTCGCAGTCGTCGAGACCATAGTCGTGCGTGTGCCGCGACCCGAGCGTGTGCCCCAGCTCGTGGGCGGTGACGATGATGTCGGAGTGCCAGGGATCGGGTCCCGAGGGATCCGGGAAGAAACCGCGGACGTACCCGACGACGGAGTAGGCCGAGGAGGTGCAGATGGCGTCGACGAACGCGATCCCGCCCCACGCGAGGTTCCGCCGACCCGACAGGAGCTGCGCCGCGTCGCGCGGCACGGTCGTCATGTTGTTCTCCCAGTAGGTCTGGAAGGGGCCCAGCGGATTCGGCTCGTTGAAGAGATCGTCCGGGTCGTCCCAGATCCGCACGAACGTGATCTCCAGACGCATGTCGAGATCGCGCTCGTAGAGATCGCTGACCGCGCCGTACAGCTCCAGCACGTACGCGGCGGCGGACGCGGCGTCCTCGTGAAGCGTGTAGTACTCGTAGTCGGTCTCGATCGCGAGCTCGATCACGCGCACGCCGGTGGTCGCGACGGGCACGCCGGCGGTCGCGACGG
>JAAELP010000404.1 GCA_024226535.1 Planctomycetota bacterium | reverse complement strand
CTTGGTGTCCTGTGCGTTGCGCTCCAGCAGGCCCTCGTACGCGTCGCCCTTGACATCCGCGGACAGGGAGTGCCACGTCTCCTTGCCGATCAACTCGACGATGAGCTGACGGAGCTTGGCCGGGTCCTGGATCTTGTTCTGCGCCTTGCCGAAGATCAGCCCGAGCATGCCCTTCTGCCGGCCGAGGTGGCGGAGCGTCTGTCGGTAATGCTCCTCGAGCTTGACGCCCTCCATGTCCGGCGAGGACAGATCGCCCCAGCGGTAGCCCTCGGGGACGGGTTGCTCGTCGCCGGTCAGCGCCGCCCGCTCGTCGGCCATCTTCAGGAACAGCAGGAACGTAAGCTGCTCCAGGTAGTCCTGGTAGCTGAGACCGTCGTCGCGGAGGACGTTGCAGTAGCTCCAGAGCTTCTTGACGAGGCGATCGCTGTGGGTGCTCATTTGGACACCTTCGCGCGGGTGCGCTTGCGGCGGGCGGGTTTCTTCTTCGTAGTCTTCTGCGCGGCGCACTCGGCCTGGATGCGTTCGAGGAGGACGGAGGCCGGCTCGTCGTTAGGGTCCTGGTCGACGAGCTTGCCTTCGAAGGCCCACTTGAGGATGGACTGGCGGAGGCGCTGAATGCGCGCGTCGATGCGGAGAGCGTCGTCATGGGTCGCGTGAATGACGGTCGTCTGTCGGTCGGCCTCTTGGGCGATCCGGTCTTGCTCGGGTCGAGGCGGTAGGGCCACCGGCATGCCGAGCAGTTCTCTCGTGTTGATCCCGTCTCGAGTAGCTCCGTGATTCACTCCGCGAAGGTACTCCTGCACTACGGCGGCGCCACGAACATAATGGACGAAGTACTGCGGGTTGATCACGGTCGTCGCCAGTCGCAGTCTCATGAGGTGGTAGTTGATGACTGCTCCCTCCAATTCCTCAGTGACTAGACCAACTCGACCAACCGATGCCGAGCGGGAGAACAGGAGATCACCCGCAACAGTCCGGTAGCGGCTTAGTTCGTGGGCCTTCTTCTCTGTGATGTAGTTTGCCTTGTCGAGCCTCAGCGCAGAACTCGTGAGACAACCGATCGTCAACAGCGGAACGCCTGCCGGAACAAAGTCGTCCCGCCCAAGCATGGAACCGAATGGTCCGGTCAGCACCGTCTGCTCATCCGGCTCCCCGAGTTGGGCGACTGCGGCCCAACACCAACCGTCCGGAAGATCGGGGAGCCGCTCCTGACCGACCTCCTTAGGCGGCTTGAACTTCTTGGCCTTCCCTCGCGGGATTCGCGCCGCAATATCATTGGCCCACTGTCGGCGACGCTCCCCGAGGATGCGCTCCAGCAGCGCGCTCGCGGGCTCGTAGTCCCTGCCCTCGGCGCGGGCCAGTTCGGCCTCGGTGGGGACGAGGCGGCCTTCGACGGCCCCCTTCAGGACCGCTGCTCGATAGCGCTCCAGATGACGCTGAACTCGCTCCAGTGTTGCCACCGCGTCATCTACTCGACTGAGGTATGAATCAGCCGCCGTGACGATTCGGCCCTGCTCTGCCGCGGGTGGTATTGCCAGTGGCGTCGGGCGAATGCTCCGCGAACTCAGGTTCGAGATGTTGACCGTGTGCGAGGCCTTCTTGCGCATCAACTCCTGAACCAAGATCGACCCGAGCTGGAGATACAGCAGCCGCGGCACGATGCCAGACGCTGGCCGGATGATACTGATGAAGCCGCCAATCGTCGTGGCAGCGGGCGGCTTGTCGGCAAAGGCGACCTTGCCGACAAGCTCGTAGCTGTTCGCCATGGATATGACAGTGTCGCCAGCCTGGAGCCACTGCTCGTCCCTCTTGACAAACGACTCGGGGATGTAGAGTACATCCTCGTACTCCAATAGCCTTTGAACGTTAGACGTTCGAAGGCAAACGACGGCGCCTTGCGCCGGGCCAGGCAGCTTCGCAGAAGCAGGAAACGTGATGCCGCGGATAATGTCGGAGAGGTCCTCTAGCGTCGCGGATGCCCAACCATGCGGGAGCGCTGTTCCGGTGCTCATGCCGCCAACGCCTCATTCAGCTCCGCAATCAGCGGGCGCAGCTCGTCTCCGAACACCATCGCCGCCTTGCCCAAGCCGCCTTCCTCGACGAAGGGCGTCAGACCGAAGTCCTCGATGTCGATCTCCAGGCTCTGTGCCACGTGGTCGCGGATCATCTCCAGCCACCTCCTCTGGTCGTCGGTGAACGTGCGGCCCGCCGCTTCCTGCTGCTGGAGCCAGCGGTCGAACCGCTCGTCGACGAGGTCCTCGTACGGCACCAGCTCCGAGCGCTGGTTGAGGGCGAAGCGTATCAGCGAGACGATGTCGGCGAGGCGGCGCTCGGCGCTGGCGCCTTTAACCCTGCCCGCCTCGATCGCCTGGTACGCCGCCCAAAGCTTCTCCTCCGTCCATGAACGCGGCGGTGCCTGAATCGCCTCGTGGATCGCCTTGATGTCCTTGTACCGCAATCGCTCGGCGTACGGCTGCGAGTAGAAGATCTGGAGGGCGTCGATCTCGTCGCGGTGGTCCTCGAGGAACTGCCTGAAGTCCTGCACGAGCGCCTTGGCCTTCTCCTTCGTCTCCGGCGCCTGCCCCGCTTCGAGCAGCGTGTCCCGGCTGACCTCGTCGATGATCTGCTCGAAGGACTTCTTGATCTCGACGAGCGTCTCGCGCAGCTTCGGCTTCGTCGCCAGGGGCTCGGCCGCGGCCTTCAGGAGTTTCTTCGCCGCCTCACGCACCTGCTCCGGCGTCGGCTCCTCGTCCGCGGCCAAGTCGTGGGCGGCCCGCGCCTCGGCCACCTGCACGTCGGGATCGAGAGCCTTCACGATCGCGTGGCTGATCGCTCCGACATCGGCACCGTCACCCGCCTCCGCGATCCGTGCTCGCTCCTCCGCACCGCACTGCTTCTCCAGCCGCGAGAGACGGCTGGCCAGCGACGACAGGTATTCCGGATCCGTGCCGCCCAGCGCCACGTGCTCGAGCAGCGCCTTGAACGACACGGTCTTCTTCCGCTCCAGCGGCTGCGTGTCGGCCAGTTCGCTCTCCGTCACGCCCACGCAGTCCACGATCACGAAGTGCGTCTTGGCCTTCGCGTCGCTCGTCACCGCCTTGAGGTCGTTGCGATCGATGACGCGCACGCCCCGGCCCTTCATTTGCTCGAACAGCACGCGGCTCTTCACCGATCGCATGAACATCACGATCTCGATGGGCTTGATGTCCGTGCCGGTGGCGATCATGTCCACGGTGACGGCGATGCGAGGGTGATACTCGTTGCGGAACTCCTTGATCAGGTCCTTGGGGCGCCGGCCGGTGGTCTTGTACGTGATCTTTCGGCAGAACTCGTCGCCCTCGCCGAACTCCTCGCGCACGATCTTCACGAGGTCCTCGGCGTGCGAGTCGTCCTTCGCGAAGATGAGCGTCTTGGGGACTTCCTTGCGGCCGGGGAAGATCTCCGTGAACAACCGCTCGCGGAACGTCCTGACGATCAGGCGGATCTGGTCCTTCGCCACGACCTTGCGGTCCAGCTCCTCGGCCTTGTACGTGACGTCCTCGTCCGGCTGCTCCCAGCGAACCTGTCGCGTCTGGCGGTCGCGGAGGCCGATCATCGTGCCGTCCTCGGCCTCGATCTTCGCCCCCTCGGCCGTGATTCTCGTGCGGATGCGGTAGATCTCGAAGTCGACGTTCACCCCGTCGGCCACCGCCTCCTCGTGCGCGTACTCCATCACGAGGTTCTGGTTGAAGAAGCCGAACGTGTGCTTCGCGGGCGTCGCCGTCAGGCCGATCAGGTACGCGTCGAAGTACTCCAGCACCTGCCGCCAGATCGAGTAGATGGACCGGTGGCACTCGTCGATGAAGATGACGTCGAAGTACTCGGGCGGAATCGCCGGGTTGTAGACCACCGGCAGCGGCTCGCTCGGAATCGCCGCGTCGTCCTCGAACAGCGACTCCAGCTCCTGCTCCGGGTCCAGCTCCTCGCCCCGGAGCATTGAGTACAGCCGTTGGATCGTGCAGATCACGACCTTGCTCGACGCCCCGATCGTGCCCGACTGGAGCCGCTGCACGTTGTACAGCTCGTCGAACTTGCGATTGTCGTCCGGCGTGCGGTAGCTCGCGAACTCCCCCTCCGCCTGCTCCCCAAGGTTGGTGCGGTCGACGAGGAACAGCACGCGCCGCGCCCCGGCGAACTTGATGAGCCGGTAGACGGACGTGATCGCCAGCAGCGTCTTACCCGAGCCCGTCGCCATCTGGATGAGCGCCCGCGGCCGGTCGTGTCTGAGCGACTGCTCCAGGTTCGTGATCGCGACGACCTTGTTGGGCCAGAGGTTGGGGATGTGCACCGGCGGCAGCGTCTGGAGACGCGAGCGGAGGGTCGACGGATGCGTGTCGGCGGCGGAGGTGTACGTCCCGCCCTGCGGGTGGAGGTCCTTCACCCACGCGTCGAGCGTGTCCATCTCCAGCCACTCGGCGAGCGTCTCCGGGCGATGGAACCGGAAGATGCGCCGGCTCCGCGGGTGCGGGTCGAAGCCATTGGCGAATTTCGTGATCGCGCCGGTCGAGAGGTAGCGGAACGGGAGCGGGCGGTGGGGCGCGTCGAGCGCCGCCGGAAGCCCCTCCGTGTAGCGCTCCGCCTGCACCTCGACGCCCGTGAGCGGGAACCCGATCTTCTTCGCTTCGAGCACGCCCACGGGACGCCCGTCCACGAACAGCAGGTAATCCGCGAAGCCGTGACCCCGTTCCAGCTTGAACTCGCGGATCGCCACGCCGCGGCCGGCGGACAGGTCGATCTCGTCCCGACTCTGGACGACCCAGCCCGACTCGCGCAGGTGGCGGTCGATCTCGACACGGGCTCTTTGCTCGGGGTTCATCGGGACGGGTCCGCCATGGCTGCGTCCAGAATACCGTCGAGATCACGATACGAACGCTCGGCGTCTCGTCATCCCATCCGCGATGCGACCCCCGGGCCTCTCGACTGACCGGTGATAGCTGATCGCGGGAAGCTGACATATCATTCCCCGCCATGAGCGACACCGAAATCGACACCCTCCCCTGCCCCAAGTGCGAAGGCGCCTCCATGCATCCGGTGACCGTCGGCGAGATCACGGTCCACCGCTGCAAAGAGTGCTCCGGCATCTGGCTGGACGAAGGCCAGCGTCTCAAGCTCCAGAAGGACAAGCACGCCGTCGAGGAGATCGACATCGGATCCCACGAGGTCGGTCACGAGCACGACTCGATCACCGGCGGCAACTGCCCTCGCTGCAACCAGCCGCTGCGTCACATCCACGACAAGGCGCAGAAGCAGATCGGCTTCGAGGTCTGCCGGGCGTGCCGGGGCAGCTTCTTCGACGCCGGCGAGCTGACGGACCTGACGCACTTCTCGCTGAGCGAGCGGATCCGGGCGTTGCTGAGCCGCGACTGACCGGACCGCCACGACGCCATCGGCCGATCGGAATAGCATCCCCCGCCCGTGGTGTCCGTATCACGGGGGTGTCGCCATCATCGACAGGACGAACCCATGAGCCACCGTGAACGCGCCGTCATCTACTGCCTCCTCGCCGTGCTGGTCGCCGTCAACGCCGTGCTCGTGCTCGGGAAGACGGGCAGCGTCGCGATCGCGTCGACCCCGGCGCCCCCGACGACCAACGCCGTCGAGTCCGTCGCGCTGAAGGCCGCCGGCGGCGGAGCCGACCTGCTCTTGCGCAACGACCGGGGGCGTCTGGCGTGGGGCGACGGACCGTCGGACCGGGCGCACACCCAGGCCTTCGTGTTCATCGGGAAGATCCTCCGCCAGCTCATGGACTCCGAGCAGTTCCAGGAGGACCGCGAACGGCTCTTCACCGAGCTGTCGGACAAGGAGGCGGAGTACCGCGAGCAGCTCGAAGAGGTCGGCACGCGGCTGAAGGACATGGACCCCTCATCGCCGGAAGCGCTGCGGACGAACGAGGAGGGCAACGAGATCTACCGGAAGTACATGGAGTGGCAGCAGGCGGCGCTCGCTCAGCGCGGCGCGATGGACGCCGAGCACCTGGAACGCGCCTATCGCGAGATGACCGCCGCCGTGGAGGTCGTCGCGTCGCGCAAGGGCGTCGACCTCGTCTACCGGTTCATCCCCACGGACGAGCCGTTCGAGGCCGACAACCCGGAGTCCGCGATGAACGCGATCCGTCTCCGAACCGCGCTGCTGTACCCCAAGGACCTCGACATCACCGACGACGTGATGGAAGAGCTGTCGCTGGAGATCGAGTGACCTCGCTGAACGTCTCGGGCAGCGACCCGGGGTCAGGGCCCTTCGGCCCCGGCCACACGCCCTACGACGCGCTCGGCGGCGACGAGCTTGTGCGCGCGCTCGTCGATCGGTTCTACGACCACATGGACGCCGACGAGCGTTTCGCGACGATCCGTGCCCTGCACCAGCCCGACTTGACCGAAGCGCGGCAGAAGCTCTCCGACTTCCTCTCCGGCTGGCTCGGCGGACCGCCGCTCTACATCGAGAAGTACGGTCATCCGCGTCTGCGCGGACGACACATGCCGTTTCCCATCGGCGAGACGGAGCGCGACCAGTGGCTCGCGTGCATGACGCTGGCGCTGGACGATCAGCAGGTCGCCGGCCCGCTCCGGGAGTTCCTCGACGCGCGGTTCGCCCACGTCGCGAACTTCATGCGGAACCGGGAGCCATCTCCCTGAGCAGCCGCTCGACGAGCGTCCGCTTGACCTCGTCCATCGACGGGCACTGCTCGCCGGTCTCCCGAGCGAGGCTCGTCACCTCCCGTCCGACGAGCCCGCACGGGACGATCAGCTCGAAGTGCTCGAGGTTCGTGGTGACGTTGAGCGCGAGGCCGTGCATGCTCACCCACCGCGACACCCGCACGCCCATCGCGCAGATCTTGCGGGCGTCCGCCCCGTCGCCGACCCACACCCCGGTCGCGCACGCGTCGCGATGCCCGGTCACGCCGAACGCCTCGATCGTGTCGATGACGATCTGCTCGAGGAACCGCATGTACGAGTGGAGCCGCAGGCCGAGCACGTTGAGATCGAGGATCGGGTAGGCGACGAGTTGTCCCGGCCCGTGGTAGGTGATGTCGCCGCCGCGGTCGGTCTCGGCCACCTCGACCCCCTCGCGGGCGAGGCTCTCCGGGGCCGCGAGCAGGTGGGTCCGCGCCCCGCGGCGCCGGCTCACCGTGATCACCGGCGGATCGTGCTCCACGAGCAGCAGGTGCATCGGCGCGCCGGGGCGGGCACGACCCGCGATGACCTGGGCCTGGAGCCGTCGCTGAAGCTGAAGGGCCTCGGCGTACGGCATCCGGCCGAGGTCGCGGACCTCCAGTTCGGCGGCGACGGATTGGCGCGGGCGGCTCATCGATACAGCGTAGGCTCCACGCCGCGCTTCCCGTAAGATCCCCCCCATGCCCGACGTCCATCCCACCGCTGTCCTCGACGGCGAGGTCGATCTCGCCGACGACGTCCGCATCGGCCCGAACTGCGTGATCACGGGCCCGGTGACGATCGGCGCGGGCACGCACCTCGTCGGCAACGTGTACGTCCACGGGCCGACGACGATCGGACGCGACAACACGGTCTACCCGTTCGCGTGCCTCGGGTTCGCCCCGCAGCACGGAGCGCACGACCCCGCCGAGCCGGGCGAGGGGCTCGTGATCGGCGACGGGAACACGTTTCGCGAGTCGTTCACCGTGCACCGGGCGTTCACCGATGAAGGGCCCACGCGGATCGGCAACCGCAACACGTTCATGGTGCACTCCCACGTCGGGCACGACAGCATCGTGGGCGACGACGTCACCCTGATGAACGGAGTGCTCGTCGCCGGACACGTGACCATGGGGGACCGGTCGATCGTCGGCGGCATCTCGGGCGTTCACCAGTTCGTGCGCGTCGGCCGGGGGGCGATGCTCGGCGGCCTGACCGGCGTGACCCTCGATGTTCCGCCGTTCTTCATGGCCACGGGAATCAACGTCTCCCCCGCCCCGAACCTCGTCGGCGCCCGCCGCGCGGGCCTGAGCCGCGAGGAGATCGAGGACATCCGGTGGGTGTACCGAACCCTGTTCCGCCAGGGCCTCAGCCGGAGCAGCGCCCTGGACGCCATGCGCGAACGCGCGGATCGGCCGCTCGTCGCCGAGTACCTCGACTTCATCGAATCGTCGGAGCGCGGCATCATCTCGGCGCGCCCCCGGCCCGTCCGCGGCCACACCATCGCCCCGGTCTGATCATCGCGAGTGAGTTCCATGTTCTCCTTCTGCGTCCTCGGCAGCGGCTCACGCGGCAACAGCACGTTGCTGGTCATGCGCGATGACGAGCAGGAGCGCCACATCCTCATCGACTGCGGCCTCTCGCCGAGAGCGACGGCCAAGCGAATGGCTGAGCTGGGCGTGAAGGTGGCCGACGTGTCGGAGATCTGGCTCACGCACCTCGACGGCGACCACTTCCGGCAAGGCTGGACCGACGTCGCCGAGCGCTTCGACATCACCGTTCGCCTCCACCAGCGTCACCGCAACCGCGCCGTTCAGCTCGGGCTCTCCGGGCGGCAGATGGAGCTGTTCCGCGAGCCGTTCCCGCTCGGGCGCGACGCCCACGCCGAGCCGGTGCTGTTCGCCCACGATGCGCTGGGCACGGTCGGCTACGTCGTCGAGCACGCGGGGCTGCGCTTCGGGCTCGCCACCGATCTCGGACGCGTTCCCGACGGGCTCGACGGCCGATACGTCGATCTCGACGCCCTGGCCATCGAGTCCAACTACGATCGGGCGCTCCAGGTCGCCAGCGATCGCCCGGATCATCTCAAGCGGCGGATCATGGGCGGGCAGGGGCACCTCTCCAACGAGCAGTCGATCGACGCCGTCGCCGCGATCGACGCGCGGTCGCGTCTGCGGCACGTGGTCCCGCTGCACCTGTCGCGGCAGTGCAACGACGCGCGGCTGGTCAAGAAGCTCTACGCCGAGCGGCTCCCCCACCTGCTCGAGAAGCTGACGGTCTCCAGCCAGGACGAGCCGACGCCGATGCTCGACGTCGGCGGACCGGCGCCGGCGGCGCGGCCGGGTCAGCAACTCGGCATGTTCACCTGATCTCCTCGACGGAGACGCGTTCGCCGGCCATGGCGGCGCGCTGGCGCGCTTCCCAGTCGGCGGCTTCGAGCGTGAAGTGGCCGATGCGGGTGCCGTCGGCGAACAGCGGCACGAGCAGCGGCAAGCCGTCGGGCGGGACGGCGCCGATCGGCGCGACGACGTCGCCGACGATGCGGCCGGTCTCGTCGAAGCGGCGGTAGACCTGGCGCGGCTCGTCGCAGGGAACCGTCACGCAGCCGGGAACCTCCAGCGGCGCGTCGGCGCGCCCGCTCCACCACGCCACGGGCTCACGGCTCATGACCAGCGTGCCCGGCTGCATCACCGCGAGCGTACCCGCCGGTTGGCCGGGGTCGACGTCGGGCATCACGAGCACGTCGTCGCCGTGCCAGATCAGCTCCACCGCGCCGGCGTGCCGCGCGCACCGCAACGCGGTTTGTGCGTCGTCGATCACTTCCACGAGCGACGGGGGCGGCGCGTCACCCCAGATCCGCGCGAGGTCGGTCGCGCCGTCGCGGATGAGCACCGCGGCCTTGTCCAGCGCGAACGCCCGTTCGTCGGCGGCCAGCTCGCTCACCTCCGACAATGCGAACGTCACCGCCTGGAGGTTGATGACCGCCGGCACCGAGGCCTGCCACGAAGCGCCGGCGGCGTCGGACGGGATCGCGAGCGACGCCCGGGCGTAGTCCACCCAGCGGCCGAGCAGGGCCGTCCAGGTGAGCGACTCGGGGTGCAGGGGACGAGGCGTGGAGGACATGGGTGAGGATTGTGGGGGCAATACCGCTTCGGATCCACCCGTTCACCCCACGACATGAGCGACCTCCGCTGCATGACCTGCCGCTACGACCTGCACGGGCTGGTGCTCTCGCGGAACAGCTACCGCTGTCCCGAGTGCGGCCAGACCACGCAGCTCGACCAGCTCGCCGCGGATCTCGTCCACCGACGCCGCGGGGCCCGGGCGCTCTTCCGTGACACCAACCTGCTCATCGCCCTGGGCTTCGGCACAGTCCTGCCCGCCTCCGGGAGGGACGCCCCGGGAGCCGGCGCGGTGATGGAGCGACTCAGGTTCCTGACCACCGAACGCGGCGTCATCCTCGCGGCCGCGGTGACCGCCGGCCTGTACCTGCTCACCGTCCCCCACTGGTTCGAGCGCCCCCGCTGGGAGCGCGTCACCTTCGCCATCGGCGCAGCGCTCACCCTCCTCGTGCTGCCTCTGCCGTGGTGCGTTCCACTGTTCGTGCTGTGGTGGATGGCGTTCCTGCCGCGCGCGGCGCGCTGGTGAGCGCCGCCGGGTGAGGGGCGTGCGTGCTTGTGCCTACAGCTCCACGAGCTGCATGTCCGACGCCAGCGGCTCCGACTCGCGCGGGGTCGCGACGTCGTCGACGAACTCGGCGAGGCCGTGCTCGGAGGCCATCTGCTGGCGGGTGAGGGCGGGGTTGTAGGCCGCGGGATGTTCCCCGGCGCGGCGGGCGGCGAGGTCCAGGGCGATCTGCGCCTCGCTCTTGCAGAAATCGATGGGGTCGATCGCGCGGTCGAACGCCTGGAGCAGGCCGTTGACGTTCTCGAAGGTGCCCGCCTTCTCGACCCACGTCGCGCCGGGGATGACGACGTCGGCGCGACCGACGAGGCGGTTGGGGAGCGTGTCGATCAGCGCGACGAAACGCTCCGTGCCGAGGGCGTCGAGCAGATCGGGCGTCACCCACTCGCTGGGGTAGTTGCCGGTCACGATCACCGCGTCGATCTCCTCGTCGTTGCGGAGCACACCGAGGAGGGATTCGTAGTCGAGCACGCGGCTGGTGAACGGGTTCAGCACGCGCTCCACGCCGCGGGCGTTCGGGGCCTTCTCGGCGTACATCGTGAAGCCGTCGGCGAACTGCTTGTCGTCGCCGGTGACGGGCACCGGGCCCACCCCGTGGCTCACCGGCACGTCGAACGCGGCCGCGTACCGCGCGAGGAGATACGCGTCCTCGCAGCTCAGCATCGGGCTCGCGAGCAGGGCGATCTTGCGGGCCGCCCCGAGCCTGGCCTCGACCTGCGCGTAGGCCGTGTCCCACGCGAGCGGCGCCTCGGTCTCGTCGTACGGATCCTCCCCGCGGATCGCCGGCACGGCGAGACGGCTCTCGTCGTGCACGAACTTCCAGCCGTAGCGCAGCTCGTCGGTAATCCAGTACCGGTTCACGTCGAGGTTCGCGCGGGGCTTGAACCGGTAGACCTGCCCCTTGTTGTGCTCGACGAGAATGTTGTCGCCCGAGCACGTCAGGCCGTCGATGGACGGCGTGCTGCGCAGGAACCACACGCGCTGCTGGAAGAGGAAGTCCTTGTCGAGCAGCGCGCCCACCGGGCAGAGATCGATGACGTTGCCCGACAACTCGTTGTCCAACGCCATGCCGGGGAAGACGTCGATCTGCTCCATCGCGCCGCGACCCTCGACGAGCAGCTCGCTCGTCTCGGTGATCTCGCGCGTGAAGCGCACGCAACGCGTGCACATGATGCAGCGATCGGAGTACAGCAGCACGTGCGGACCGACGTCCTTCTTCGGCTGCTTGATCTTCTGCTCCTGGAAGCGGGCCTGCCCGCGCCCGTACTGGTAGGAGTAGTCCTGAAGATGGCACTCCCCCGCCTGGTCGCAGACCGCGCAGTCGACCGGGTGGTTGATGAGCAGGTACTCCATGACCGCCTTCTGGTTGGCGATCGCCTTCGGGCTGTCGGTGTAGACCACATGGCCTTCGCCGGCCGTGGTCTGGCACGTCGGCAGGAGCTTCGGAATCGGCTCGAGCTTGTTGTCGTTGCGCGGATTCGGCGCCCACACCTCGGCGAGGCAGATCCGGCAGTTGGCGGGGATCGACAGGGCCGGGTGGTAGCAGTAGTGCGGGATCTCGATGTCGTGATCGAGGGCGATCTGGAGGATCGTGGCGCCCTTCTCGAAGGTGCACGTCCGGCCGTTGATGGTGAGCTCGGGCATGGCGTGGATGGTAGCAGGAGAGCCTCAGAAAAGCCCGAGTTGCACCGGGCCCGCCGGCGCTCCCGCATCCAGCGTCACCGCCACGGCCGGGCGGAGGAACAGCAGCGTCATCGTGACGGACGCCTCGGGCAGGCCGGTCATCCTGGCGGCGACCGCGCGGTACGTTTCCAACTGCCCTCGGTACGTCTCCGCGTGCCCCGCGCACTGGGCCGCGTCGACGTCGTCGGTCTTGAAGTCGATGACCTGAGCCCGCGTCGGCGCACCGCCGGCGTCGTGGTGGACGACGAGACGGTCGATGACCCCCTGCTGCGGCGCGCCGTCCACGGAGCGGGCGAAGGGGTGCTCGCGCCAGACACGCACCGTCTCCGGGTCTCTGCCCTCGCGCGACAGCACGCCCCGGGCGGCGTCGCTCGTGAGCGCCGCGAGCAGCGCATCCACGACCTCCCTCGCCCAGTCCGGGCCGCGGGAGGGGACGGTGCGGCGCACGAGACGTTCGAGGTCATCCCGTGCGGGAACGCCGTCCTCGAGCCACTCGATCTCCTCGAGCATCCGGTGGACGGCGGTCCCGGTGTCGGCGGCGCGGTCGTCGCGCAAACGCAACGCGTCGTCGAGGGTGGTCGCGCTTCGCGCCGACGGAGGCGCCGCGAGCGCGCCGGCGGTGTCGCCGGCCCCCGTCGCGAGGGCCAGCTTCTGCGCGCTCGCGGCGGCCGGCTCCGGGGTGACCGGGGCGACCGGCGTGTCGAGCCACGCACGATCTCCGCACTTGTAGAGCACCGTGTTCGGCGCCGCGGCTTCCTCGCTCAATGCCTCCCGCAGCAGGCCCGCGGGCGTTCCGGGAATCGGCGCATCACCCTTCTTCGTTAGCTTCGGCGGGTTGACGAGCATGAACAGGCCGCGCTCGGCGCGGGTCAGGGCGACGTAGAGCAGGCAGAGCGCCTCGCGCTGGATCCGCATGGCGTGGTCGTCGTACAGATCCGCCAGCTCGGGTAACGCGGCCCGCGCCGCCTCCGACATCCACCGCGCGACGCGCCGAACCGGCCCCGCCCCCGGCACGTCGCCGCCGCGCTCCAGCGCGACGAGCTGCCCCCGCGTGTCGTTGATCGACCACTCGAGGTCCGGCAGCACCACGACGTCGAACTGAAGCCCCTTGGACTGATGGATATTCATGACGCTGACCGCCGAGGTCGACGGATCGTCCACGCGTTTCGCCACGGCGCGATCGACGAACGCGCTCGGACGCAGCGGCGGGTCGTCGTCGGCGCGCTCGGCGAGGTCGATGAGCTGGAGCACGCGCTGTCGCTCGCGCTCGTCGCACGCGGGCATGATGCCGGCGGCGAGGTCGAGCAGCGTCGCCGCGTAGCCGCGGTCCAGCAGCCGACGGCGCAGGTGCCGGGCAACCCCCTGCCGCCGACCACGATCGCCGACGCGCGACGCGTCGAAGTCGAGGACTGAGCCGAGCGGTCCGTGGGCGATGTTGAACGCGGCCACGGTGTCGTCGGGGTGATCGGCCAGACGCAGGGCGTCGAGCAGCGCGTTCACCGCCGCCGCGTCGATCAGGGTTCCCCCGCCACGTCCCGTCGCCGGCACGTCGCGTCGCGTGGGGCCCAGCTCGTAGAGCAGCCGGCCCACCGCGTCGTTCGTGCGCACGAGCACGCCGATGCGCCGGCCCGGATCCTGCTCGTGCAGTTCCTGGACGAGATCCGCCGCGGCGTTCAGGCGCTCCGCTTCCTGCTCGTCCTTTTCGGCGAGGGGGACCGTGCGCAGCTCGACGTACCCCTCGAGATCCGTGCGCTTGGTCGTGTGCCGCTGGAAGTGATCCTGCCAGTACGCGGCGGCCTTCGGGGCCTTTCGCATCGCGTCGCGCCGGTCGAGGTCGGCGAACGCGCGGTTGACGGTTTCGATCACGGGCTCGGACGACCGGTAGCTCGCCGTCAGCGGCTCGGTGCGGATCAGCTCGTCGCCATCGGGACCGCCGAGCAGACGCGGCAGCCCGGCGAGGATCTCCGGCACGGCCTCGCGCCATCCGTAGATCGACTGCTTCACGTCGCCGACGCAGAACAGGGAGCGCTCGCCCGTGCCGTCGCTCACCACCTCCAGGGCGAGCGGCTCGAGGGCGCGCCATTGGTGCAGGCTCGTGTCCTGGAACTCGTCGAGGAGCAGGTGGCGCATCGTCGCGTCGAGCCGGAAGCAGATCTCGGGGAACGCGGCCAGCTCCTGCGCCTGCACGACACGCGCGGTGAGGTCGTCGAACGTGATCGTGCGACGCTCCAGCTTCACCTCCTCGCAGCAGGCATGGAAGCGCGCGAGCAATGCGCCGGTGGACGCGGTGCGGTACGCGACGTGGTTCCAGATGACGCGGCTCGCGTGGTCGAGCACCGGCGCGTAGGCCGCGCACACCGCGGGCTCGACGGGCTTGCGGTAGTACGTCGGCGCGGGATCGCCGAGGATCTTCCCCGCAAGGCCCTTCGCGACGAACTCGATCCAGTCGTCGACGTCATCGTGACGAGCGTCGCGGGCGCGGATCACGTCGCCCGCGTGCGCCGTCGCGTGCCTCCCGTCCACCGTGGGCACGGCCGCCGCGAGGGCGTCGACGGATCGCGCGAGATCCGCGGCGGGTACGAGCGCGCGTGGCGGGAGCGCCGTCCACGCGGCCGGGTCGGTCTCGCGCCAGAGCCGGTAGAGACCGTCGACGGCGCTGTGGATTGCCGTCGTCACGGAGCGATCGCCCGCGGCGACCGTCAACACGCGGAGCAGATCGACGAGCCGCTCGCGCTCGGGCGTGGCGAGGAGCCGTCGCACGGCCTCGGCGTGGATGGCGCTCTCGACGTCTTCCTCGACGATCGCCAGGCTGCCGGGCAACCCCAGCTCCAGCGCGAAGCCGTTGACGATCCCCGCGAAGAAGCTGTCGAGCGTGCGTACCTGGAGACGGTGAATCCGCCGCGCAACGGCATCGAGCATCGCCAGCGCCTCGTCGCGGTCCAGGTCGCCGCCGCCCGTCGACTCGCCCAGCTCGGCGCGCTTGTCGTCGTCCATCACCGCCCGCGCGAGACGCTCGAGGATCCGGTCACGGATCTCCCCCGCCGCCAGACGCGTGAACGTGCTCGCGAGGATGCGCTCGGGCAGCTCGCCACGGCGCACCAGTTCCACGAACCGGCTCGTGAGCCGAAACGTCTTGCCGGATCCCGCCGACGCGAGAATCGTCAGGTGCGGCGTGGCGGCGGTCACGGCTCGATCTCCTCGCCCGTACCGCCGAGGACGGTCGTCTGACAGATGTACTCGAAGTCGTCGCGGAAGCGCAGCGGGTAGTCCGGCGACATGACGAACTTCCCGGAGCGCACGTCGCGCACGACCTGCCGCGCGACCTCCACGGCTTCGTCACGCTCCACGTCGGACCATGGCGCCCGGCGCAGGCCCGTGTCGGCCGGATCGCGCGGCAGGCTGAAGTAGGCGAGATCGGGACGCCCCTCGAAACCGTGGCGCGGCGCGAGGTAGCCGTACATCGGAAGCTGCAGATCCACCCAGCTCCCCTTGTGCCGGTGGGCCGCCTCGGGGTCGGCGGTCTTCTCGCCGGTCTTGTAGTCGATGATCAGCCAGGTGCCGTCGCGATGATCGAGGCGATCGATCTTCCCCCTGATCGGCATGGCCTTCTCGCCGCCCGTACCCATCTCCAGCGCGGCGCTCTTCGGCAACTCGTACTCGGCCTCGCGGATCTCCCAGCCGTCCGCCCGATGCGCCGCCTGCCGGCGCGCGAACGCCTCCAGGCGCAGACGCAGACGCGCGACCTGGATCGCCACCGCCGGGGGAAGCTCCGCGCCGCACCGCGCGTGCACGCGCCGGTCGAGCGCGGTGTGCAGGAACGCGGTGATCCGCTCCGCGTCGGTCGAGTCGCGGGCGGTCTCGTCACGCCCGAAGTCGCAGAGCACGTCGTGCGCGAGGATGCCGAACTGGAGCGCGTCCAGCTCGTCGCCGCCGCCCGCTGCCCGCCGCAGCCGCATCACGCGGCCGAGCCAGAATCGATACGGGCACTGGAGGTAGCTCCGGAACGACGTCACGGAAAGGTGGTCGATCTCGCACGGCCCCGCCGGCGCCTCGGGCACGGTGAAGCGCGAGGTCGGCGCCGGCGCCGACGCGCCACGCCGTCCGCGGAACTGCCGCGCTCTCTTCGCGTCGCTCAGGTCGAGCACGCGGCGGGCCAGCGTGTCGCGCGGCCCGGCGAGCAGGAGCCGGCTCGGGGTGAGCGGTTCGCCGTCGGCGTCTCGTCGCCCGGCGATGAGCACGACGCGGCGCCCGCCGTGCCGTAGCGTCTCCAGGACGTGCGCGTCGCGGGCGTAGCGCCGCGCGTTGCACATGAGCCCCGCCTTCGCGCGCAGCGAATCCGGGAGGAACGCGTCGGCGGTGACCGAGCCGGGCACGTGCCCGTCGTTGATTCCGGCCGCGATCAGGACCCGCGCGGGATCGAGGGCGAGCTCCAGCCAGCCGAGAAGCTCGATCTCGTCGGCGCGGGGATCGTCGGCGATCGACTCGTGCTCGGCATCGGCGAGCAGCAGACGCAGGGCGGTCACCGCGTCGGTCGCCGGCTCGAGTTCGGCGGCGGCCTGCCGGTACTCGGCGAGCAGGTCGCGCACCGCGGCGCATGCGGCGAGCGCCGTATCCTCCGACGCCGCGCGGTACACCGACGCGAGGACGTCCAGGATCGGACCCGTCCAGCGCGACATCACGCGCGGCCCGCCGTCGAGCCCGGCGAGCAGCCCGCGCACGACCTCGGTCAACGTCTCGAGCCGCTCGGCCACGGCGGCATCGGGGTCATCGCGCCAACCGTCGACGCGACCGTCGCCGGGATGCTCGGCCGCGTAGCGGTCGAGATCGCCGATCGCGCGGGCCGCGACATGGTCCTGATCGAACCAGGTTTCGAAATCGCCGTGGCGGAGCAACGAAGCGAGACGCTCGATCGTCGCGTCCTCGAGCACATCGGTGATCGCCGCGAGCAGGCGGACCGGCGCCGTCGAGGTGAGAGCGCGGCCGGAGGCATGGTGGAAGCGCACGCCCGCCCACTGGCCGGCGCTCTGGAACGGCGCGACCAGCGCCTCATCGCCGAGACCGACGGTGATCTGGTCCGGGGTGGGAGCGGGGTCGATCCCCGCAAGCACCTCCAGCGCCGCCTGGGCCTGGTCGCAGGGGCGGTCGGCGACGACGAGCTGGTCCTCGTCCACCGTGATCTCCGCGTCCGCCCAGGCTTGCGGGCGCACGCAGCCCAGCTCGTCGAAGCGCGAGGCCATCGACTCCGGCGCGGCCACGAGCGCCGCGGCGCGGTCGCCGAGGGCGAGGACGATGCGGCGCTGGAGCGCGTTGAGGTCCGCGATGCCGGCGAGGACGACGTGCACGTCGGCATCGAGCTCGCAGGGATCGAGGGCCGCGGCGGCGGCTTCGTCGGGATCGACGCGGTCGGCGGCCTCCAGCGCAGTCCGGTAGAGGCGATGCACCGAGGCGAGCGCCCGCCAGCGCTCCGCTTCCCGATCCATGAGCATCTCGTCGGCGTGGACGGACATCGCCTCGAACGACACCAGCTCGCCCGCCAACTCGCGGTGCACCGTCTCAATGCGCCGGGCGAGGGCGTGCCACGCGAGATCGTCATCGGCGTCCGGCCGCGTTGGCAGCAGCGGCGAGAGCGTCGCGGGATCGTGGTCGCGCAGCGCGCGCATCCACGCGTACACGCGCTCCGTGCGGCTCGCGTTGGGCGTTTCGCCGCCGAGGAGCGCCTCGCCGAGAGCGCCCGGCGTGAGCAGACGCGGCGGCGTGAGCACGCGACCGTCGGCTTCGCAGCGTCGGATCAGCTCCGCGAGGAGCAGGCGACCGGCGCGGCGCCCCGGCGTCAGGCACACGACGTGACGAAGATCGCTCACCGCGCCGTCGCGTCGGGCGCGATCGAGCAGCCAGGCCGCCGACGCCGACAGGAACGGTTCTTCGCCGTCGAACCACGCGCGGATCATGGGCGCGTCGGGCCGCCGTGTCATCGCCCCACCGTTTCTGCCTGCCGCGTCATATGCGCCGCGCCCGCCTTAGCCCCCACCCAATCCGAAATGCGAAATCCGAACTCCGCAATCCGCATTCCCCGGTCCTCAATCCTCAATCCCAAATCCCCAAATCCCCTCCCCTACGGCCCCGCCGGCGGATGCGTCCGGCTCGTGAACTCGATCGCCCCGTCGCTGAGAAGCATGTCCATCAGCTCCACCGAGCGCCCGTCGGAGAGCTCGATCCGCGCGTCCACCAGGTCCGACCCGGTCAGGAGGCCGATCAGTCGCGGCGCGAGATCCTCGCCGACGGTGCCCTCGGGCAGCGCGTCCTCGAGGATCTCCAGCATCCGGCTCGCCGGCGCCCCGGGCATCGTCAACCACCCCACGCCGACGCGGTCGAGGACCAGGCGCATCCCGCCGTCGGTGATCTCCGGCACGACGCGCGTGACGAGCACGTGATCCCCCTCGACCTGGAGGGCGATCTCCATCCCGTTCTCGGCGACGCGTACCTGCGGGGCGCCGAGCGTCTCCGGCCACTGAACCTCCTCGTGGTGGGCGATCCACTCCGGCAGCCGCGCCGCGAACCACGCGTTGACCTCGTCCTCGTCCACGCGCATCCGCCACGACTCGTCGCGGGGCCGGATGCGATGGAACTCCTGCACCATGCCGTACTCGACGCGCTCGGCGAGTTGGGCCACCTGCGCGTCGGCGGGATCCGGCGGCGCGTACCACTCCGGCGGCGCTCCCGCGCGGCGCCATGCCCAGGCGCCGGCGAAGATCACGATCACGATCAGGACGAGCAGCGTGTTTCGCAGCCAGCGTCGTCGGCGTCGTTTCGGTGGCGGGGTCCCGGACATGATGCGGAAAGTGTACTCACCCGCGGATGCCGCGGCTGATGCTGCGGCGACCGAATCGTTCGCGAATGGCGTCCGTCGCGGCATCGAGCCGGCGGTGACGGGCGTCGTCGGCATCGGCGAACAGGTCCATCTGGCCGGCGCCGGCGGCCTGAAGGTTGGTCACGCTCACGCCGATGAGACGCACCGGCCGAAAGCGTTGCGCCGCCCAACGATCGAAGAGCCTCCGCGCCGCGGCCACGATGAGGTCGGTGCGATCGGTCGGGCGGTCGAGCGTCGTCGCCCGCGTGATCGTCTCGAAGTCGCCGTACCGGATCTTCACGGAGACGGTCCGCCCCCTCAGGCCCGCGTGCCGCACCCGCTGCGCGATGTGCTCGCTCTGCCCGAGCAGGATCTGCCGCACCTGCTCCGGCATGCCGAGGTCGGTGCCGAACGTCTGCTCGTTGCCGATGCTGCGCGACCCGCGGTCGGACGTGACCAGCCGGCCGTCCTCACCCCTGGCGAGACGCCGAAAGTGGACCCCGGTCTCGCCGAGCCGCTGCCGGGCCTCTTCGGCCGAGAGCCGCTGGAGATCGCCGAAGGTGCGGATGCCGAGGCGGTGCAGCTTCGTCTCCATGACCGGCCCCACGCCCCACATCTTCCGCACGGGAAGCTCGGCGACGCGACCGCCGATGCACTCGGGCGTGATGATGGTCAGCCCGTCGGGCTTCTCCCAGTCCGACGCGAGCTTGGCGAGGAACTTGTTCACGGCGACGCCGACGGATGCGGTGAGGCCGATCTCACCGAGGATCCGGCGCTTGATCATCGCCGCGATCTCCGGCGCCTCGCCCAGCAGCGCGATCGAGCCCGTGACGTCGATGAACGCCTCGTCGATGCTGAGCGGCTCGACGACGGGCGTGACGTCCTCGAGGATCGTGAAGACCCGCCGGGACAGCTCGTGATACCGCCGCCCGCGTCCGGGGACGATCACCGCGTGGGGACAGTTCCGCTTCGCGATCGCGATGGGCTGCGCGGAGTGACACCCGAACTCACGCGCCTCGTACGACGCGGCCATGACCACGCCGCGCCGGCCGTCGTGCCCGACGAGCACCGGCTTGCCGCGCAGCGACGGATCGTCGAGTTGCTCGACGGACGCGAAGAACGCGTCCATGTCCACGTGCAGGATCGCGCGATCGGGCAGCACGCCCAATCGTAGGCTCAGTCCACCTCCAGCCCCAGGTGCTTCAGGTACGCCGTCTGGTCCGGCTCGCGGCCGAGGTAGCCGCGCACGAGATCGAGGCCGTCCTGCGTCCCACCCTGGGCGAGGATCTGGCGGCGGTAGTACATGCCGGCATCGGGGTTGAGCATGCCCAGCTCCTTGAAGCGCTGGAACATGTCGCAGGCGAAGACGAGGGACCACTGGTAGCCGTAGTAGCCGGCCTGGTAGCCGGTGAGGTGGCCGAACGCGGCTTGGAAGAACGTGTCGTCGATCGCGGGATACAGCTCCACGCCGTCGCCGCGCTCGCCCCACATCTCGTGGCCGAGGCGGGTGGTGTCGACGGCACCGTCGCGGACGAGGTGGCACTTCATGTCGAAGAGGCCGTAGAAGAACTGCCGCTCGGCCATCATGCCCGAGCCGAGGTGGCGGGCGGCGAGCATGCCGTCGAGCAGCTCGCGCGGGAAGGCCTCACCGGTCTTGTAGTGCCGGGCGAACGTGCGCAGGACGTCGGCGTCCCACACCCAGTTCTCGAACATCTGCGACGGCGCCTCGACGAAGTCGCGCTCGACGCTCGTGCCGGCGAAGTTCCAGTAGCGAGCCTCGCTGAGGATCGTGTGCAGGCAGTGGCCGAACTCGTGGAAGAACGTCTCGACCTCGTCGTGGGTCAGCAGCGAGGGCTTCGACGCGGTCGGCTTGGTGAAGTTGCAGACGAGCGCGGCGAGCGGCTTCGTCACGCGGCCGTCGGACCAGACCTTGTGCTGCGCGAGCCCCCACTGGGCGGCGTGGCCGTACTTGTTCTCACGCGGGTGCAGGTCGATGAAGAAGCGCCCGAGCAGCTCGTTCGTGCCGGTGTCGTGCACTTCGTAGAGCTTCACGTCGGGATGCCAGAGCGCGTAGCCGTCGGCCTCGGCGCGGTCGGTGACGTCGATGTACTCGAGCCCGTACAGCGACTGCGTGATGCTGAAGAGGCCGTCGATGACGCGTTCCATGGGGAAGTACTCGCGTACGACCTCCATATCCACGGAGTACTTGTCCTTCTTCAGCTTGTTCAGGTAGAAGGTGAAGTCCCACGGGTACAGCTCGGCGTTCGGATCGCGCGTGTGGGCGCGCTTGGCGGCGACGAACTCCTCGTAGTCGCGGCGGGCCTTCTCGCGAACGAGCGGGCGGAGCCGCTGGTAGAAGTCCAGGACCGTGTCGGCCTTCTTCGCCATCCGAACCTCGATCTCGTAGTCGGCGGGATGGTCGTAGCCGAGCAGGTCCGCGGCCTCGGCGCGCTTCTTCAGGATCGTCTCGAGCACGCCCACGTTGCGCTGACCGCCCCGGCGCTTGTAGGCGACCCACATCTTCTTGCGGGTCGTCTCGAAGAGCGCGTTGTCCATGATCGGCAGGAACTCGGGGTAGGAGAGCCCCACGAGGTAGAGATCGTTCGTGCGCTTCAGCCCGGCCACGTAGTCCGTGGTCATGCCGGCGATCTCGTCCCACGTCAGGGGCACGCGGGTTTCGTCCTCGCGGATGTTCTTCTCGAAGTCGATGCTGAGGGCGGCGACCTCCTTCTGCACCCTGGCGAGCTCGTCTCGCCGCTCCGAGGAAAGCTCCATCCCCGCCCGCCGGTAGTCGCGGAGGGTGTGCTCCAGGAGGCGCCTCTGCTCCCCTTCCAGCGACGGGTTGGTGTCCGCGTAGGACCGCACCGCCCGGTAGAGATCCTCGCGCTTGGCGAGATCGATGACCCAGTTGGTCCAGTCCTGCTCCGCCTGCTGGCCCCGCGCCCGCTCCTCGGCATCGGTGGAGACGTAGGTCATGAACATCGTCATGTTCGAGTCGATCTCGAGCTGCGCGATGAGGTCGTCGAGTGCGCCGACGGTGTTGTCGAACGTCCGCTGCCGGTCGGGGACGGCGACGATCCGGTCGGCGGTCGCCTCCGCGCGGTGCAGGGCATCGGCGATCGGTGACCCCTCGGGGATCTCGCCGGCGGAGAGGACGGGCGCTGAGAAGGTGGCGGTCAGCGCGACGGTCGCAACGAGCGCGAGGGAGCGATGATGATGGAGCATGACGTGGGTCCCTGGGATGTTCGGACGCGAGCGGGTTTACGGAGCGGGTGCTATTCGCCGACGACCTCGAGCAGTTCGACGTCGAAGATGAGCGTCGCGCGGGCCGGAATGCTGCCCGGGCGACCGCGCTCACCGTAGGCGAGCTTGAACGGGATGATCAGCTTGCGCTTCCCACCCACGCGCATCGAGCCGACGCCCTCGGTCCAGCCGGCGATCACGCGGTTGAGCGGGAACGTCGCGGGCTGCCCGCGATCGACGGAGCTGTCGAACTTCTCGCCGTCCACCAGCCAGCCGGTGTAGTGCACCATGACCTTGCTGGTGGGGCCGGACGGCGCCTCGCCCTCGCCCATGACGATGTCGTAGTACTTGAGGCCGCTGTCGGTCTCGGTCCATTCACCGCTCACCGGGGTGCCGGGGAACCGGGGGACGTCCTTCACCGACTGCACGTTGCCGCTGTTCATGTCGACGGTCACTTTCTTGGCGGAGCCGCCGGCGTAGGCGACGATCTCGATGGTCGGCTTGGCACTCATCTGCACCTGCGCGGACTGGGCCAGGCCGTTGACCTGCTTCTGGGCGATCTCGATCGCGCGTACCAGCGAGATCGGGGCGGACCGGAGCTGCTGCTCCACCTGCGACCCGTCCGGCGGGATCGACGTGAAGTCGCTCCCGGCCAGCATGGGGGCCATCGCGCCGGCGAAACCGGCACCAACGAGGAGGATGCCGCCAAGCGCGACTGCTCTGAATCTCATGGATCTGCCTTTCATGGGTTGGGGCCTCTTCGGGGCCCCCCTCAGGGACAATCGTTCACCACCTGCTCGGACCCGTTGTACCGGTCAGTCATTCCCGGGTCGCGGCTCCGACCTCGATCGTGTCACCACGGCGGATGAGCCCTTCCGTGACGACCTGGGCCCGCAGGCCACCGCGGTGGATCAACGCTTCTCGGACGCCGGGCTTGCCGCTCATCCGCTCCAGGCCGGAGCACGGCTCGCACAGTTCGATGCCGCGGAGCGTCGCGGCTCCGACGCGGAACTCGCGTCCCACGAGGTGGTTCAGGGCGACGTCACGCGTGCAGATGTTCCGGCGGCTGTCGCCGGGGGCAAGCTCGATATCGCAATCACGCCGCAGGGCCTCCAGAGCCTCGGTCTCGATCAGGGTGACCTGCTGGTGCGGCGCGACCGTGCGCGACTTCGCCCGCGCGCGGTTGCCGACGCGGTCGCCGGCGAGCCCGTAGCCGGGCTCCGCGTTCACTTCGTCAACGACTTTCGTCGCCTCCCCGGGCTGCGACGCGAGATGGATCGACTCGACGTGAGCCATGGCGAAGACGCTTTAGCAGCCCTTTGAAGATGTCGCGCGGGCTGCGAGCGGCCCAGCTCCGCCAGCTCTGCGTCGCCGAATCTCGCCGTATCTCCAAGGATATGCCATCGATTCGGCTCCTTGATCTGACGAACCTGGTCGCGCTCTCGCCGCGCGGGACTTCTTCAAAGGGCTGCTCGCGCGTCAGGCCACCGCCTCCGCCGCCATCTTCTCCGCCTTCGCTCGCGCGTCGTCGAGCGTGCCGACGTACATGAACGCGCTCTCGGGGATGTCGTCGCCCTCGCCGTCGGCGAGACGGCCGAAGGAGTCGATCGTGTCCTCGAGCGAGGTGTAGATGCCGGGCATGCCGGTGAACTGCTCGGCCACGAAGAACGGCTGGCTGAGGAAGCGCTCGATCTTGCGGGCGCGGGCCACGATGAGCTTGTCGTCCTCGGACAGCTCGTCGACGCCGAGGATCGCGATGATGTCCTGGAGGTCGCGGTAACGCTGGAGGATCGACTGGACCTTCCGGGCCACGCTGTAGTGACGCTCACCGAGCGTCGCCGGCTCGAGGATCCGGGAGTTCGAGCCGATCGGGTCGACCGCGGGGTAGATGCCCTTCTCGGCGATGCTGCGCTCGAGCACGACGAACGCGTCGAGGTGGCTGAACGCCGTGGCCGGCGCGGGGTCGGTGAGGTCGTCGGCGGGCACGTAGATCGCCTGCACCGAGGTGATCGCGCCCTTGTTCGTCGAGGTGATCCGCTCCTGGAGCTCGCCCATCTCGGTGGAGAGCGTCGGCTGGTAGCCCACCGCCGACGGCATGCGGCCGAGCAGCGCCGAGACCTCCGAGCCGGCCTGCGTGAAGCGGAAGATGTTGTCCACGAAGACGAGCGTCTCCTTGCCGGAGGCGTCGCGGAACTCCTCGGCCATCGTGAGACCGGACAGCGCGACGCGAAGACGCGCGCCCGGGGGCTCGTTCATCTGTCCGAACACCATCGCGACCTTGTCGATCACGTGCGCGGTCACGCCGTTCTCGTCGGTGTACTCCGCCTCCTGCATCTCGAGCCAGAGGTCGTTGCCCTCGCGCGTGCGCTCGCCGACGCCGCAGAACACGGAATAGCCGCCGAACTCACGGGCGACGCGGGCGATCATCTCCTGGATGATGACCGTCTTGCCGACACCGGCACCGCCGAACAGA
Organism: Planctomycetota bacterium; assembly: GCA_024226535.1. Taxonomy (GTDB): domain Bacteria; phylum Planctomycetota; class Phycisphaerae; order Phycisphaerales; family SM1A02; genus JAAELP01. The sequence continues at coordinate 11,815 of JAAELP010000404.1, read as the reverse complement.
CCGATCTTGCCGCCACGGACGAACGGGCAGAGGAGATCGACCACCTTGATGCCGGTCTCGAGCATCTCCGTCTTCGGGTTCAGCTCGGAGAACAGCGGCGGGTCGGCGTGGATCGGGCGGCGCTTGGTCGTGGTCACGGAACCACGCAGGTCGATCGGCTCGCCGAGCAGGTTGAACACGCGACCCAGCACCTCCTCGCCCACCGGGACGGAGACGGGACCACCGGTGTCCACGCACGCATCGCCGCGGCGCAGGCCGTCGGTCGAAGCGAGGGCGACGCAGCGAACCTGGCCGCCGCCGAGGTGTCGCGCGACCTCGCCGAACACCGTGAGCTGTTCGCCGCCGAACTCGATCTCGCATTTCACCGCGTTGTAGATCGCCGGCAGCTCCTCTTCGGGGAACTGGGCGTCGAAGGTGGAGCCGATGACTTGGACGATCTTGCCCGTGGTGGCCATGATGCTGGGTTCCTGGGGGCTTGCTGAAGGGAGCCCCAGAGGATAGCGGTGGCCCCGGGTCGTGCCAAGGCACATACGACTGGTAGGATTCGTCCCCGGAGTCCGGACGCCGTCATGACCGCTCGCGAGATCGCCAACCTCTGCTGCCGGGTGTTCGCGATCTACGCCCTGTTCCAGGGCCTCGTCTATCTGCCCTCGCTCGGCTTGATCTTCGACCCCGTCTTCGGGGGCACCACGTCGGGCTTCGCCTCATCGATCGCCAGGCTCCTCTGGTCGCTCCATCCCGTATTCATGTTTGCCGCGGCCGCTTTCCTGTGGCGATGGTCGTGGCTGGTCGCCTCCTGGATGGTCGGGCACGACATCCAGGATGCGGTGGCCGAGCCGGAGTCCGCCCGGCAGAGGGCGACCCTGGCGGAGATCCAGGCGGTGGCCTTCTCGGTGATCGGGCTCTGGCTGCTCGTGCACGTAACCGTCGATCTGGCGGAGGATGCCGCATACCTGGTGTACACCGAAGCGGAGGTGGCCGACCGAGGCTGGATCGCTTCGTACTTCCGCATGGCCGTGCAACTCGCCCTCGGTATCTGGCTCCTGTTCGGAGCGCGGGGCCTGGTCAGGCTCCTGCACCGGCTGCGTCGGGTGGGTCTGGACCAGCCCGAACTCGACGGGCCCGACGACGGGGCCTAGGCTCACCGCCCCATGAAGTTCGACCTGATCGATGACGTGCTGGAGCGGACCGACGACCGCATCGTCGCGATCAAGCAGGTCACGCTGGCCGAGGAGTATCTCGGCGACCACTTTCCCGGCTTCCCGATTCTGCCCGGCGTGCTCATGCTGGAGACGATGGTGCAGGCCGCCCGGCGGCTGCTCGGGGATCGCGACGAGGGCCCGCTGGTGCTGGGTCGCGTGCGGGCGCTGAAGTACGGCGCGATGGTCCGCCCCGGCGAGGCCCTCGAGGTGGAAGTCACCGCCGGCGAGCCGGGTCCTGACGGAGGCGTCCCGTGCCGCGGCACCGGCCGCGTGCGCCGGGGCGGGGAAACGTACGAGACAGCCGTCTCCGGGCGGTTTACCATGAGGCCCATTCGGCTCGACTCACCCGCGTGAGCGAGCAGACCCGTGAACAGATGCCCGCAGGGAGTCCCCCCATGGCGATGAGCCGTGACGAAATCTTCGAACGCGTTCGATCGGTGCTGGAAGAGGCGCTCGGCGCCGATGCCGACGAGATCACGCTGGCCGCCAGCCTGACCGCCGACCTCGAGGCGGAGTCGATCGACTTCCTCGACATCGTGTTCCGGCTCGAGAAGACCTTCTCGACCGAGGACCGACCCTTCAAGATCTCCCAGGGCGAGTTGTTCCCGGAGAACCTGATGGAGAACCCCGAGTGGGTCCAGGAGGGCAAGTTCACCGACGCGGGCATGGAGATGCTCCACGAGCGCATGCCGCACGTGGACTTCAGCGGATTCGAGGAAGACCGCGACGTGAACAAGGTCGCCGAGCTGATCACCGTCGGCTCGATCGTCATCTTCGTCGATCGCAAGCTCACCGAGCCCCAGCCGGCGTGATATGAGATGGATGTGGATCGATCGGATCGTCGACTTCGAGCCGCGCACGCGGCTCGCGGCGATCAAGAACGTCTCGCTCGCCGAGGAGCACCTGCACGATCACTTCCCCGCCACCGGCGCCGCCGACGCGCTGCCGGTGATGCCCGCGTCGCTCATCATCGAGGGCATGGCGCAGACGGCGGGCATCCTCGTGGGCACCGTCAACCGCTTCACCGAGAAGGTCATCCTCGCCAAGATCACCCGTGTTGAGCTGGACGCCGACGTCGGCCCGGGCCAGACACTGCGCTACGACGCGCTGCTCGATCGCATCGACGACGCCGGCGCCGCGACCTCCGGCACGGTATCGCGTCTCGACCACGCCCAAGGCGTACCGGCGTGGGAGGAGATCGGCCGGATCGACCTGATGTTCAGCCACATCGATCAGAACATGGCGGGCATCGAGTTCCCCGAGGAGAACTTCGTGTTCTCGGAGAACTTCCGGACGATCCTGCGCGCGGGCGGGCTGGGTGATCTGGTGCCCCCCGAACGGTGAACCCGGATTCGTTGACGAGAACGCGGCCCCGAACGCTGAGAGCGCTCGAGGCCGCGATCGTTCCCGCGCCGGCCATGCGGCGGGGGCAGGGTTCGAAAAAAGGGCCCCGGCCGGGGAGGCTAGCCAGTCGGGGCCGATCCAGGGGGCTCGTTCCCACCCGATCGACTTGAAGGTTCGAATTCGCAGCCCTCCCGTGCAAGCGGCCGCGCGACGAGAGATGGTGCCGGGGACGGTCTGTCACGTCTGGGCAGACGGCGGTGACGCGACCCCTGTAGAATCGCCGCCCATGGCCGACACGACGAAGCACGTTGCCCTCTACGCGGGGTCGTTCGATCCGATCACGTACGGTCACCTCGACGTGGTGAGCCGTGCCCGCACGCTCTTCGACGAGCTTGTTCTCGGACTCGGGAACAACCCCGAGAAGCCGGCGGTGTTCTCGTTCGAGGAGCGCCGGGAGATGATCGGCCAGCTCGTGGACGACATGCTCGCCGAGGCTCCCGACGGCGCCCCCGTGCGCGTCGAGTCGTATACCGGGCTCACCGTGGACTTCGCGCGCCAGGTCGGCGCCAGCGCGATCCTCCGCGGCATCCGCAACGTGACCGATCTCGCCATGGAGTGCCAGCTCGCCATCACCAACCGCCAGGTGGCGGAGATCGAGACGGTGTTCATGATCACCGGCGAGCGGTACGCGTTCACCAGTTCCAGCCTGATCCGGCAGGTGGCCGCCCTCGGCGGCTCGCTGGACCGGCTCACCGCGATCGTGCCGCAAATCGTAATCGACCGGATGAAGGAGAAGATGCGCTCGGAGGACAATCCTCTTGCGCGGATGGCGCGTGACGAGCACATCGATTAGGGACGAGGGGCGGAGCGGTTGGTGGTGAATGAACGTTGATTACCGGGTCATCTCGATCGGGACGCTGGCGGCGCACCCGCTCTGGAACGAGAGCGGTGACGTGCGCACCGGGTACGCCACCACGGTGCTGATCGAGTCGGGCGACGCGCGGATCCTCGTGAACCCGTCGCTGCCGGCGAAGATCCTCGAAGCGCGGATGTCGGAACGCTCGCCGCTGCGGTGCGCCGACATCACGCAGGTGTTCCTCACGAGCTTCACCGTCGAGCACTACCGCGGTCTCGCGGCCATCGACGACGCCCGCTGGCTCGTCCACGAGCCGGAGCGGGCGGCCGCCACCGCGGCGCTGGCCGAGCAGGCCGATCGCGCGGCGGAGATCGGCGACGCCGACCTGATCCGTCGTGTCGACGAGCACCGCCAACTCCTCGAACGGTGCGAGGTCGCGCCGGACCGGCTCGCCGCGGGCGTCGACCTGTTCCCGTTGCCCGGCGTCACGCCGGGAACGTGTGGGCTGATCATCTCGCTGCCGGGGACCACGGTGCTGGTCTGCGGTGACGCCGTCGCGACGATCGAGCACCTGCGCGAGGGCAAGGTGCTCCCGACGTGCATGGACATCGAGCAAGCCGGCGAGTCGTTCCGCGAGGCGGTCGAGATCGCCGACGTGCTCGTGCCCGGCCGCGACAACGTAACCGTGAACCCCTTGCGTACACTGTGACCATGCCGGGTCTGCTCGAGACGCTGAAGGTCCTCTCCTCCCGCCACGCGCGAAGTCGGTGGCGCGACGGGCGCGAGTTCCTCGCGATGCCCGACGTGACGCTGGACGTGTCATCGCTCCGCGCGGTTTCCGACGAGGAGCTGCGCGGCGTTCTCGGCGACGCCGACGCGGCGCGGGAATGGGACACCGCCATCGCCGAACGCGCCGAACGCGGTATCGACATCCAGATCAAGGGTTCGAGCAACCTCGTGGACGGCCGGATCCTCTTCGGCCTCACCCGACGCTTCCGCCCGCGTCGCGTGCTCGAGGTCGGCACCTACATGGGAGCCGGTACGCTCAGCGTGGCCCAGGCGCTGGCCGCCAACGGTGACGAATCCGAAGGCGTGGTGACGGTCGACATGCGCGACGTCAACTCCGAGCGCGGACCGTGGGCGTTGTACGGAGCGAGCGGCTCTCCACGGGACAACCTCGCCGCGCTCGGCCTCGGCCACCTCGTCGAGTTCATCCTGGGTTCGTCGCTCGACTACCTTCCGAGCCACGCCGGCGGCTTCGACCTGATCTTCCTCGACGGCGACCACCGCGCGCAGATCGTGTACCGCGAGGTCCCGATGGCGCTGGCCGCTCTCCGGCCGGGCGGGATCATCCTGCTCCACGACTTCTGGCGGGAGTACGACGAGCGCGACGACGTCTGCTACGGCCCCGCGATGGCCCTCGATCGTCTCACGGCGCTGAACCCGTCCCTCCGCGTGGTGACCGCGCGGGAGGCCGGCGAGGCCGGCAGCTCGATCGCCCTGCTCACGCGAGCCGGCCCCGAGTGACGAAAGACCCCGCCGCCGGCGGGCAATAAGGCAATCATGGTCCTGAGCCACGTCTGTGTCGAGTGCGGCCACGACCTCGCGCGCGTGCGGGTACGCCGCGAAGCGCACTACGGCCTGCCGATGGTGCGCTGCCCGAACTGCGACACGGTCGCCGTGCGCCGCATGCACCCGGCGTGGCGGGCCTGGCGGAGGTTCCTGCGGGTGAAGACGTCGCTCGGCGTGCTCCTGCTCCAGCTCGCCGCGCTGAAGTTCTTCGTCGGCGGCGGCGTGGGGCTCTGCGAGTGGTGGCTGCTGCTCGTCGCCGATGCGCTCGATGCCAACGCGGCCCGGCCCGTGGAGTGGGCGCTGCCGATCGCGGTGACGCTGCTCTTCGCCGTCGGTCTCGGCACCTGGCTCACGGCGGGCTTCGCGCATTGGCGAGAACGGTTCCTGCCGTGGTTGATCTACTTCCTGATCGTCGGGGCGGTCCTCGCCGTGCCGCGCTTCATCGTGCCCCTGATCGAGAACGGCGCGAGCGGGCAGATCACCCTCCTCGAAGAGGCGGCCGGGTGGATGGTGCGGCTCGTCGGGCTGATGGCGATGCTGGTCGTGGCGATCATCGTCGGTGGCTATCCCGGCCTGCTGCTGGAGCGCGCCGTCGCCGGCTTCCGGCGCTGGGCGTGGCAGGCGCGGCGCCGAAGGCTGCGGGCGCGGAGGAGGTTGCACGCATGACCCTCTCGACCGACGGACGGACACCGGGCGCCGGGGCGGAGCGCCGCGTCTCGGTGCTCACCGCGGACCGGATGTGCGCTTCCTGCGGCTACAACCTCGTGGGCCAGATGGTCGTGCGCGAGCCGCACTATGGCATGCTGATCGTGCGCTGCCCGGAGTGCGCGGCGGTCGCGAGCGTGCAGGAGTACCCGTTGCTCGGGCGGTGGGCCGGCCGGTGGGGCGCGATCCTCGCCGCCCTTTGGTTCATCTTCCTGGTGGCGATGTGGCCCCTGACCAGCGCGATCGTGTTCGGCTGGACGGCGACGACGTCGGAGGAAGCGGCGCGAGGGTACGGACAGTACCTGCGCACGCATCACCGCGAAGACATGCAGCGCGAGCGTGATGATGCCATCGCGAAGAAGGCCACCGAAACCGGTGCCGCGGAGGCCGCGACGCCGATCGACCCCGTGCAAGCGCAGGCGGCGCAGATGCTCGCGTCGATCGGTTCGAACAACAGCGCCACCCGACGCGCCATCGGCCAGGTGCTCGGGGTCACGGTGAACGACGACTTCCCGTCGTGGTGGGCGACCCAGGACGGCGACGCGCTGCTCGCCGAAGCCGGCGGCTGGTCGGAGATGGTCAATCGTCGCGCGTTCTGGATCTGGGTGCCGGCGGCGCTCACTGTCTTCTGCGTCGGCTGGTTCTGGTCGCTCGCATTGCTGCGTCTGCGACGCCGATGGGCACTCGCCTGGGGGGTGGCGATCATGGCCCTCGCCGCCGTCTTCTCCGGCGCGCTCTACATGGATTGGATGGACGACGACCCCGGCTGGTACTGGCACGTGAGCCAGCGGTTCATCGCCCCGCGCGTGGCGCTCATGACCTACGTCTTCTGCGCCTTCCCGCTCGCGGCGGGCCTGCTGTTCGGCCGGCCCGTCACGCGCTTCTTCATCCGGGCGCTGCTGCCACCGTCGCTCCGCGGCGCGCTGGCCTACGTCTGGACCGCCGAGGGCCTCGAACTCCCCCCCGACCGACGACGATGAGGGCTACTGCTCGTCGCCCAGGATGGGGTTGATCAGCTCCGCGGCGGCGCCCACGCGTTTGCCGGTGATCTCCGCGTGCTTGAGGAGATACTGCATCACGGTCGTGATGACGGTGGCGTGCGACCACGTGAGCGGGCTGACCGAGACCGGCTCGCCGGTGTGCGGGTTGAACTGCTCGGCGAGGACGCCGGATGGCCGCGCCCGCTCGCGGGTCCATTCGAGAAGCTCGAGGGCCGGCTCGAGATCGGCGAGGGTGCGGGCGGTGGCGATGTGGTGCTGCGCGACCCAGAGGGTGCAGATCACCCACGGGTTGCCGGGGACGTTCTCCAGGTCCTCGTGCTCGACGCGGTGGTAGTAGTCGTGCTCGTAGCGGGCGATGCCGCCGACGGGCGTACGCACGGCGAGCTTCTCGGTGATCGCCGCCATCTCCGCCCGCACCGCCTCGTGGTCCGCCGGCAACGCGCCGAACGCGAACACGCCGTAGTTCGCCGCGTCCACGGTCATGTCGAGCCGGTAGGTACCGTCGTCCAACGGGCTCGCGAGCCGCGAGAAGCGCTTCTGCTCGGGCACCCAGAGATGACGCATGAGCGCGCCACGCATGCTCTCGGCGCCTTCGCGGAACCGCCCCGCGTTGTCGAACGCGCCCATGTCCCGCGCGAATGCGGCGGCGGCGTCGAGCGCGCCGATGGTCGCGGCGACGGTGAAGGTGTGGATCCCTCGCCGCTCCTCCCAGAGGTCCCAGCTCGGGCGCGGCAGCCCGTTGTGGTCGCGGTGAGCGAGCATCCAGTTCGCGGTGTTGATCACGAGCGGGTTGTAGAGCGGCTTGATGAACTCGACGTCGCGGAAGATCAGGAAGTGCTGCCGCAGCGCCCAGACCACGAGGGCCGTCTCGTCCTGCTGGATCGGCAGCACGGTGCCGCCGTCGAGCATGCGCGGGTGCCAACTCGACGCGAGCGTGCCCGTGGGGTTGTACTTGTGGTGGAAGTACCCCTCGTCGGGATCGATGACGTCCGCGCAGAAGCGGTAGAACGCCCGGCTCAGCTCGCCGTGGCCCGCGAGCACGAGGGCGTGGGCGACGAGCGCCCCGTCGCGCGGCCACATGTAGGAGTAGGTGTCGCCGGCGAAGTGCGTGATGTCCGTGTCGTTCGCGGCGACGATCGCGCCCCCGCTGTCGATCTGCGTGCGCATGATGAGCTGGCTGCGCATGAACATGTCGCGGATCGGCTCCGGCAGCGGCGAGAAGTCGACGGGCTCCTTGCTCGCCCACAGGCGCCAGTACGCCTCGGTGCGGTGCATCATCCGTTGCGGCGTCTTCGCCATGATCTTGCGGTTGAGGGCGCGAAGCTCCTGGTAGCTGTTGCCGGCGGCGAGCCAGTAGATCACCGTGGACGCGCCGTTGGGCGTCAGGTGCAGGTTGAAACCGACCGTCGAGTCGACCGAGCCCTGGGCGATCGGGTTGCCGCTGAGGTGACCGTCCTCCGCGTCGCGCCACGTGCCCTCGGCGTCGCCGATGCGCTTGGCGCCGGTGGCGTAGTAGTCGATGCCGGCCTTGCGCTCGTCGCACCCGTTGATGAGGAAGTACGTGTCGTCCTTGTAGTGGACGAGCCCGCCAAGCTCCGGGTCGTAGTGCACCGTGTCCCCCACCGCCGACCCGTTGACGGAGATATCGTGGTGGAAGAACACCCGCACGTCGCGCGAGGCGCCGGACAGGTCGGTGACGGTCACGCGCCGGAAGTGAACCGGGCTGTGGTAGTCCACCGCGTCCTGGCAGAGGATCTCCACCTCGAGTTCGTCGTGACGCAGCACGACCTCGGTGACCATCGTGTCCGGCTTGTAGCGGAGATCGCGCTCCCAGCCCTCGTCCTCGATCCAGGCGAAGCGCCCGTCGACCCAGACGCCGAAGCGCTGCACGTGGCCCGCGGTGTGGTTCGGCATCCCCACCTGCGGATAGTAGATATCGCGGATGCGATACACGTCATCGAACGTAACCAACATGGCGCCGTTGCCGACGGGTATATCACGCATGGGAAGAGGGTAGGGCGGGGAGAGGTCGGGGGCTTGCCCGGACGCGGACGATTACGTGCCGAGGCCGGCGGGTTCCGGCTCCGCCCCCGCGGACGCTTCGCCCGCCGAGTCGGACGCACCGCCGAGGGCCTCGATGCGCTCGCGCACGTCCCCGACGTAGGTGACGCGGATGCCGAAGTTCTCACCGACCTTCACCGCGCGGCCGACGCCGATCTGCTTGTTGCTGACGATGATCTCCAGTTCCTCGTCGGCCAGCTTCGGCAGCTCGATGATCGCACCGGGCGCGAGGCTCATCACGTCCGCCACCGGCATGTCGCGGGAGGCGATCTGGACGATGAGGGGAACCTCGATCTTGAGGATGGAGGAGAGTTCGGCGGGCATCGGGAGGTGTATCGGCAGTTTTCCGGGCGAGGGTGGCCAAAAAAGAACAGGCCGCGCGGGTCGTTCCCGACCGGCGCGGCGTGTTGTTTCGATCGATATACGCTGCCGGCCTCAGCCTGTCCAGTTCGCGATCACGATGTAAATGTCGTCGAAGCCGACCAGGCCGGAGCAGTTGAGGTCGGCGGGGCAGAGGCTCGGGGGCGGGCAGGGACCCCAGACGGCGATGATCGCCAGGATGTCGTCGAAGCCGACCATCCCGTTGCCGTTGACGTCGCCGAGCAGCGGCGGGTCCAGCGAGAGCACGAGACACTCGACCTCCACCGGGGCGGCCTTGTTCGTGCCGTACGTGCCGGCCGCGTCCTCCCAGAGGTCGTGGAGGTCGTCGCCCCACGAGTTCGTGACGTTCGTGTCCCGCAGGAACTCGATGTACTCCTTGGTCATCGCCTGGTACATGAGGCGGACCTCGACGCTCGCGGCGCCCGGAGGAACCGTGAAGTGCGTGTCGTCCCAGTACTGGTCGTCGGCGTATGCCTGGCCCACGGGCTCCGCGTTGATCGCGAGGTACGCGGCGTTCGTGAAGCCGACGGGCGGGATGCGGTTGTCGAAGAGAACCTCGTTGTTGAGCACGAGGTGCGCCGACGGACCGGAGGGCAGGTTCAGGGTCGCCGCGAGGTCCGCGCCGATGCCGTGTACGGCCCTGTAGACCTTCGTGTCGCCTTCCTCGAGGTGCGCGGTCACGAGGTCGTATTCGCCGTGCTCGTCGAGCAGCGCGCCGCCGCCGTCGTAGAACTCGACGTTGAGCCAGAGCCGGCGACCCTCCGGGTAGCCGGTGGGCAGCTTGTGGCCGGAGTAGTTGGTGACGCGGACCTTGAGATCGGGCCCGAGCTGCTGCGCGCCGAGATCGGCGCCGTCGTCGAGCATCACGATCGTGCGGCCGATCGCGGCGTCCACGGACGCCTCGCTCAGGCCGGTCTCCGAGTCGGGATAGAACGCGCGTAGTGCCTTGAGCACCCAGTGGTTCGCGCCGTTGAAGAAGTGCTGCGGCATGTCGTCGCGCGGGAAGAACGGGTCGTTCTCCCAGGCGAAGCACGCGCCGGTGAACGCCATCGGCATGTGGCAGTCCTGGCAGTCGGCCATGACGCCGGTCGGGTGGTTGGCGTCGTACCGGCCCGGCAGCGAAACGCCGCCGGTGGCGTACTGGCTGTTCAGCCACTCGCTGTACGTACGCTGCTCCGGGAACATGTCGTACGGATCCTGGGTCTCGTGCGGCGCGAGGAGCGCGTCCACGATGTACTCGCCGTTGTCGAGCTTGAACACGGGATTCGACACATCGTGGCAGGACGCGCACACGTCGCTCTTGCGGTGCAGCGGCGAGAAGATGATCGGGATCTCACCGAACTGGCCGAAGTGCATGTTCGCGGGCACCGCTTCGGGATCGCCGGAGCCCGGCTCCGGGAGCGGTCCGCGCCTGACGTCGTCGGGGTCGACGACGTACCGGCCGTTGCCGAACTGGCCGGCCGGCGGCGGGGAACTGAGGTCGGCGAGGATGTCTACGTCCTCGGGCGGGCTGTCCGGACCGAGGACCGGGTCCACGCGGCGATGGCAGAAGTGGCACTGGACGCCGTCGAAGTCGTCGATGTCGAACGTGGAGATGAAGCCGGAGGTGTCCGTCGGCGTCGATCGGCCCTGGAGCCACGCGCCCGGCGCGTGACAACGGATGCAGAACTCGCCGGAGACGTTCGCGTCCTGGTTGGCGATGGCGATCGCCGCATGCCACACCGGGTCGCGCGCCGCCTGCGCCATCATGCTCGTCACCCAACCGTTGTACGGCGGTTCGACGAGGGGATCGGTGACGATCGCCTCGCAGAACTCGCCCTTGGGCGGCGGCCAGCACGCCGGGTCGGGGCTGCCGTAGTCGGCGTGGCAGTTCTGGCAGTTGCTGGTGGCGGTGATGAACGGCACGAGACCGTTCTCCAGCGGCTGGGTGCCGGGCTGGAAGAAATCGGCCGCGTCCGTGCCGACCTGGTTCTGGCCCGGCGGCGGGCCGGCCGTGGCCACGGAGATGGCGATCCCGGCGCCGAGGGCCAGGGACGCGGTGATCGCGATCGTCCGCCGGCGGTGGCCGGCCGTCTGCCACGTCATCAGATGATGCTCCTCGTTCTCGCCGCCCACCCCGATCCGGCGACGACCTCCTCGTTCGGAACGGCTCCGACCGTCCCGTCCTCTGTTCGCAGCGGACCGGTGGCCCGTTCCGCCACAGTCGCAAATGCGGTGCTTCCTCATCCCTAACCTAGCCCGGTCGGTCTCCAGGTCAACGACCTTTCGGCGTTTGGGGGCACGAGGGGTACGGGCGATCCCCGGCGACGGCCCGCGGCGCCGCACAGGTGTGCGAGACGGCCGGGCTTCTCCATCTTGACACCCGAACTGGTGTCCGCCGCGGTACACTCGCGCCCGATGAGCAGAGTGCTCGCGTGCGTACTGGCGTCGATCGTCGTCCTCACCGGCGGCTGCGCGACGACCGACGAGATCGAATCCGTCGCCGTCGCGCCGGCGGACTACCACGACGCCTTCGACGAGGCGGTCGACGTCGCACGGACCAACGGCCTGAGCGCCTCGGTCCGCGATCGCCGGCGTGGCGTGATCGAGGCCGGACCGGACATCGCCCCCTCACTGCTGGAGCCGTGGCGCCCGACGGAGTCGCTCGGGCGCCGCGTGGAGCAGACCATCGCCTTCGAGCGACGGCGGGCACG
>JAAELP010000403.1 GCA_024226535.1 Planctomycetota bacterium | reverse complement strand
TAAGAGAGGCAGGATGTGGATTCCACATGGCCCGTTAAACGAACGAGGGCAGCGAGGATGACTCCGTCGCTACCCCCGTCGTCGTGGGTCTGGTCGATCGGCGTGCTGCCGCGGCTTCAGCGACGCCAGGTGGCCTTTCGCTTGGTCGGGGCCGGGCGATCGGTGCCGCCGAGGATCTCGATGAGCTCGTCGATGTCGTCGGGGATCACGGCCTCCGGCGGAGGCGCCATCTCGTCGTAGTAGATGCGGCACTCGATGTCCGTGCCCATGCCGATGAGGTTGGTGCCGGCCGTGTCGTTGTCGGCGCCGCCGTCATAGGTGAGCAGGCGGGCCACGACACCCAGGAGCGCCACGTCCATGGACACGACGTCATCCGGGTGATGGCTCTCCTCGCCGACGCCGCCGATGACCGGATTGCACGGGTCGGCGGGCGGGAAGATACCGTCATCGGGATCCACGTCCACGTCGCAGACCTGGCTCTGCTGACCGTCGATACGGGCCTTGCCGTGATCGGTCTGGAGGTTCTGCATGAGGAAGTGGTTCGGAATCTCGTACTGGTCGAGCGTGGTCTGGTCCCAGCAGGTGATGCAGCGATGCGCACCGGAGAACTTGACCTCGTTCATGTTCCACACGTCGATGTGAGCCTTCGTCGTGACCGGGCCGCACGTCTCCTGGCGGAGGTCCACGGAGCACGGGAAGAGCGTCAGGTCGGTGTTGGAGGTGACCAGGCGCGGACCGCTGAACGCGGAAGAACCGACGGCCTGGAAGTTCATGAGAAGCTGGTCGAACGACGCGCTGTACATGATCCCTTCGAGCGGGATGCAGAACTCACCGTTGGCGGGTTGCACGGTCGGCATGCCGTGCGCCTCGCAGATGGCCTGGTGGTTCCAGGTGTTGTACTCCCACGCCGAACCCTCGAGATAGTTCACGATCGTGCCCTCACCCTTGAGGTGATTCCAGCGGATCGGGTTGTTGGCGGCGTTGACGGCCCAGGCGATGATGTACCCGCGGAGCATGCGGCCACCGGTCTTGGCGTCGGGACGACCGGGGGGGAAGCCCGGGTCGAGAGCCGTGAACGGAGAAAGACCGCCGCCCGCCGGCTGGCCGGTGACCGCCGACCAGTACGTCGGCTGATCGCCCGTCAGGGGCAGAAGGTTGTCGATCCAGTTCCATCCCGGGTGCGCACGCTCGGCGCCGTCGGCGTCGAGCGGAGCATCGCCGTTGATGAAGTACATCTGAACGAGCACGTCGCCGGGGTAGTCGTTCGTGAGCGACAGGAAGGTGTCCTGCGTCAGGAAGCCGGCGGCGTCCCAACGGATGTCCACCTTCGAGAAGATCACGATGCTGCCCTTCTCGGTTGCGCTGACCTTGTCCTGCGTCGCCCCCGCGTGCGCCGCGGTCGACAGGACCACGGCCGCGGCGCAAAGCGCCATTCTGAGTGCCTTCCCGCGTTCCATGTCCTTCCCCTCCCAGGGTCTCGTGGATCTCGTTCTTCGGAGCGAAAACGGAAAAGGGGGCAGCGAGGCTTCCCTCACTGCCCCCCGTGTTCAGAAGTCGGCTCGGAGCCGATTACTTCTTGCTGCTGCTGCGCGACCGAAGGGTCGACTTCACGCGGATCGGAGCAGTCCGGACCGCGTCCTCGAGCTGCTCGATGAGCTGCTCAGTATCCTCGGGGAGGATGGCCTCCGGCGGGGGCGCCATCTCGTCGTAGTAGATGGTGCAATCGGTGTCCGTACCCATACCGATGAGGTTGGTGCCGGCCGAAGCGTAGTCCGCACCACCGTCGAAGGTGAGCATGCGGGCCACGACGCCCAGAAGGGCCGAGTCCATGGACACGACGTCATCCGGGTGATGGCTCTCTTCATCGGGGCCACCGATGATCGGATCGCAGGGATCCACCGGCGGGAAGATGCCGTCATCGGAATCCACGTCCACGTCGCAGACCTGGCTCCTCTGACCGTCGATACGGGCCTTGCCGTGATCGGTCTGCAGGTTCTGCATGAGGAAGTGGTTCGGAACCTCGTACTGGTCGAGCGTGGTCTGGTCCCAGCAGGTGATGCAGCGATGCGCACCCGAGAACTTGACCTCGTTCATGTTCCACACGTCGATGTGAGCCTTCGTCGTGACCGGGCCGCAGGTCTCCTGGCGGAGGTCGGCATAGACCGGGAAGAGCGTCAGATCGGTGTTGGAGGTGACCAGACGGGGACCGCTGAACGCGGAAGAACCGACAGCCTGGAAGTTCATGAGCAGCTGATCGAACGACGGGCTGTACACCTCGCCGTCGAGCGGCAGGCAGACCTCGCCACCGGCGGGAGCCGCACCGGCGAGGGGAGCGCCGTTGGCGACGGTCTCGACCGCCGCGTGGTTCCAGGAGTTGTACTCCCACGCCGAACCCTCGAGATAGTTCACGATCGTGCCCTCACCCTTGAGGTGATTCCAGCGGATCGGAGCATTCTCGGCGTTGACGGCCCAAGCGATGATGTAACCGCGGAGCATGCGGCCACCAGTCTTGGCGTCGGGACGACCAGGGGGGAAGCCCGGGTCGAGAGCCGTGAACGGAGAAAGACCACCACCGGCCGGCTGACCGGTGACCGCGGACCAGTAGGTCGGCTGATCGGCCGTCAGGGGCAGAAGGTTGTCGATCCAGTTCCAGCCCGGGTGGGCACGCTCGGCGCCGTCGGCGTCGAGCGGCTCATCGCCGTTGATGAAGTACATCTGAACAAGAACATCGCCGGGGTAGTCATTCGTGAGCGACAGGAAGGTGTCCTGCGTCAGGAAGCCAGCGGCGTCCCAGCGGATGTCCACCTTCGAGAAGATCACGAGGCTGCCCTTCTCCGTTGCGCTGACACGATCCTGCTGCGCCTGAGCGCCGGTCGTCATCAGCAGTGTGGCTGCGCCACACAGAGCCGTTCCAAGAAACGCGTTTCGTCCCATTGTCTGTGCCCTCCTTAGTTGGGTTTTGGGACCCTGTTTTCGAAAACAATCCAAACGCCCGGAATCACCTGAGAAAGCTCGTTGTCCTGACCGCCACCCCCGAAAGAAAGGAGGGAGCCCGCGGTCGTTCGATCTTGCTTTGCTCCAAGTGGAACCGTGTCGCTATTAGGCGCGATCGTTGAGGTGATCGCAAGTGGAAAACAACATATAACTCATTGTTGACACTAGACTTACGAGCGTGAGCGACGCCCCATCCTCCGCAGCTTGCCCAGCCTGAGGACCGATAAACGGCGCGCGTTTCCTGCGTCCCATAAGCCGTCACGGCGCCGGCCCTCCGAAGGCCTCGAGAAGGTCGTCGAGGCGCGCTCCGAGCGCGTCACCGGCGGCCTCGTCACGCGCCGCTTCGAGCAGCGCGCCGAAGCGCTCGTCGATCGTTTCGGATTCCGGCGCGGTCGCCGCGGAGCTTGCCGCCAGCGGCGGATCGCCGTTCACGAAGTACATGAGGACGCGGACGTCCTCCGGGAAGTCGTTGGTGAGCGACAGGAACGTGTCCTGGACGAGGAAGCCGACCGAGTCCCAGCGCAACTCCACGTTCGGGAAGACCACGAGGCTGCCCTTGCGTGTCGTGCTCACGCGGATCGGCGACGCCGGGCCGTCCGCCGCCCCGCCCGACTCGGGTGGGGCGCCGACCATGTCGTACCGGAACGTTCCCGTGTCGTCGTGACCCATGCCCGCGAGGCTCACCGCCGCCGCCCCGTGCTTCGAGCCTCCCTCGAAGGACAGGTGCCGCGCGACGACGCCCAGCAGCGGCGCGTCGAAGCTCACCACGTCATCGGGATGATGGCTCTCGCCGGGTTGCGGGTCGGCCGGATCGGCCGGCGGGAACACGCCGTCGTTCGGATCCACGTCGACGTCGCAGTACTGGCTCTCGAGGCCGTCGATCCGCGCCTTGCCGTGATCGGTCTGGAGATTCTGGAGCAGGAAGTGGTTCGGCTGCTCGTAGTCGCTGAACAGCCGCTGGTCCCAGCACGTCACGCAGCGGTGCGCGCCTGAGAACTTCACCTCGTTCATGTTCCACACGTCGAACTTGGCCTTGGTCGTCAGGGGACCGTCGGTCTCCTGGCGCAGGTCCGCGCCGACCGGCAGGATCGTGAGGTCCGTGTCGGCCGTCACGAGGCTCGGACCACTCAGGCCGGACGCCCCCACCGCCTGGAAGTTCACGAGAAGCTGGCCGAAGGACTGCGCGTACTCCAAGCCGTCGAGCCGGAGCACGCCGGGGTGCATCCCGGTGGGGTCACCGTTGGCCACGTTCGCGACGATCGGGTAGTTGGCGCTGGCGTACTCGAGGGCCGAGCCGTTGCGGTAGTTCACGATCGTGGCGTTGCCGGCGAGGTGATTCCAGCGGATCTCCTCGTCGAACGCGTTCACCGCCCACGCGATGATGTACCCTCGGAGTACGCGGTCGGTGCCGCCCTCGGGGTCGGGGCGTCCGGGCGGCGTGCCCGGGTCCAGCGCGCCGAAGGGCGAGAGCCCCCCCGCCGCCGGCTGGCCCGTGTTCACCGACCAGTACACCGGCTGGTTGCCGGTCAGCACCGCGGCGTTGTCGATCCAGTTCCATCCCGAGTGCGAACGCTCAGGGCCCGGCAGCGACGGCTGCGGGCAGTTGGCGATCGCGCAGTTCACCTGCGGACCGACGAACAGACCGCCGAAGCCGGCGCAGGGGACCGGCTGCGCCTGGACGCAGGACCCATCGGAGAGGCAGCAGGCGCCGAAGGGATCGGGACACGCCGCGGCGCAGTCGGTCAACGTGCCCGGGAACGAGCCGCCCTGCGTCGCGCAGTCCACCTCGGTGGCAACCACGCACGTGCCATCGGGCAGGCAGCAGTCACCCGCCGGCTGCGGGCAGTCGATCGCCGCGCAGTTGCTGAAGTCGCCGTGATACGCGCCCGACTGCGCCGCGCAGTCCTCCTCGATGACCGGGATGCAGGATCCGTCGGCGAGGCAGCACGCGCCGGACGGCTGCGGGCAGTTCGTCGAGGCGCACGCGCTGAAGTCACCGTGGAACGCGCCCGACTGCGCCGAGCAACTCTCCTCCGTCGTCTCCACGCACGAACCGTCGAACCGGCAGCATGCGCCGTGCGGCTGCGGGCAGATCGTCGCCGCGCACGCGCTGAAGTCGCCCTCGAATGCTCCGCCCTGGGCCGAGCAGCCCGCCTCGGTGACCTCGACGCACGAACCGTCGGCGAGACAGCACGCGCCGTCTGGCTGCGGGCAGCTCACCGACACGCAGATGCTGAAGTCGCCCTGGAAGATCCCGTTCAGCGCCGCGCAATCCTCATCGGTGGTGTCCACGCATGCTCCGGTCACCAGGCAGCAGGCGCCGTCGGGCTGCGGGCAGCTCACCGACGCGCACGTGCTGAAGTCGCCGGAGAAGACGCCGCCCTGCGTCGCGCACGCCTCCTCGGTCACGTCGACGCACGAGCCGTCCGCGAGGCAGCACGCGCCGTCGGGCTGCGGACAACTCACCGAAGCGCAGACGCTGAAGTCGCCCTGGAACGATCCGTTCTGCGTCGTGCAGTCCTCTTCGTTGGTATCCACGCATGATCCGGTCACGAGGCAACAGGCGCCGTCGGGCTGCGGGCAGCTCACCGACGCGCACGTGCTGAAGTCGCCGGAGAAGACGCCGCCCTGCGTCGCGCACGCCTCCTCGGTCACGTCGACGCACGAGCCGTCCACGAGACAGCAGGCGCCGTCAGGCTGCGGGCAGCTCACCGACGCGCAGGTGCTGAAGTCACCCTGGAACGACCCGTTCTGCGATGTGCAGTCCTCCTCCGACGCGTCGACGCACGAACCGTCGAGGAGACAGCAGGCGCCGTCGGGCTGCGGGCAGCTCACCGCCGCACACGTGCTGAAGTCGCCGTGGAACTGGCCTCCCTGTCCGTCGCAGTTCTCCTCGTCCACCGAGACGCACGAGCCATCGGCGAGGCAGCACGCTCCCGGCGGCTGCGGGCACGTCGTCTGCGCGCACGTGGAATGGTCGCCCTGGTAGGTTCCGCCCTGTCCCGCGCACGCGGACGCTTCGATTTCGACACACGAGCCATCGCCAAGACAGCACGCGCCGGTCGGAAGCGGGCACTGCGTCTGGGCGCAGGTCGTGAAGTTGCCCTGGAAGTCACCGCCCTGCCCGCCGCAAGCGGTCGCGTCGGCCTCGACACAGGAGCCGTCCGCGAGGCAGCACGCCCCGGCCGGCTGCGGGCAGCTCACCTGCGCGCACGCGGTCCCGGAGCCCTGGAAGACGCCACCGATCGCACCGCAGACCGCCTCGGTGACGGCGACGCAGGCGCCGTTGCCGCGACAGCAGGCGCCGGGCGGCTGCGGACACGAGGTGCCGGCGCAGGTCGCGAGCACGCCCTGGAAGAGCCCGCCCTGCGTGTCGCATTCATCCTCGGTGACCTCGACGCACGAGCCGTCGGCGAGGCAGCAGGCGCCGGTCGGCTGCGGGCAGTTCGCCTCCGGGCACGTGACGGACGCGCCCTGCCAGTCGCCGCCCTGTCCATCGCACTCGATCTCGGTGTTCTCGATGCACGTGCCGTCGAGAAGGCAGCACGCGCCGGTGGGTTGGATGCAGTCCGCGGCGCTGCACCCGCCGGGTTGCCAGGTGCCGCCCTGGCCGAAGCAACCCTCGGCGGTGGTGTCGATGCACGAGCCGTCGGCGAGGCAGCACGCACCGTTCGGCTGCGGGCACTGGGCAAGGGCGCATGCGCTGCCGTTGCCCTGGTAGCCGCCGCCCAGCCCCGCGCAGGAGACGGCCGTCACCTCGACGCAGCCTCCGTCGACCAGGCAGCAGGCGCCTGCGGGCTGCGGGCACTGGACCTGGGCGCAGCTTCCGCCGTGCGGTGTGCCGCCGGACGATTCGCACTGGTTCGGCGGCACCACGACGCACGTTCCGTCCGGCATGCAGCAAGCGCCGGGCGGGATCGGGCAGAACACGGTCGCACAACTCGTGAAGTTGCCCTGGAAGTCACCGCCCTGCGCCGAGCACGCCTCCGGGGAACCGTCGATGCAGCCCCCGGTGGGAAGACAGCACGCTCCGGTCGCCGGCGGAATGACGAATCCACCGTCGTTGGTCAGGTCCTGGGTCGCGTCGTCGAGCAGCACGATGTCCGACGTGCTCTCGACGAAGTCGCTGTCCTCGCTGTCGCCGCCGGTGTTGGGCACGGTGCCGACGAACCCCTCCGGAAGACCGTCCTCATCCAGGACCAACCGGTACGTGCCGGCACAGAGCCCGTCGAAGACGTACATGCCGTCGGCGTCGGTCACGCGGGTCTCGAGCAACGCGAACACGCCCGGGGTGGTCTCTCTCTGGAGGATCAGGGTGACGCCGGCGAGGCCGGGCTCGCCGTCGTCCTGGATCCCGTCGCCGTTCGTGTCGAGCCAGATGCGATCGCCCAGTGCTCCCGCGCACGGAACCCGCAGCGCGGAGAGGATCCAGTGAAACTCGTCAGCGGCGTCGATGGCGTCGGACGCCGGAGCGACCGTGGTCGCGGCGAGGTTCGCGGTAACGACGACGTCGTGGACGTCGGAATCCCACGCTGGACCGTCGGAGCCGTTGAGCGTGTCCTCGAGATCTGCGTTCTCGGTGATCCGGAGATGTCCGGGCCGTCCCGGCGCGGCGCCCGCGGCGATGATCGCGAGACGCGCGTTCCGATGCGCGCCGGTCGGCGTGTTCGGGAACGACGCCGGCGCGACGGCGGCGCCGTTGCCACTGGCCGTCGGGCCGCCGACGTGGTCGGCGCCGTCGAGGCCGAGCAGGCGATAACCGCGGGTGTCAGCGGCGTCCGTATAGACGACGAGCAGCGACGCGCCGAGGATTTCGTCTTCGGGCGTCTCGGGCGAAGGATCCGCGACATGCATGACGAGCGAAGCCGGCGGCGTGATCGTGGATTGGAGCAGCGATGTCACGTCGGCGCGATAGGCGAAGGCGGTGCCCGCCGGGGTGTCGTCACTGCCGGCGAAGACGCCGGGGACGAGCGCGCCGTCCACGAGCAGGTGGTCGGCGCCGGGGGTCTCCCCGCTGCCCTGGACTCCGCTGTGGGTATCGACGCCTCCCCAATAGAGGATGGCTCGCTGCACGGGTCCGGGAACGTCGACGGTGATGGAGCCGGCGTGGCTGCCGCCCATCGACGGTCCGCTCAGGCCCCCGCCGTCGGCGAGACCCACGCCATCGAGAACGAAATCCAGGCCGGGGGCGCGCAGGTCGAGCGACGGGTTGACGCTCAGGTCTGCCGCGTTGCTTGCTGATGATCCCAGCGACAGGATCACGCACCCCAGGAATGTGCCGGTTCTACGGCGCATGCACCCTCTCTCCGCTCTTAGTGAGGCGAATGCTGTATTAGGCACGCGCCGAGAGGGGATGCAAGCGGAAGAACCGATATAAGCCGTTGATTTACAAGGAGTTACAGTCGGACGCGGTGTCCCGGTCTACCCAGTTTGCCCAGATACAGGCCCGATAGCGCCGGGGGGCCCGGTAACCGGGGAAAGGTGCGCAGGGGCGCGGCTGGCCGCGCAGGAGGACCGCGCGACGGACGCGCAAGGACGCCCGTTGAAACGACAAGCCCCCCTCCCGGCGAGGGAGAGGGGCTTGGTTCGTACCTGGATCGACGCTCGCTCAGCGTCGGATGTCGCTCTCGTTGCCCGCCGAGGACGCCGCTCGCGGCTTCACGGCGGTCGTGAGCCAGACGATGACACGCTGGCCGATCTCCGGTTGGCCCATGCCGGGGCCGGTCTCCACGAGCAGGCCGGAGCAGGCGGCCACGTCGAGAATCGAATCGCCGTCCACGTCGCCGATGGTGACGCCCGGGGTTGCGAGCAGGCCGGTGTCGGGCAGCCCCGAGCCATTCTGGTACTTCCAGCCGCCGGTTCCGTCACCCTTGAGGGCGAACACGCCGCGGACGACGCCGGCCTCGAGCTTCAGACGGCCGGAGACGACCATATCCACGTGGCCATCACGGTCGATGTCGCCCACCGCCAGGCCGATCGCGCCACCGAGCAGTCCCGGGAACACGTCGGCGGTCTTGGTCCAGTAGCCATCGGCGTCCTGGAGGTACACCTCCGGCCCGTCGATCCAGTTCGCGCAGGCGACGTCGAGGCGGCCATCCTCGTTGAAGTCGCCGACGCCGAGGCCGGTGTAGATACCGCGAATGCTCGGCGTCGGAAGACCCGTGGCGCCCCACTCGAAGGTGCCATCACCGCTGTTGATCCAGACCCGCGGCCCCTCGTCGTAGCTTGCCACGAGGTCGAGGTGGCCGTCCTTGTTCATGTCGTGCAGTTGAAGCCGCGTGGCCCAACCGTGCTCGGGCAGGCCGGTGACGGTGCGGACCCAGCGCTTGCCGGAGCCGTCACCGAAGTAGGCGTTGATGCCACCTTCGTCGCTCGCGCCGGCGACGAGGTCGAGGTTGCCGTCGCCGTTGACGTCGCCGGCGGTGATGTCTTCGGCGCCCTGGAACATCGGCCCGCGCCCGTCGTTGGGCGGGATGTCGGCGGGGAACAGGCCGTGCACGACCTTCTCCCAGTGGCCGGCGCCGTCGCCGAGGTACACGAACACGCCGCTGCAGTGGTCAGCGACGAGCAGGTCCTGGTGACCATCGTTGTTCGCATCACCGAAGCACAAGCCGCCACCGCACGACTCGGTCGCGCGCTTGAGTCCCTGCGACGAGTCCACCCAGTTGCCCTTGCCGTCGCCGAGCCAGACCTGAGGGCCGTCGCCGAGACGCGGGATCGCGGCGAGGTCCATCTTGCCGTCGGCGTTGACGTCCCCGAAGACCGGGTCGCACTTCCACATGCCCTTCTCCGGCAGCCCGTTCGCCGCCAGCGTGAAGGTGATCGTCGGCGGCTCCTTGGTAAGCTCAGGCGCCGCCACCACGTCCGTCGGCTGCGCGTCGGTGGTCGAGGGACTCTTCGTCGTCGTCGAAGCCGGCGCGGCCGGGTTCGACTGCTTCGGCGCCGCGGCCTGGCCTCCGTCACCACCGCTCTCGGAGCAGCCGACGAGCAGGGCGAGCGCACTCAGGGGAATCAGGATTCGGTTCACGTTTCTCTTCCTATTGCTCGGGAGGCATGAGGTCCAGGTACCACTCGTCCTCGTGGAGCACCCAATCCTCGGTGCTCACGACGGTCTTCGGCGGAAGCTTGGTCAGGCTCGGATCGGTGAGCTTGTGCTGGAAGCGCAACCGCACCCGGCCACGCCATTCGATGACCTCCACCCAGAACACCTCAGCGTCGAGGTACTTGCTCTTGGCGAAGGACGTCGAGAACTGATCGAAGGGGACCCGCGACCGATCCCGGGGATCGCCCAGCTCGTACAGCGCCAGCCAGTCGGCCGACTGGCGAAGCTGCCAGGACTTCTCGAAACGCTCGCGCAGTCGCTTCTCCTGCGCCGCGTCGCGCAGCGCCGGCGACTTCGCGTAGGACTCCTGCTCGAGCAGCGGCACCGGGTACCACGCGCCCTGCACGACGCGCCAGACGTGCCAGCGCTCCGCCTCGCGGTGGGGCGTGCCGGGGAAGTTGCGCATCGACGTCTCGAGGTCCACGTGCACCCAACCGGTATCGCCCTCGGTGAGGATCTCGCCGATCTCGAACGCCTGCGTCTGGAACGGCTCGTTCTTCGTGGACCACGCGCGGAACTGCTCGAGCGTCGCCTTGTCGGCATCGCGAGGATCGCGGTACTTGTAGAGCGTCTCCCAGTCGTCCTCCACGGTCGACCGCCAGAAGTGCTCAGCGCGGGCGGTGAGGCCGTCCGGCAGCTCGTCGGCGACCGGGGCGGTCCCCTGCGCGCCGTTGGCCTGGGCCTTGCCGTCCTGTCCGCATGAGACGAGCCCGGCGAAGGCGACGACGGAGACCAGCGCGCCGGCGCACAATCGCCACCGGAAGGGGTGCATGCTTCGATACCTCATCTTGTTCATGGCAGCGTTTCTGCTCCTGAGCCCGGACGCGGACGCGCCGGGTGACACGATCTCAAGGTCGGTTTATCGGCTCGGTTCCTTGAGCGATCCCGGGGACCTCGACGTCCGCAGGCATGCGAGCGGCGCGCCATCGGACCCCGGTGCCGGCTTATGGGACCACACAAAGGCCCAGGGAGTGACCACGGTAGGAACGTCGGGCCGTTTCGGCCATTGCGGGGGCGGGGGAGGAAACGAAATCGGCCCCCGGACGAGTCCGGGGGCCGATGGTCGAATCGTGTCTCGAACCGGGTGGTTCGATTACCTGGTGCGGTTGCGGATCACGCCGAGGCGCTTCACCTTGGCCGCGTTGAGAGCGTCGTTGAGGATCTCGAGGGCCTCGACCTCTTCCTGCTGCTCCGGCGGCGGACCGGTCTGGTCATACAGGACCGCACAGGACTCGGTGCCCATGCCCACGAGGTTCGTACCGGCGGCCGCGTAATCGGCACCGCCGTCGAACGTCAGCATGCGGGCCACGACGCCGAGGAGCGCCGAAGCCTGGCTGACGATGTCGTCCGGGTGGCTCGACTCGGTCGCCTGGTCCGGGTCGCACGGATCCGCCGGCGGGAAGGTGCCGTCGTCGAAGTCCGCGTCGTAGTCGCAACGCTGACTCGCCTTGCCGTCGATACGGGCCTTGCCGTGCGCCGTCTGGAGGTGCAGCAGCAAGAAGTTGTTCGGCGTGTCATAGTTGCTGAGCAGCGTCTGGTCCCAGCACGTGATGCAGCGCTCCGTCTCGGAGAACTTCACCTCGTTCATGTTCCACACGTCGAAGTCGGCCTTCGTCGTGATCGGACCGCAGCCTTCCTGCGTGAGGTCGGCGCCGCACGGGTGCAGCGTGAGGTCCGTGTCGGAGATGACCTGGCGCGGGCCGGAGAACGCGTTCGAGCCGACCGCCTGGAAGTTCATGAGCAGCTGATCGAACGACTGCGAGTAGTCCGCGTCGTCGAGGTTGATCGTGCCACAGGTGCCAACGAGATCGCCCTGCAAGACCGTGGCAACCGTCGCGTGGTTCCAGGAGTTGTACTCCCAGGCGCGACCGTTGGCGTAGTCGACGATGGTGCCCTCACCCTTGAGGTGGTTCCAGCGGATCTGGCAGTTCGTGGCGTCGACCGCCCAGACGATCAGGTAACCGCGCAGGTAGCGCTCACCGGTCAGGCTCTCGGGATCGGGACGGCCCGGCGGGAAGCCCGGGTCGAGGCTGGTGAACGGCGCAACGCCGCCGACCGCCGGCTGACCCGAGAGGGCCGACCAGTAGGTGGGCTGATCGCCGGTCAGCGTGAACCCGTTGTCCACGTAGTTCCAGCCTTCGTGGAAGCGGACGCCCGGCTCATCCACCGGCGGATCGCCATTGATGTAGTACATCTGCACCCGAACATCGCCGGGGTAGTCGTTCGTCAGGGAGATGAAGGTGTCCTGAAGCAGGCCACCCGTCGAATCCCAGCGAATCTCGATCTTCGAGAAGAAGCAGATGCTGCCTTTCTCGGTGGCGCTCACGCGATCCTGCTGGGCGGCCGCGGGCGCCGTCAACAAGCACGTGGCAGCAGCGCCACAAAGAAGTGTTCCAACGATTCTCTGTCCCATCGCGTGCCCTCCTTTTGATTGGGTTGGGACCATATTCGTTTCTCGCGGGCGGAGCGCTTGTCCAGGAAAGAACGCGCTTCCGTTCAGCGGCCTCCCCGCCCGTGTCCGTTCTGATCGGGTCACCCCTCCGGTGTACCTCCGATAGTGCGCGATGGTCCCCCAACGTCCGAGAACCATCTCGCCGCCTCCAAGCTACCGATAATCTCGCCGGCCGCAACGCCCTGAGGTGCTGAAATCCACGGGATTTGATCCGCCCAAGCCGCACTCCATCAGCGCGTTCTTGCCCTGCTTTTCACAAGCCCAACCCGGATCGCGGGTTAGGCGTGCGCGCCCGCGTTTCCGCCCTCGGGAACGCGTGTGCGCGGCGTCTTTGTGTGGATTTGACGAAGCGCAGACCGTGCGCGGTTCGATCCTGAACATGGATGGATTAGGTAAACTGGGCAACGTGGCCGCGCCACGCCGTGTGCAACCCAACATGACACCGGCCGACACCCTCGCACGACGCAAACTCCGTTACCTCGGGCTGATAGGCGGACCCGTCGCGGCGCTCGTCCTCGTCGTCGCGCTGCCCGATGCGGAGATCCCCGCCACCGAGGAGAACTCGACCATCGTCTTCGGCGCGGAGGGGCGCGCCGTGCTCGGGCTGATGGCGTGGATGGCCATCTGGTGGCTCACGGAGGCGATCGACGTCGCCGCCACCGCCCTGCTGCCCGTCGCCCTGCTTCCCCTGGGCACGCGGACCGCGTTCGACAGCGCCGGTGACACGATGGCGGCGGCGGCGGCGCCGTATGCGCATCCATCCATCGCGTTGTTCCTCGGCGGGTTCATGATCGCGCTGGCGATGGAGCGCTGGGGCCTGCACCGTCGAATCGCCCTGACCACCCTCCGGCTCGTCGGTACGAGCCCGCGGCGGATCATCGCCGGGTTCATGGCGATCACCGCGATCCTGAGCATGTGGGTGTCGAACACCGCCACGACGGTGATGATGCTCCCGATCGCGCTCAGCGTGCTCGGGCTCGTCGCCGAGCGCCGCGTGCACTTCGCGCTGTGCCTGCTGCTCGGCATCGCGTACGCCGCGTCGGTCGGCGGCATCGGGACGCTCATCGGCACACCACCCAACCTGCTGCTCGCCGGGTTCCTCGAGCGCACGTACGGGATCGAGCTGAGCTTCGTGCGCTGGCTCGCGGTCGGCCTTCCGTTGGTCGTGGTGTTCGTGCCGATCATCTGGTTCGTGCTGACGCGCTTCGTCTACCGCGTCGACCCGACGCCGATCGAGGGTGGACGCGCGCTCATCCGCCAGGAGCTGGACTCGCTCGGACCGATGAAGCGCGCGGAATGGTCGACGATGATCGTGTTCGTCCTCACCGCCGCCGCGTGGATCAGTCGCCCGCTGCTCGTGGATCTCGAGATCGCCGGGACGAAGCCGTTGTCGGCGCTGACCGATCCGGGGATCGCGATGATCGCCGCGCTCTCGCTGTTCGTGATCCCGGCGGGACGCGGCGCGTTCGTCATGAACTGGGACACGGCGCGCCGCCTGCCGTGGGGCATCCTCATCCTGTTCGGCGGCGGGTTGAGCCTCGCCGCGGCCGTCAAGCGTCACGGTGTCGCGGACTTCATCGGGTACCAGGCGCAGGCGCTCGAAGGCGTGCCGACGGTGCTCGTCATCGTGCTCGTCACCACGGGCGTGATCTTCCTCACCGAGCTGACGTCGAACACCGCGACCACCGCGACGCTCCTGCCGCTGCTGGCATCGGTGGCCCCCGCTCTCGGCATCGAGCCCATGCTCCTGCTCGTGTCGGCCGTGATCGCCGCGAGCTGCGCCTTCATGATGCCGGTGGCGACCCCCCCCAACGCCATCGTGTTCGGCTCCGGCCGCCTGACGATCCCCCAGATGTGCCGGGCGGGGATCCTGCTGAACGTCATCGGGATCGTCCTGGTCACGATCCTGGCCTACGCGGTGGTGATGCCGATCCTGGTGCGGTAGGGGCGGCCCCCGATGCCCGCATTCCGGGTCATCTCACTCCGCAATCCGAAGTCCGCAATCCGAAGTCCGAACTCCCCGCTCCTGAATCCCCACTCCCCAAATCAGCCTCCGGGTCACCCCGAACGCCGGGCGTCCTTGCCCGCCGGACGCCCCCGGCGCGCCCTCGGCATCGCCGCGTCGCTCCCCCGGCCGATGTACTCCAGCGCCGAACGTGTCAGCAGCGCCGAACGCGTCTCGCCGTGCTCGCTGGCGAACCG
>JAAELP010000402.1 GCA_024226535.1 Planctomycetota bacterium | reverse complement strand
CGGCCATTTGCCCTCCCGGTCGCGCTCCCGCGGCACGACAGCGCGTCTGCCGAGCATCCCGAGGATGCGGAATGCTATTGCAGGATCCGATCGCGAACTTGCAGGCGACTTCCAGGCGGCGGAAGAATCGAACTAAATACGTCTACGACGACCTGAACCGCCGGATCGCCGTCGTCGAGAATCACGACACGGGCCATCCCGTCGAACTCGTCTGGCTCGGCGCACCCGCTGATCGCTGGGGGGTCGCCGATCCCGGCACCGTGCTCTCCGACGACGCCAACCGGGTCACGAGCTTCGTCTACGACGGGAACAGCAACATCGTCAAGCAGGTCGCCCATTTGCCCGGCGACGGGGGCGGGGGGGGCGGCGAGGACGTCCAGGTCACCGAGTACCGCTACCGGGTGGATCAGGACGCCATCGACAACCCGCTCGTCTCGGAGCTGTCTTCACACGGTCTGCTGGGGGCGGTCGTCTATCCGGACGAGGGCGTCACCGGCGGTGCCACCGAGGACGAGCGCACCGTCTACTACGCCTACAACCGCCAGGGCGAGCTGATCGCCATGCGGGATCAGAGCGGCACGCGCCACGATTACGCGCGCGACGTACTCGGACGCGTGGAGACCGACCACGTGGCCGCCTGGGGCGCCGACATCGACCAGGCGATCGACGAGATCGCCACGACCTACGACGCGCTAGGTCGCGTCCGGGCGGTCACGTCCAGGGGCCAGGGGCAGCCCGCCAACGGCGTGCACTTCGACTACAACGGCCTCTGGCAGATCATCTCCGTGGACCAGGACGTCAACGGTGCCCCCGAAGTCGTCGAGAACCTGCAGACCGGTCAGTGGGAGCTCGACCCCGCCGGCGACACCCAGCGGGTGGCGTACGCCTATGCCCAGGACGCCTTCCCGGGCGGCAACCACAGCCGTCTCACCAGCCTGACCTACCCCGACGACGTCGGCGGCCACAGCGAGGTGGCCTACGGCTACGGGGCTCCGGCGACCAACGACCGCATCAGCCGCCCGGACAGCCTCTCGTTCGACCTCGGCGCCCGGAAAGCGCTCTATGATCACATCGGAATGGGCATGTTCGCCACGGTCGAGTACGACGACGATCCCGGGCAGAGCGTGATGACCCTCACGCGCCACGCCGCCCACAACGGCGCCCGCACCCCCGGCGTCTACCCGGGCCTCGACCGGTTCGGGCGCGTGGTGCGGCAGATGTGGGTGGACGAGGACTTCGACGAGCACGATCCGCCGCACCCGAACGTCCCGAACATCCCTCCCGCGGTGGAGCTGACGTACTCCTACGACGCATCGTCCAACCGCACGAGCGCCGACGACGGTCGCCCGGGCGCCCGGCGCGTGAACCGCGACTTCCGCTACGGCTACGACGGCCTGGATCGCCTGGTCACCGCCGAGCGCGGCTACGAGGACGGCGTCGGCTCCTTCCACCACGTGCCGTCGACAAACGCCTACACCGCGAGCCAGGCGTTCGGGCTGGACGTCCTGGGCAACTGGGACGAGCTGGTGACGGACACCGACGGCAACGGCCCGGTCAGCGGCGTGCCCGACGCGACGGAGACGCGCTCCCACAACGGCGTGAACGAGCTGCTCGGCCAGGACGATCTCGAGCACACCTTCGACCACGCCGGCAACATGCGTGTGCGGCAGCAGTCATCGCTGATGGGCTCGTCGACGGTGGACGTCACCTACACCCACGACGCG
>JAAELP010000401.1 GCA_024226535.1 Planctomycetota bacterium | reverse complement strand
TCGTCGCGTCGTCGACCACCACCGCGATCGTCGACGCCCTGATCCGCGCGGCGAACCCGTGGAACCGCCTCACCCGCATCGGTCGTGGCGGTCCGCCCGACGGGATACCACGTCCCCGACACCCCGAACTCTCCTGATCCGCGGGGCTCCGCGTCGCGAGGAGCGTCCGAATATCGATGATTCGTGGCGGCCCGCGTCCCGATCTGCGGGATGCATCGGCGATCTTCGAGGAAACACCCCGTGCGTCGACCACCTTCACTGGGGTACAATCACGCGTCGGTCGAGTTCTCACCGTCCCCGTGCCGGAGTCACCCATGTCAGCCTCGAGCCCATCCCATCTCGTCCTCGGTCTGTTCGGCATGCCCGGCGGCTGGGAAATGGCCGTCGTTCTCGTGATCGGCCTGCTGGTCTTCGGTCGACGACTTCCCGAAATCGGGCGCTCGCTCGGCTCGAGCATCGTGGAGTTCAAGCGAGGCATCAAGGGAATCGGCGACGAGATCGAATCGGAGTCCGAACGCGGTGGCTCCTCACCCGCCCAGCTCGACCAGTCCAACAACTACTCGGGGCACCACGATCCCAAGACCGGTGGCGAGAAGAGCCCCTACCAGACCGAATCATCGACCGGCGAGAAGTCCGACTGACGCCGTCATCGAGACGTCGATCCGAGCGGATCGCCGAACCGGACCACGCCGTCGCGACACCTCGCGGCGGCGTCTTCGTTCCCCCAGTGCACCACCCGTCGACCACACGCCCCCGATCCCGCCCCCTTCGAGATCCGGAAGCACCACGTGAGCCGATCCACCACGCCCATCATTCCAGCCGACTCGCGGAACTGGCGAAGCCATGTCGCGGCGGTCGCCGCCGGTGACGTCGGACGCGCGGAGGATGCCGAAGCGGTGGCGGACGCTCGTCGACTGGTCGATCGCGGCGTGCTCGGCGCGAGCCTCGCCTTCTCGGCCCTCGGACTCGCGGGCGTGATCGCGGGATGGACCGCCGCCGGCGGGCTTCTCGATCCCGCGGAATCACGTGTCCACGCCCCCGCGATGCTCGCCATCATCGTGGGCGTCCCCTGGTGTCTCTTTCTCGCACGGGCGCTGATCCTGCTGGCCTTTCGCCGCCGCGTGACGCCCTGGCTCGGCCGACTCGTCCCCGCCGGACTGATTCGTTTCGTGGGCGGTGGCGACGAGACGATCGCCCGCGCCGTCGCCCGTCGGATCGGCGAGATGCTCGCTCATGGCGCCGGACGCCCACTCGCGACCGCCGGAACCGGCACCTTCTGGACCGCCTACGCACTCGCCGCGATCCTCGCGATCTGGTTCGCGACCGCGCGGGTCGCCTTCGGTTTCGGCTGGGAGAGCTCCTGGCTTCCCCCCGAGGTCGGAGAAGCGGTGGTCGAGATCGCCGCGGCACCCATCGAACTGATCGTCGACCTGTCCGATCTCGAACCGGTCACCGCCCCACCGATGACGCCCGCCGACGATCCTGCGGCGTTGCAGACCCGCCGGACCTGGATCAAGTTCCTCTCCATCGGAATCGCGACCTATCTGCTGATCCCGATGCTCGGCTGGACCGTCCTCAACGCGGCGATCGGTCACCGCCGCGCGGATCGATGGCGTCCACCGAAGGTCACCGCGACGACGATCAGGCGAATGCCGATCACGCCGACGCCGGCAGCCAACACCGACTCGACGAACGCCGAAGGGACCGGATGCACCCACCTGATCCGCGTGGAACGCCCGGCCGACGCGGCACCACTTCCCGATGTACTCGTCGACCTCGAGGATCTCGGCGACGACGATGAACGTGACGCCGGAACCGGCGTCGAAGACGCACCAGGCCGGCTCGCCGTCGTGGCCTGGGCGCCCGCGACCCCCGACCGGGGCGTTCGTCGACGACTCTCGCGACTCGTGGAGATGTCCTTGAAGCCACCGCTGCTGATCCTCGACGGCGGCAACCGACTTCGCCGCGCCGAATCGCCGGCCTCGGTCGCCATCCGACTCGAGGACTGGCGACGCCTCGCCGAAGAACTCGAGGTCGATCTCCTCGAATGCGATCTCGAGGAACTCACCACGCGAAGCGGTGTGATCCTGAAGAAGACGATCACCGGCGCACCGGTGACCTCCGACCCCGAGGAGACGTACGCCACGGAACTCCGGCTCGCGGCGCTCGACGGTGCCTTTGCGATCATCGGGCGTCATCTCGAGGGCGAGGCCCCGCTCCCCGCCGACGCGGCGACGGCCCGGTGCATGACCGAACTCGCCGACGAAGTCGGACGTCGCGTTGACGACGGCGATCGTTGGCGAACCCGACTCGCCGGTCTCGCCGATCTCGACGCGGCTTCCGTTCCGGAACGCCTCGAGGCGCTTCGGGCGGTCGGGCTCGGACAGCTTCCCGCGGGCCTGCGATCGAAGGCGATCTGGCTCGGGACCGGCGGCCTGCTCGGCGTCGCGGCGTGTGCGGCGGCGGCAGTGGTCGCGCCGGCGGCGCTCCTCGCCATGCCCGCGTGGGCGGGAACCGGGGCCGGCATCGCCGGGCTCGTCTCGCTCGCCCGTCGCGGCCAGGCGGCCGCCGACCCATCGAACACCACGGATGCTTCGAACGAAGCGGACCTCGGGACCGCGGTCCTCGCCGCCGCCGCCGCCGCCGTGCTGTGGTGGTCGCAGGACGGAGATGAATCTCGAACCACGGCGATGCTGGGGGCCCTCGCACCCGACGATCACCGTCCGGAACTCGTCGACGCCGACAATGCACGTCGATGGCTCGCCGCCGCCCGAGGCAGAATCGCCGCCGGCATGGAGTCGATGCCATG
>JAAELP010000400.1 GCA_024226535.1 Planctomycetota bacterium | reverse complement strand
TCTCCACGATCACCGTGTCGTTCTGCCCGCCGAACCCGAACGAGTTGCTCAGGCACGTTTCGACCACCGCCTCGCGCGCCGCGTTCGGCACGTAGTCGAGGTCGAGATCGGGGTCGCGATCGTTCAGGTTGATGGTGGGCGGGAGCACGCCGTGCTTCATGGCGAGGATGCAGGCGATCAACTCCACCGATCCCGCCGCCGCGATGAGGTGGCCCATCATCGACTTGATCGAGCTGATGGGGATGTCGCCGGCGCGGGCGCCGAAGATCTTCTTGACCGCGAGCGTCTCGATCGAGTCGTTCTCCTGCGTGCCGGTGCCGTGAGCGGAGATGTAGTGGATCCGCGGGCGGCCGGCGTCGTCGGTGGCGTCGGCGGCGATGCCGGCGTCGTCGAGGGCCTGGCGGATCGCCTCGGCGGGGCCGCGGCCCTGCGGGTGCATGTCGGTGATCCGGAACGCGTCGGCGCTCGATCCGTATCCGAGAATCTCCGCGAGCGGCGTCGCCCCGCGGGCGAGCGCGTGGTCGAGCGTCTCCATGATCAGGATGCCCGCGCCTTCGCCCATGACGAACCCATCGCGACTCCGGCTGAAGGGGCGCGACGCGCCCTGGATATCATCGTTGCGGTTGGACAGGGCGGTGAGGCGCACGAACCCGGTGACGCCGAGCACGTGGATCATCGTGTGCGTGCCGCCGGTGACCATGACGTCCGCGTCGCCGCGCCGGAGGATGTCGCACGCCTCGCCGACCGCCTGGGTGGACGCGGCGCACGCGGTCAGGCAGTTGTAGACGGGCCCGCGAATGCCGTACTCCCGCGCGAGGTGGCTCGCGGGCATGTTCGGCTCCTGCTCGATCTCGCCCCGCGGGTCGAGGTGCTCCAGCGCCGCCTGGGACCAGCGGGCCGGATCGACGGCGCCGGCGGCTTTGTCCCAACTGGCGAGGTCCGTCCGCGCGTAGTTGTCGAAGTCGAGAACGCCCTCGCCGGCCCCGAGGTAGATGCCGATGCGTCGCCGGTCGAGGTTCGGGGCATCGTCGAGCCTGGATTGCGTCCACGCCTGCCGGGCGGCGCCGAGCGCGAACTGGCTGTTCTTGGCGGCGTGGGCGTGCAGCTCAGGGTCGTTGACGTACTGCCGGTAGTCGTAGTCGCGGACCTGCGCGGCGAACGTCGTGGGGAACGTGGAGGCGTTGAAGCGCGCGATCGGGCTCACACCCGACTCGCCTCGCACCAGCCGCGACCACACCGTGTCCAGGTCATGGCCCAACGGCGTGATCCAACCCGTTCCCGTGATGACGATGCGCGGTCGGCTCATCCGTGTCCCCGCTCGGCGGCGCGCTCCAGCACGACCGCGGTGTTCTGTCCACCCTGGCTCGACGTGATGACGAGCACGCGGCGAAGGTCGGCGTCGCGGGCGGCGACGACGTCGGCGTCGAGCCCGTCGGCGCCGTGCGTGTTGATCCGTGCCGGAAGCTTCTGATCCCGCAGGCAGCGGGCGGCGACGCAGAGCCCGATCGCGCCGTTGCCGGCGGCGCAGTTGCCCACGGCGGGGACGGTCGTGACGATCGGGACGGACGCCGCGCGATCGCCGAGCACGGCGCGGATCGCCGTCGCCTCGGCGGCGTCGACGATGGGAATCCCGGAACCGAAGGGAACGACGGCGTCGATGTCGTCGGGCCCGGTTCCCGCCTGGTCGAGGGCGAGACGCGCCGCGTCGGCGAGGGCTTCGTCCTCCGGCGGAATCTCCAGGCCGACCGTGTCGGGGCAGAACGACTGCGTGGTCGCGAACCCGGTGACGCGGGCGTAGGGTGTTGCGCCGCGGGCGGCCGCGGTCTCGGCGGCTTCGACGACGAGGAGGCCGCCGCCCTCGCCGAGCACGGTGCCCTTCGCGTCCGGCGCGAACGGCCGGACGACCCCCGCCGGATCATCGTCGTCGGCGACGGGCGCGAGCCGTCCCGTGAACTGCTGTCGCATGAACGCCATCAGGTTGAGCTTGCCCTCGGCGCCGCCGGTCAGGCATGCGTCGGCGGCGTCCCGGTCGATCACCCGCAGCGACTCGCCCAGCGACAAGGCGCTCGACGCCTCGCAGCACGTGATCGTGTTGCTCGGTCCCTGGCAGTCGTGCACGATCGTCACGTGGCAGGCGAGCATGTTGGGCAGGTACTTCAGGAGCCACAGCGGCGTGAGGTTCTCCATCGCCCCGGCGCCCCAGGCCCCGAGGTCGAAGTGACCGTTGCCGCCGGTGCTCGTGATCAGCGCGCCGCTGAGTTCGTCGACGTCCGCGGAGATCAGGCCCGCGCCGATGTGGCAGCCGAACCGCTCCGGTGGAATCGTCGGCTCGCTGTCCGCGTCCACGCCCTTGGTCACGAGACCGGCGTCGGTGACGGCTGCCGCGGCGGCCCCGACCGCCAGCTCGACGTCGCGGCACATCACCTTGACGTTCTTGCGGTAGCTCTTCGGGACGGCCTTGCGGATGTTGAACGCGTCCGGCGGCATCTCGGCGGCCGCGCGGCACGTGAACCCCGGAGCGCTGAAGCGATCGACGCGCGTTACCGCCGAGCGCCCTTCCAGCAGCGCGCTCCAGAGCGGGTCGATCCCGACCCCGAACGCGGTGATGGGACCGATGCCGGTGATGACGACGTCGCGTCGCATGGCCGGTAGTGTAGTCCCGGCTGCGATGGGCGAGCGTCCTTGTTCGTCCGCCCCCTACCATCCCGCACCCATGGACCCCCTCACCCAGTCACTCCTCGGCGGTGTCGCCGCCCAGGCCGTGTTCACGGGGCGGCTTGGCCGCGTCGCGGTCCTGCTCGGCGCCGTGGGCGGGGAGCTGGCGGACATCGACGTGGTGCTTGGCGGCCTCGCCGACCCGGCCCTGCCGTTCCAGTGGCACCGGCACTTCACGCATTCGCTGATCTTCATCCCGATCGGGGGGCTCCTCGCGGCGGCCCCGTTCTACCTGTTCAAGACCTTCCGCCGGCAGGCGTGGCTCACGTACGCGGCGGCGACGCTCGGCTACGCCACGCACGGGCTGCTCGACAACTGCACGAGCTACGGGACGCACCTGCTGTGGCCGTTCGTCGCCGAGCGCACCGCCTTCGACTGCATGAGCATCATCGACCCGATCTTCACGGGCGTGCTGCTCGTGTCGGTGCTCGTGGCGCTGGCTCTGCGGCGTCCGAAGCCGGCGTGGATCGGGTTCGCGCTCGCGCTGCTCTACATCGCCGGCGGATTCGTGCAGCACGAGCGCGGCATGGCGGTGCAGGAGCAGCTCGCACACGAGCGTGGTCACGAGCCCCGCGGCGGGCGCGTGATGCCGACGCTCGCGAACATCGTGCTCTGGCGATCGATCTACGAGCACGACGGGCGGCTGTACGCCGACGCCGTGCGGCTCTCGCCGTGGGGACCGGCGACGGTCAAGGCCGGGCGCTCCGTCCCTCGCTTCACGCTCGACGAGCTGCCGCCGGGCGGCACCGATCCGGAGCGTGTCCAACGCGTGTTCGTCGGCTTCGACGCCTTCGCCACCGGCTTCATGGCGCCGCTGTCGCGCGACGGTCCGGGCATGATGACGCTCGGCGACATGCGGTACTCGATGGAGACGAACGGCTTCGAGGCGATCTGGGGCCTGCGGATCGAGGCCGACGCGGCCGATCCGGTGAGCATGGCCGGGTTCCGGGCGGCGCGAGCGGGGTGGTTCGGGGCGCTGTGGGCCGAGATCACCGGCGCCGACGCCGGGTTCGTGGGGCCGGGTACGGCGGCGGCCGATTGAGTCAGCCTGGTTTCGAGACGCGGCGCGCGACGCGCATCGCCATCTCCAGCGCCTGCTCGTAATTCAGACGCGGATCGACCTGCGAGCGGTACGCGCGCTTGAGATCCTCGTCGCTCAGACCGCGCGCGCCGCCGGTGCACTCGGTGACGTTCTCGCCGGTCAGCTCGAAGTGCACGCCGCCGAGAATCGATCCGAGACGCTCGTGCAGTTCGAACGCCTGCTCCAGCTCGGCGAGGATGTGCTCGAACTTGCGTGTCTTGATGCCCTGGGCGGTCTGCTCGGTGTTGCCGTGCATCGGGTCGCAGCACCAGAGAACCGTGCGCTGCTGCTTCTGCACCGTCTCGACGAGCGGCGGGAGCGCTTCAGCGATGCCGTGGGCGCCGAAGCGGTGGATGAGCGTGAGCCGGCCGGGCTCGTTGTCGGGATCGAGCACGTCCATGAGCCGGGTCAGCCAATCCGGCGTCATGCCGGGTCCGATCTTCACGCCGACCGGGTTCACGATGCCGCGGAACATCTCGACGTGCGCGCCGTCCACGTCGGCGGTGCGCATGCCGATCCACGGGAGGTGCGTGGCGAGGTTGTACCAGCCGGTTCGGCGCGGCACCTGGCGGGTCTGGGCCTGCTCGTACGGCAGCAGCAGCGCCTCGTGGCTGGTGAAGAAGTCCACGCGGTTGGTCTGGCCCATCGGGGCGCCCGAGATCGTCTCCATGAACCGGACGGAGTCACCGAGCATGTCCGCGATGCGCCGGAACTCGTCGGCGTGCGGAGAGTGCTCAACGAAATCGAGATCCCAGTACTCGGGGTGATGGAGGTCAGCGAAGCCGCCGTCGATGAGCGAGCGAATGAAGTTGAGCGTGAGGGCCGCCCGCTCGTATCCCCGGAGGAGCTGCACCGGATCGGGGGTGCGCGCCTCGGGCGTGAACTCGATCCGGTTCACGACGTCGCCGCGGTAGGAGGGGAGCGTCACGCCATCGCGTGTCTCGGTGTCCGCGGAGCGAGGCTTCGCGTACTGTCCGGCGAAGCGCCCGACACGGATCACGCGCTTGCCCGTGCCGTGGACGAGGACGAGAGACATCTGGAGCAGGATCTTCAGCTTGCTGGCGATCGTGGACGGCTCGCACTCGTCGAACCGCTCGGCGCAGTCGCCGCCCTGGAGCAGGAAGCGCCGGCCGGCCGCCGCGTCGGCGAGCTGGCCGCGGAGGGATTCGATCTCCCACGACGTGACGAGCGGCGGGAGCTGCGAAAGCGCGGCGATGGTGTCGTCGAGCGCCGCGGCTTCGGGATAGGTCGGCTGCTGGAGGGCCGGCCTGCTCTTCCAGGATGTGGGTGACCAGTCGGGCATCGGGGGGGCTACGTCGTCCACAGGGGAATCGTCGAAATCCCCGTGGCACTTGTCGGAATCAATGCGGGCGAGAGGATTCGAACCTCCACGGGTGTTACCCCACTGGAACCTAAATCCAGCGCGTCTGCCAGTTCCGCCACGCCCGCGAACGAACCGATATCGAGTACGATTATCGAGGGCTGGCCGCGCGCGGGCAAGAGGCGCGTCTTATTACACGGGCCGCCGGAGCAGTCAGATGAGATTCAGTCGGTTTGCCGGAGTATCGATCATCCCCGTGATCGCCCGCATCGTGCTGGCGGCGGCGTTCATCCCCGTTGGCTTGCACAAGATCAAGGATCACACGGTCTTCCACGGAGAGATGGCGCGTGTGCTCACCGAGCTGGGGATCGGGGAGCCCGCGGTGGCGTCAGCGGGGGGGGCGGGGGTCGTGTTGGCGTCGTTTCAGGACGCGGACGCGAGCCCGGACACGGATACGGACGCGGACACGGACGCGGACGCGGACACGGACGCGGACACGGACGCGGACGCGGGCACGGCCCCGGACGTCGACGCGCCGGTCGTTCCCGTGCGGGCACGGTCCGTGCACGGCGTGACGGCGTTGCTCGTGCTGGGGGGCTGGCCGGTCGAGTGGAAGCCGCACTGGATGGCGTGGCTCGCCGGGCTCACCGAGCTCGTCGGCGGCGTGCTGTTGCTGATCGGGTTCTTCAGCCGCATGTGGGGCCTTGGCCTGGCGACGGCGATGGGCTTCGCCTTCTACCTCACGTCCATGAAGGGCCTCGGCGACCCGGGGCTGTTCTCGATGGCCGCCGGGATCGAGGGGCCCGGCGATCCCATGGCCATGTACAACCGCCTCGTCGGTCAACTCGGGCTCTTCGTCCTCGCGCTTGGCGTGATGTTGACCGGCCCGGGACCGCTCTGCCTCGACCGCATCCTCTTCAGGCGCCGCGGCGGCGATGACGCCGACGAGCTGGAGATCGAGCCGGCGCCGCGTCCGCGACCGAGCGCGCGGGTCTACCGACCCGAGCCGGAACCGGAGCCGGAGGCCGAGGCCGACGAGTACGAAGAAGAGGAAGACGACCGACCGTCATCCGGCGGCCGTCCCATCTAGCAGGCCGCATTCAGCACTCCACGCGGCACACGTCCGACGACGCCGACGGCGTGACGCGGAACCGCGTGCTGCGGGCGGGTCCGCGTCGCGCCGCGTACACTGCGTTGGTGTCTGGGCCAGGCCGGAAACTCCCCGATCCCGCCGTCGCCGGTCTCGTTGCGGCCGCCCGCCGCGTGGCGACGTCGGATACGGGTCCGGACGCCGGCGCGGGTGACGACCCGTTGTCGAATCTCGCCGCGGCGTTCGACGAGGGGCCGATCCCGCCCGGGGGAACGCCGGTCGGAAGCGATCTCGTCGACCTCCACGCCCTCGGCGCCCAGACGGAGACCGACCGCTCGGTCCGCCGCATCGTGCCCTGGATGGTCTCCGTCGCGGCGCACGTCGCCATGATCCTGCTGGGCTTCATCGTGACGTGGACGGTCGTCATGTCGCAGCGCGACGAGGAACCGACCCTGATCATCGCCGACCTCAGCGACCTCATGTACGAGCCGCTCTCGAAGATGACCCGGCTGGAGGTCCCCGTCGCCGAGCAACTCGTGCAGGACCGGGCCGTCATCGAGACGCCGGCGGATCGCCTCGAGGAGCCCGTCGAGATCGAGGTCGAGCCGGCGGAGCTGTTCGCGGGAGCCGAGCAGCCGGCCGCGGCGGCGCCGCACGCCGAGACGACCGCCCGCCCCACGGTGACCTTCGTCGGGCTGTCCACGACCAACGCGCGGCGGATCGTCTTCGTGATCGACGCGTCCGGTTCGATGATCAGGGCCTTGCCCATCGTGCTGGAGGAGCTGAAGCGCTCCCTCGACGGGCTCGTCGCCGAGCAGGAGTTCTCGGTCATCTTCTTCTCGCGCAACCAGGCGATCGTCGTGCCGCCCGCGAACCGTCTGATCCCGGGCACGACGGCGGAGAAGCGCCGCGTGCTGACGTGGATCCGCGAGAACGTGATCCCGGCGGGGCGCTCCAATCCCGTCGAGGCGATCCGCGCCGCGCTCCGCCACGAGCCCGACGTCATCTTCATGCTCAGCGAGAACATCACCGGCTCCGGCGAGTTCGAGATCGACCAGGCCACGCTGCTTTCGCTGATCGATCGCCTCAACCCCGCCGATCCCCGGCACGGGCGCCGGGCCACGCGGATCAACTGCGTGCAGTTCCTCGATCCCGATCCCCTCGACACCTTGCGTCGCATCGCGATCGAGCACGGGGGTGAGGACGGATACAAGTTCCTCGATCGTGAGGAGCTGGGGCTGAGGGCGCCATGAGCCGAGCGCGACACATCGGCGCGTTGCTGGTGGCCTGCCTGCTCGCGGCGGGGGTGCCCGGATCCCGCGCCTCGGCCGACGCCGTCACGCTCCGCGGCACGACGATTCCGATCCGCGGCTGCGGCGTGCTCGACATCCGGTCCGGTCGCGTGCACTTCCGGAACGCCGGTGGACGGCGCCTCATGCGCGAGCTCGATGACGTGACGCTCCTGTCGTTCGACGACCTGCCGGAGCTGGACGAGGCGGAGATCCGGTACCACGCCGGCGACACCGAGGGCGCCGTGCACGCGTTGCTCCAGGCGCTGCTCCGCGCCGATCGCGAGGTCGAGCGGCTCTGGGTGCGCGCGCGGCTCGCTCGCGTTCACGACGAGCGTGGCGAGTACGTGCAGGCCGCCGGCCACGCCGCCGCCGTCCTCCTGCTTCGTGAGGAATCGCACTGGGCGTCGCTGGAACCGATGTCGCGTCCGAATGACCCCGGCTACCCGGCCACGCGCGAGGCGTGGGAACTGCTCGCCGAGGCGCGGCAGCGCGTCCGGCTCCGCTCGCTGCGGCCGGTCGTGGAGCGTCTCAGCGCGACCGTCGAGCCGATCCACGCCCGACGACGCGCGGCCTGGCGGGGGCCGAAGATCCCCCCGAACGGAACCCGAAGCGGCTGGCCGCTGGATCGGATCCGCGCCGGCAGCTTCGACGAGCCGCCGTTTCCGCTCGCCGGCGCCGGCGCGCCGACCCGAGGCGCCCGCGCCGGATCCCGACCCGACGAGCCCGCGCCGGCCGACGAGGGTGCGTGGGGCTTCGACGCCCCGCGCGGGGCGAGCGGGAAGTACGCCGCGATGGACGCGCCGGCCGCGATCGAGGCGCTGCTACGCGAGGAGCGGTTCGCCGAAGCGATGGATCGTTGCGAGCGTGTTGCCAAGGGGCCGGGTGACCGCGCGCTCGGGCTGTTCCTGCACCAGCACGGCCGCGCCCTGCTCGGGGTCGGGCGTCCGCGCGACGCGGCGATCATGTTCATGCGTTGCGCCATCCTCCACGAATCCTCGGTGGCGGCCGCCCCGAGCCTCCTGGAGACGGCGAAGATCTACCGTGATTTCTACCGAAACGACGACACCGCGCGCCGGCTCGCCGAACGGGCGATGCGCGTGGCGCCCGATACGATGCGCAACGCCGTGGAGAAAGAGGCGAACGCGCTGCTGGCCACGCTCGGTCGCTGACCACAGAACGGGAGAAGCCCATGCTCCGATCGGTCCGCCTGCGAACCTATCTTCCCGCCCTGCTCGGCGTGTTGCTGCTCGCGGGGCTCGTCCTCGCCCAGGGGGCGGCGGATGGTGGCGATGACGCCGACGATGCGGTGGCGGCGGCCGCGGCCGCGCCGGGGCCGAGCGGAGGGAGCTTCGCCGACGCGTTCTTCTCGTCGCGCAAGATCGTCCCCGGCTCCGACGAGAAGGAGCTGGAGGTGCTCGGGAGCCTGATCATCTGGTTCCTGCTCCTGCTGTCGATCGTGAGCATCGGCCTCATCGGGTACATGGCCGCGACCAACCAGCGCAAGAGCATCATCCCGCCCGGGGTCGTGGAGGAGATCCGGTCGATGCTCGCCGGCGGGCGCTACCGGGAGGTCGTGGACCTGACGCGACGGGAGCAGAGCTTCTTCTGCCAGGTGCTCGGCGCCGCGCTGCGCGACGCGGGCCACGGTTTCTCGGCGATGATCCGCAGCCTCGAGCAGACGTCCGATGAGCTGACCACCGGTCGGCTCCGGCGCATCGAGTACCTGAACGTGCTCGGGCAGGTGAGCCCGATGATCGGTCTCTTCGGAACCGTCTACGGCATGATCCTCGCGTTCCGCGCGATCGTGGTTGCCGGTGGCAACGCCGACCCGGTGCTGCTCGCCGGCGGCATCGGCACCGCGCTGACCACGACGTTCTGGGGGCTCGTCGTCGCGATCCCGGCGCTCGCCGGGTATGCCATCGTTCGCAACCAGATCGACGCGCTGACCGCCGAGGCCACGTCCACCGCCGAGGAACTCGTCAACCAGTTCCGTCCGCGCGGCGGCGTCCGCGCGCCGGCGGCGGCGCCCGCCGAGCCCGGGAAGCCCGGGAAGAGGGAATCCTGAGCGAACCATGAGCGAGATCCACCGTCGCGGCCCCGCCCAGATCCACGCGAACCTCACGCCGATGATCGACGTGACGTTCCTGCTGATCGTCTTCTTCGTGCTCGTCTCGCAGATCGTCGAGGTCGAGAACGTCGAGTTGGCGCTCCCGGAGCTGGCCGATCCCGCCACGATGCTCCCCGGCGACGAGCAACGCTCGGTGATCAACGTCGTCCCTGCCTTCTCCGGCGGCGCGAGCGAGGTTCGCGTGGGCGGGGCGTCGTTTGCCGCCGGCGACGAGGGCGTCGAGGCGCTGACGCGTCACCTCGCCGGTCTCCTTGCGGCCAACCCGTCCCTGCGTCTGAACCTGCGGGCCGACCAGCACACGCAGTACGAGTGGGTCCAACCGGTGCTCCAGGCCGTCTCCGGCGCGGCGGCGCGCGTGGACGATCCGGCGGCGCGGGCCCGGATCAACCTCGTCGTGCTGAGGGAGGACTGACGTGGCGGATCAGGCTCCGAACGTGGTTCGCGGCGAGGCGGTGATCGAGCATGTCACCGCGCGGCAGCGTCGCGCCCGCGTCCGCCCGCGGATCTCGCTCAACCTCACGCCGATGATCGACGTCACGTTCCTCCTGCTCGTGTACTTCATGGTCGCGACGCAGTTCAAGCTGGGCGAAGAGATCTACCGCCTCGATCTTCCCGAACGCGGGAGCGGCCGCGCCGCCGACCCGTTCGAGCTCGACGAGGAGCCGCTGCGGATCAAGATCGCGACGATCGGCGTGACCCCCGACGACTACCGGCTCCGCATCGAAGGCCCCTTCGAGCAGCCCCAGTCGTTCGACGAGCTGCACGACTTCCTGCGCGGTCGCCGCATCGGCCCCGAGAGCGTCGGCGGGCTCTTCGAGACCGATCACCCGATCATCATCGAGCCGACGCGAACGACGAGCTGGCAGCACGCGGTGGGAGCGTTCGACGCAGCGGCGCGGGCGCGGTTCACGAACATCACGATGGGGCGTGCGGGATGACGCGGACCCGGACACGGACGGGGACACGGACACGGACGGGGACACGGACACGGCCGCGGTCGCGGTTCATCGTGGCGACGCTGACGATGTTCCTCGCGGTCGCCGCGCACGCGCAGTCGCTCGACGAACGCGTCGACGACGCCGCGTTCCTGCGCGGCCTGCTGGAGCTGGAGCTGCCGGAACTGTTGGAGCACTACCTCCAGACGCACCCGCCGCGCGACGAGGTGCAGGCGGCGGAGTACCGAATCGCGGCGGCGCGGCTGCGAGCGCGACAGGCCGCCGACGATCCCGCCACGCGGATCGCGGCGGTCGACGAGGCGATGGAGTTGCGGGCGGCGCTGATCGAGATGCACCCGCGTCACCCGCGGCGGTTCGCGTGGCAGGCGGACCAGGCGTCCGATCTGCTGCTGGAGGTGCTCCCGCGCGGGTCGACCGGGCTGACGGCGATCTTCGGGCTGCCGTCGCGGGACCAGCGCGAACGCGCCGAGGAGATCGCCCGCGAGGCGTTGGTGTTGCTGACCGGCGCCGCCGAGGGCGTGGCCGCCGCGATCCTGGCCGTCGAAGCAACGCCCGGCTACCGCGAGCGGGATGACCTCCGGGCCAGCCGCCGCCGTCTTGCCCGCGACGAGCGTGACCGCCGCATTCCCTGGCTGACGGGCATCGCGGCGTACGCGGTGGCGGTCGTCGCTCAGCCGCCGGCGCCGGAGCGTGAGCGTCTGCTCGAGCGCGCCGCGCGCAGCCTGCGCGGGCTGCTCGACGATGCCGACCCCAGGGTCGCCGCCCGCGCCCGCCTTCAGTACGGTCTCGTCCTCGCCGAGCGGGGCGAAGCCGACGCCGCCGAGGACGTCCTCGAGCCGCTCGCCCGCACGACGACCGGGCGCGCCGAAGACATCGTCGCGGCGTGGCTGGGACTCGCCCGCGCCCGCACCGGCGACCCCGCGGCGGCCCGCGCCGTACTCGCGAGCTTCGAGCGTGAGCGGAGCGATCTGCTCGACGGCGCGGCCGGGATGCGCTACCGCCTCCTGCTCGTCGACCAGCGTTACCAGCTTGGCCGCGCCGACGACCCGCGCGCCGTGCGCCGGGCGATCAACGCCTATCTCGTGGTCCTCGACGAGGATGGCAACGGCGCCGAGACACGGCGCCGGATGGTGTTCGATCGCCTGGGCCGACTCGCCGAAGAGGCGGGACCGGATGCGTCGCTGCCCCCGATCGTGCTCATCGCCCGCGCCGAGCAGCTTGCGCGGTCGCCGGAGCATCGCGATGACGCGGTCAACCGGCTGGAGACGGCGCTCGCCGACGATCGACTCGCGCCGCGAGAGCGCGCCCTTGCCGTGTCCACGCTCGCCCGGGTCTTGCGCGACTCCGATCGGCCCGTCGACGCGGCGCGACGCTACACGCAGCTTGCGGCCGAGCACGCCGACGATCCCGGCTCGCGCCTGGCGATCCAGGAGGCCGCGTCGCTCGCGCGGTCGAGTTACCGCGAGGCCCCGGGTGATCGGGATGCCGCCGACGCCCTGCGTGACGCGCTGGCGGTCATGCTCGATCGGTACGGCGACCTGGCGTCGGCCGACCGCTGGCGTTTCGTGGCCGGACGCCTGGCCATGGACGAGGCGCGGTACGCCGACGCCGCGGCGCTCTTCGCGGCGGCGGCGCGGGACGAGGCGATCGCGATCGATGCGGGCTTCATGCGCGTCAACGCCCTCGGCGCGATGGCGCGGGCGACCGTCGATCCCGTGGCGCGACGCGACGCCAACGACGCGGTGCGGCGCGAGCTGGAGCAGGTGACCGCGAGCGTGGCGGCCGCCCTCGCCGACGCGGACGAGAGTCGCCGTGGCGATCTCCGTTACTACGAAGCGAACCTGCGCGTGTTCCGCGCCGGGGCACTCGTCGACGCGGGCCGCCCGCGCGAGGCGCTCGAGGCCCTCGCCGACGTGGATCGCGAGGAGGGGCGCGACCAGGCGGTGGTGGGCGCCGCTCTGCGGGTGCGCATCGACGCGATGCGGGCGCTCGGTCGCTCCGAGGAGGCGCAGGGAGAGCTCGACCGGTTCCTCGCCGCCGCACCCGACCTCGCCGGCGGTGTGCTCGACTCGATGCTCGGACAGGCCCTCGACGATGCCGAGCGAGCGAGCGCCGGCGGACGCGACGATGACGCCCTCGCGACCGCCGAATCCGAGGCCGCCCCGATCGCCGCGCTCCTCGAGCAGTGGGTCGAGGGCCGGACGCTCGACCCCGCGGTGCGGACGAGCCTGCTGCGACGCGTGGCGCGCGCGTACCGGCTGAGTGGACGGTATCGCGCGAGCCTGCGGATCTACGATCGCCTGCTCGTCGCGGAGCCCGACGCGATCGAGGTGCTGTTCGGACGCGCCGAGTGTCTCTTCAACATCGGCGGCGACGAGCTTGCCGACGCCATCGGCATCTACCAGCGCATCGTCGCCGCCGGCCCGTCGATCGGCCACGACTACTACTGGACCGCGCAGCTCCGCACGCTCCAGATCCTCGACCGCGCCGGTCGCAATACGAACCGAATCGTGCCGCGCATCAGTCGGTTGAGGCTCATGGATCCGGAGCTGGGCGGCCCGCGGTACCGCAGGAAGTTCGAGGGGCTGGAGAGGCGGTACGGGTAGGGGAAGCGACGGAGCGACGAAGAGTGCCGTTGCGCAGTCCCTTCGTCGCTTCGTCGCTAGTCCTTCAACAACCTCAGCTCGTCCCGCAGGATCGCCGCCAGCTCGTAGTTCTCCGCGTCCAGGGCCGCCTGGAGACGCTCGCGTAGCTCGACACGCTGGCTGGCGGGGAGCTTGGGGACGAGGACGTCACGCATGCCCCGGAGAAGCTGGACCTCGTTGGAGGTCTCGAACGCCTCGCCCCGCCCGCTCTCCTCGAGGCACGCCCTGATCTCCTCGAGCCCGCGATCGATCGCGGTGAGCGCCTGCTTGGGCTGCTTCTCCTTGACCGCGAGCTCGG
Source organism: Planctomycetota bacterium (assembly GCA_024226535.1). Lineage (GTDB taxonomy): Bacteria > Planctomycetota > Phycisphaerae > Phycisphaerales > SM1A02 > JAAELP01. The sequence continues at coordinate 90,817 of JAAELP010000400.1, read as the reverse complement.
CCTCGGCGCGAGCCCGCATCATGGCCACGTGGGGACGGAACTGCTCCAGGAGGCCGCGATCCAGCTCCAGGGCCGCGTAATCGCGACAGAGATCGAACGCCCGGAGGTTCCGCGAGGTATCGCGCACCACCCGCGCATAATCCCCCAACGCGAACAGGGCGACGTACCGGTGGTAGTACTGGATCGCCTCCTCCCGCAAAGCCCGACATTCTTCGGGGGTGATCACGAAGCCGGAGGCCGTGCCTGACTCCCGCGTGTAGCGATCGACCCGGTCGAGGTGGTGTTCCAGCAGCGACGGGAAGCCCTCCGGCGCAAGCCCGTCCGGGCGTCCGTCCATCTCCATCTGGAGAACGCCGAGGTCGATCCGCACCTGGATCTTCTCTCGTCCGTCCGTGCCCGTCAGGCACCGAGCGGTGATCCGTCCCGATTCGTACGGCCAGTCTTTCAGGAACTGTGTCAGGTCGTCGTCGGGCACGCCCATCTTCGCTCACCTTTATCGGACATCGGTCGCGCTCGGTCAGAAGGTCATGGCGCGTCGTTTGCGCATCTCAAGCGGCCCCTCGATCCGGCCGAGACTAACTCGTACGAAAGGTTAACCCATGAATCGGCGGTCTGGGAGCGGAGGGGCCAGTCGATCCGGTACCGGGAGCGTCCCGTCGGATCTCCCCGTCCCCACCAGCCCGAACAAGTCGTTGCGAACCACCTCCGTCTCGCCCGTCGGCGCGATCGCGCGCCGGAGCGCGGGCATGATGATGACCCCCTGACTGAAGGACCGGCATGGCTCGATCAGGCCTGCAAACCGATCTGCAGCTCTACCTGAGGCAGATCAACGAGGTCAACCTCCTCACCGCCGAGGAGGAGAAGATGCTCGGGTGGCGGATCATCAACGACAATGATCATGCCGCCAAGGACCGGATGATCAAGGCGAACCTCCGCCTCGTCGTCTCGATCGGCAAGAACTACGTGCATCGCGGTCTCCCCCTCGCGGACCTCATCGAGGAGGGCAACATCGGTCTCATCCGCGCGGTGGAGGGGTTCGACCCGGCGCAGGGCGCGCGCTTCTCGACGTACGCGTCGTGGTGGATCAAGCAGGCGATCAAGCGCACGCTCATCAACGCGGTGCAGCCGATTCACATTCCCGCGTACATGGTCGAGCTGATCGCGCGGTGGAAGGAAGCGTCGCGTCGACTGGAGGAGGAACTCGGCCGGCCGCCGACGAACCAGGAGTTGGCGCGGGCGATGGAGGTTCCCCCGAAGAAGCTCCTGATCATCCGGCGGGCGATGAAGGCGTTCCACGCGCCGCCGCAGGCTCCGTCCGGTGAGGACGGGGAGGCGATCGACTTCGCCGACCTGTTCGTCGACAAGCGGCAGGACGCCCCGGAAGAGACGCTCGGCCGTACCGAGGAGTTCCAGGTCATCCTGAAGCTGCTCGATGCGATCGACGAACGGGACGCCCGCGTGCTCAAGCTGCGCTTCGGACTGGAGGGGCAGGAGCCGCTCACGCTCAAGCAGATCGGTCACGAGGTCGGGCTCACCCGCGAGCGCGTGCGCCAGATCGAGGTCGACGCCCTGCGCCGACTCCAGAGCCACCTGATGGACGACCGACCGAGCCGGTTCTACCGCGATCCATCCAGCGACGCGGACACCGGCGACGGCACGCACGGTCGCAACCGGCGGGCAAAGGCCTCGTAGCGCGCGACCGCGACCGCGTCCGTCACCCGCGCTTGTAGAACGGCAGCGGGACGATCGTCGCGTCCACGGTCTGGCGGCCCAGATCGACACACACCGTCGTGCCCTCGTCCGCGTGGTCGGCGTCCACGTATGCCATCGCGATGGACTTCTCGAGCGTCGGGCTCACGCACCCGCTCGTCACGGCGCCGATCACGGTGCCGTCGCGTTGCACGGCCATCTCCTGTCGGGCGGCGCGCGGGGAGTCGAGCACGAGGCCCACGAGGCGGCGGCGCGGCCCGTCGGCGGCGATCGCCTGCAGCGCGTCCTGACCGATGAAGCGTCCGATGTCGGGATCGTCGTCACCCTTGGCGAGCTTGATCGCGAAGTCGAGCCCGGCGGAGACGGGGTCGATCTCCTCGCTGATCTCGTGACCGTACAGCGCCATCGCCGCCTCGAGCCGCAAGCTGTCGCGCGCTCCGAGACCGGCGGGGCGGATGACGTCCTCGAGGGCGCTGAAGTCCTTCATGAGTGTCTTCAGCGCGAGCGACGCGACGAACGAGTCGCTTCTGAACATGATCTCGACGCCGTCCTCGCCGGTGTAGCCCGTGCGGGAGACGATCGCCCCGAGCCCGAGCACGTTCAGACGCGTGAACCAATATCGCTTCACCTCCGGGATCTCCCGCGAGTAGCGCCCGATGATCTCCATCACCCGCGGTCCCTGGACCGCGATCATCACCGACTTCTCCGTGATGTCGTCGAGCTTGAACACCAGATCGCCGCGCACCGTGTCGAAGTGCTCGAGCAGCTTCTCGCGGTTCGCGGCGTTGCAGACCATCCAATACTCGCTCTCGCCGAGCCGGTAGACGAGCACGTCGTCGCGGCAGCCGCCACGCTCGTTGCACACGATCGAGTACCGCGCCTGCCCGTCCTTCATGCCCGCGATCTGCCGCGTGCAGACGCGATCGAGGAAACGCCGCGCGTCACGGCCGGTGATCACGAGCCGCCCCATGTGCGTCACGTCGAAGCACCCGCCGCTGGACCGCACCTGCCGGTGCTCGTCGAGGATCGATCCGTAGTGCAGCGGCATCGACCAGCCCGTGAAGTCCACCATCTTCGCCCCCTGCTCGAGGTGGAATGCGTGGAGCGGGGTCTGCCGCAACGTTCCTTCAGCCGTGTTCGTGCCCATGGGGAGAGGGTATCGGGTCACCTCCGCGCGAAAAAGGGGGGACGCGGCCCTCTTTCCCGGACGTTCCCGCACGACCGATACCGCTTCGCAGGTTCCGCTCGCCGCCCCCCTTTGCCGGTTGCACCCGCCCGCGGCGTATTGGACGGTCCTGGTGACGGAGGCACCAGGGGGGAGGCACCGCATGCGCGGACCACGCAGGAAAGCAGCAATGGCGAGAAGGAAGGCTCCGGCCCTCGATCCGCCGCGGAAGCTGATCGTTGCGGCGACGGTGCTCGGCATGTGCGTCGGAGCGGCGGTCTCGAAGGATGCGGCTCCCGGGGAGTCGTCCGTCGGGCGTTCGACACGCGGCGACGTGCGCGCCGTCGAGCGTCCCGCGGCGCGACCACCGCGGGCGCGGCTCCGCTGATCGGCGCCCGTCGCCGTCAGCCGTCGTCGCCCTCCTCACGCAGCCGCCGGACCTCACGCTCGAGTTGACGCACGCGCTTGAACAGCCCGTAGAGATCGGTCCCGGCGAGCGCGTTCCTCTTCGCGTCCTCGCTGTCGATGGCGGGCACGCCGCCGACGCGACGGCCCGGCTCGACGTCGCGGGCGACCGCGGCCCTGGCCATGACCTGGACACCGTCGCCGATCTTGAGGTGGCCGGTGACGCCCGCCTGGCCACCGATGGCGACGTAGTTGCCCACGTCGACGGATCCGGAGATGCCGACGAGGGAGACGAGCAGGCAATGATCGCCGACGCGCGTCCCGTGGCCGATCGAGATGAGGTCGGCGAACTTCGTGCCCTTGCCGATCCGTGTTTCCTCGATCGCCGCCCGCTCGATCGCGCAGCCCGCCCCGAGCTCCACGTCATCCTCGATGACGACGTTGCCCGTCTGCGGGATCTTCTCGTGACGCCCGCCGTGCGTGGCGTACCCGAAGCCGTCGTGCCCGATGACGGTGGACGAGTGCAGCGTGACGCGGTCACCCAACACGCAGCGGTCGTACACGGTGACGTTCGGATAGAGGATGCAGTCGTCCCCGACGACCGTGCCCGTCCCGATGTACACACCGGGGTAGAGCACCGTCCGCCGGCCCACCGACGCGCCCTCCTCGACGACCACGTACGGATGAACGACGGCATCGTCGGCGACCGTGGCCGCGGGGTGGATCCGCGCGGCGTCGGGGTCGATCGGAGCCGGGTGCGTCCGGAAGCCACACAACTCCACGAGGGCGTTCCGGAATGCGAAGTACGGATCGTCGCACACGAGACGCGTGACGTGATCCGGACAAGGCGTGCTCGAGTCGATGAGGACGCCCGCGGCGCGCGTGCTCCGGAGGAACTGCGCGTACTTGCGATTCGCCAGGAACGTGATCTCGGTGGGGCCCGCGGTGTCGATCGGCGCACATCCGGAGATCTCGACGTCTCCATCGCCTTCGACGGTGGCGCCGAGTCGTTCCGCGAGTTCATGCAGCAGAATCGTCATGCGGGGCTCATGAAGCTATCTCCGCGAGCGGCGCCGGTCAACGCGGACGGCGGGGGCGAGGGCGCCCGATCCTTGTGACCCGTGCGCGCCCCGAGTATCCTTCGCGACACCATGGGTGGATCGTTGCTCCGGTTCGCGTGGATCGCGCTCCTGCTGCTGGCACGTCTCGCGACGGGGCAGAACCTCGTTGAACGCGACGCGGCGCTCGCCGATCGTCCCATGTCGTTGATTCGGATCGAGGGGGCGGACGCCCCCGACGAGCAGCTCATCCGGAACAACATCCGGGCCGTGGTCGGCGATCCGTACGACGCCCAGGTCGTGCGGGACGACGTGAACCGCATCTACAGCCTCGGCCGCTTCGCGTTCGTGACCGCCGAGGCTCAGCTCGGCGAGGATGGCACGGTGATCGTGCTGTACTCCGTGACCGTCCAGCCGCCGATCAGCGCGGTCCAGACGATCGGCAACCGGGCGATCCCGGACGAGCAACTCCGCGCGATCGTGCGACAGGTCCCCGGCGGACCGCGCGACCGGTACCTGATCGAGAAGGCGAAGCGGGACATCAAGGCGCTCTACCGCAAGAAGGGCTACTACCTGACCGAGGTCTCGATCGACGAGTCGCAGCTCGCGGAGCGCGGTATCCTCATCTTCAACATCATCGAGGGGCCGCGCGTCCGCGTGAAGGTGATCGAGTTCGACGGCGTCGATTCGTTTCCGGTCAAGCGCGTCCAGGCGGAGATCAAGACCCGCACGAGCATCCCGCTGCTCCGGGCCGGCGTCCTCGACCAGGACGTGCTCGTGACCGACGCGAACGCGGTCGTCGAGTTCTACCGCGACCGCGGTCACCTTGACGTGCGGGTCGGCCACTCGATCCAGCTCAGCCCCGACAACACCGAGGCCAAGGTCATCTTCCACGTCTCGGAGGGGCGGCAGTACACGCTCGGATCGGTCCGGGTTCAACTCACCTTTCCCGCGGGCGATCCACCCACGCTGTTCACGAGCGAGCAGATCGCCGCGCTCCTGGAGATGAAGACGGGCGACGTGTACAGCCGCGAGGCCCTCCTCAAGTCGATCAAGGTCGTGGAGGACGCCTACGGCATGCTCGGCTACCTCGACGTGCGCGTGGACGCGTCGGAGCTGCGGAGCGGGCCGGATCCCGTGGTGGACCTCCAACTCGACATCGAGGAGGGCCGGCTCTACCGCGTCGGGCTCATCCGGATCAACGGCAACTTCCTGACCCGCGACCGCGTGGTTCGCCGGCTCATGCGGCTCCAGCCCGGTCGCCCCTACGACACCGTGGGCCTTCAGAAGTCCGAGGATCTGGTCCGGAACACGCGGCTGTTCAACGACGTGCGGATCACGATCCAGCAGCCGGACCCCGTCGACTCGGAGTTTCGCGATCTGCTCGTGGAGGTGAAGGAGCGGAACACCGGCTCCGTCAACTTCGGCGTCGCGGTCGGGTCCGACTCCGGCGTGTTCGGCGACTTCTCCGTGAACCAGAGCAACTTCGACATCGCCGACTTCCCCGAGTCCTTCGAGGAGTGGTTCTCCGGTCGGGCCTTCCGCGGGGCGGGCCAGCAGTTCTCGTTGGCGTTCCGTCCGGGCGACGAGATCTTCCAGTACTCCGTCAGCCTCACGGAGCCGCACCTGTTCGACAGCGACTACGCGCTCACGACGGCGGGCATCTTCCTGCGACGGGATTACGACCAGTACGACGAGAAGCGGGCGACGGCCAGCGTGTCGCTCTCGCGCCGGCTCGGGGACGTCTGGCAGATCGGCTACCGCACGCGGTACGAGCGCGTGGAGCTGACGGACATCTCGATCATCGCGCCGACGGCGGTCTTCGCCGACGCCGGCCCGGACACGCTGCAGTCCGTCGGCATCGTCCTCACGCGCACGACGCTCGACACGTTCCGGCGGCCCGGGCGCGGCAGCCGGCTGAACCTCTCGATCGACTATTTCACGGGCGACTTCGACTTCTTCAATACGTCGCTCGACTACACCGTGTACCTCACGCTCGACGAGGATCTCCTCGGGCGCAAGACGACGCTGCGCCTGCGGTCTCGGCTCGGGTACATCTTCGGACCCAGCCGCGTGCCGACGTACGAGCGCTACTACCTGGGCGGTCGCTCGTTCCGCGGCTTCGACTTTCGCGAGATCAGTCCCAAGGGCACCTTGCTGAACGGGGAGCCGTCGTCGGATCCGGTCGGCGGCACGTGGATGGCGTTCCTCGGCGCGCAGTACGAGTTCCCGCTCTTCCAGGAGTCGATCAGCGGGGTCGTCTTCGTGGACTCCGGCACGGTCACCAACACCGTCGGGTTCGACGACTACCGCGTCTCCGCCGGGTTCGGCGTTCGCCTGAACATCCCCGCGCTCGGTCCGGTCCCGATCGCCTTCGACTTCGGCTGGCCCATCAGGAAGCAGGACCTCGACGACGAGCGGGTCCTGAGCTTCAGCGCGGAGTTGCCCTTCTAGAAGAATCCGGGCCTGCGCGAGCCCGCGGGAAGGGCGATGTTGGCGTCCCGGGGCCGAAAACGTCGATTCGTCCGGCAGCATCGGGTCGAATACCCTTGCGGTATTCTGTGTCCCCGACCGGGACCTTTCGTCGAGGACCCCCCCTCTCCAGCCTCAGGAATCATGCGATGACCTTCAGGAAGAACATCTCCGCTACGTCCCGAGCGCGCACCGTCGGCTTGCTCGCGGTGGCATCGGTGCTCGTCGCCTTCGCGTGCGTCGGCGTCGGTACCGCGGGCCGCGTGATGCTCGCCCCGCCCACCTCGGTGGTCTCCGTCAACCTCCCCGCGGTGCTCGAGAAGCTCGACGAGCGGGTCCGTGCCGAGCTGCGGCTCAAGAGCATGGCCGAGAAGATGCAGTCCGAGGACGAAGAGTGGCAGGAGAAGATCAAGGCCAAACAGGCGGCGCTCAACGACGTGCCCGAGGCTGACCTCCCGAGACGTCAGCAGCTCGGCGAGGAGCTCGCTCTCCAGGTGCTCGAGTTCGAGGCGTGGCGGCGCTTCGCCACCGAGTCCGTCGACATCGAGAAGTCGCTGCTGCTCCGCGACCTCGACTACAGCGTCAAGAGGGCGATCAAGGAGCTGGCCGAGGCGAGCGGCTACGACATCGTCCTCATGGACGACACGGGCCAGCAGCTTTCCGTCAATCCCGAGTCGCAGATTCCGCGCGAGATACAGGTCAAGCAGCAGATGGTGGCCCGACGGCTGCTGTACGTGAACCCCACCGTCGACATCACCGATCAGCTCATCGAGCGCATGAACAACGCGTTCAACGCCCCGTAAGGAACCCCAGGCATGAAGACCTTCAGGAATCGAATCAACCTGTCGACAGCGCTTCTTCTCGCGGCGCTCGCCGGAGTCATCGGGTACTCGTCGAACGCCAACCGGCCCGCCATGGCTCCGCCGTCGGTGGTCGCGACCGTGGATTTCACGGTGGTCTTCGATGGCCTCACCGAGCGCAGCGACGTCGACGCCCGCATGACCGAGATCGCCGCCGAACTCGACGAGAAGGCGGGCATTCAGCGCGAGGCGATCGAGCTGCTCATCGAGGACCTCCAGCTCTACGCGCCGGGCTCGCCGCAGTACGAGGAGACCGAGCGCAAGATCGCGCGTCAGACGTACGAATTGCGGGCTTTCCGCGAGTTCTCGATCCGCAAGCTGGAGCTCAAGAAGGCCCAGGCTCTCCGCCAGCTCTACGCGAACATCAAGTCGGCCGCGTCCGGGCTCGCCTCCGAGCAGGGCTACGACCTCGTGTTCGTCAACGATGCGATGGTCGAGGTGCCGGCGGCGGCGACGGAGAACGAGACGTGGACGCATATCGCCGCCCGCCGCATGCTGTATGCGAACCCGATGCTCGACGTCACGGAGGAACTCGTCGAGCGGATGAACAACGCGTTCGCGCACGGCGGCTGATTGATCCATGAACGAGCCGCGCGGACACACCGTCGCGTTCATCGCGGAGCAGGTCGGAGGGCGCGTCGTCGGTCGGGGAGACGTCGAGGTCCGTGGCATCAACGGCCTCGATGAGGCGACGGCGGAACAGATCACGTTCATCATGAGCCCGCGCTACGCGCAACGGTGGGCGGAGTCCAGAGCCGCCGCGGCGCTGGTGAGCGAGGGCGTGGAGCTGACCGGCGGCGACGGCACGCGACCGATCATCTACGTCGCCGACGCCGAGGCAGCGTGCATCGTGCTCCTGGAACTCTTCCGCCCGTCGGCGCCGGTGCCCGACATCGGCGTGCACCCCACGGCGATCATCGACGAGCGGGCCCGCATCGCTCCGGACGCGCGGATCGGCCCGCTGGTCTTCGTCGATCGGGATTGCGAGGTCGGGGCCGGCGTCGTGATCCACGCGGGGGCCATGCTCTACCCGGGCGTTCGGATCGGGGCCGGTTCCGTTCTGCACTCCAACTGCGTGGTGCGCGAGCACTGCGTCATCGGTTGCCGGGTGCTCATCGCCGCCAACGTGACGATCGGATCCGAGGGCTTCGGATTCCGGCCCGCCCCCGACGGGTCGGGTCTCGCCCGGGTCCCGCACGTCGGCTTCGTCCTGATCGAGGACGATGTCGAGATCGGGGCCGGGAGCTGCATCGATCGAGGAAAGTTCGGGCCGACCCGGATCGGGCAGGGGGCCAAGATCGACAATCTCGTCCAGATCGCCCACAACTGCGTGGTGGGGGCGGGGGCCGTCATCGCCGGCCACGCCGGAATTGGTGGATCCTGCGAGATCGGTGAGGGGGCGATTCTGGCCGGTCACGTGGGGATGGCGGACCACCGAAAAGTGGGCGCAGGGGCCGTGGTAGGGGCGAAATCAGGGATCCGGTGCGACATTCCGCCCGGCGAGCGGTGGCTCGGCTATCCCGCCCGGCCGGTGAAGGAGACATTGCGTGTGTGGGCGGGGCTGCGTAAACTGCCGGACTTGATCCAGCGGCTCGGCCGCCGTCCCAGTGGCCGAGGCGGTCGCCGGGCTCCAGCCGAGCCCATTGCTGGCCCGGCCCCGGAGGGGACCGGCGGGCCCGTTTCGGACTGACTCGATGCTTCAGACTGCCGATGTCCCTGCGAGCGCCACGGCTGCGCCGGCAAAGCAACATACCGTTGCTGGCCCGGTGACGGTGTCGGGGCGCGGTCTGCTCCTCGGCGAAAACGCGGACGTGACCATCCGCCCCGCGCCGATCGGGCACGGCATCATCTTCGAGCGCACGGACGTCGACCCCCACGTCCAGATCCCGGCCGTCGCCGGCAACGTGGCCAAGCGGGCCCGGCGGACGACGCTCCGCACGGGCGACGTCGCGGTGGAGACGGTGGAGCACTGCATGTCGGCCCTCGCCGGGCTGAAGATCGACAACGCCCTCATCGAGATCAACGGCCCGGAGCTGCCCTGCGGTGACGGATCGGCGCTGCTGTTCGTGGAGCCGATCCTCGAGGCGGGTCTCGAGGAGCAGGACGCCCCGCGCCGCGTCTACCACGTGCGGGAGCCGTTGTTCGTCGAGGACGACGACGCGATGCTCGCGGTCTTCCCCGCGAAGGAGGACGAGTTCCAGCTCGTCTTCGATCTCGACTACGGGCCGAACAGCAATCGCATTCAACGCCAGACGCAGTCGTTCGCCAGCAGCAACGGCGACTACCTGCGCGAGGTGGCGCGGGCGCGCACGTACAGCCTCCAGGAGGAGGCGCAGGCGTTGTGGGATCGCGGCATGTGCCGGCACCTCACGCCGAAGGACGTGCTCGTCATCGGCGACGACGGACCGATCGACAACGAGTACCGGTTCGACAACGAGCCGGTGCGTCACAAGATCCTCGATCTGCTCGGCGACTTGTACCTCGTCGGGTGCCAGGTCCACGGGCGCTTTGTCGCGTGCCGCTCGGGGCACGACCTGAACCTGGCGATGGCGCTCAAGATCATCGAGCAGATGGAGGCGGCCCACCGCCGCGACGTCGTGCGGCGGGGCAAGGAGCTGGACGTCCGAGCGATCCAGCGCATCATGCCGCACCGGTACCCGATGCTGCTCGTCGACCGCGTGGTCGAGATCGACGGTGATCGACGTGCGGTCGGCGTGAAGAGTGTGACCATCAACGAGCCGTTCTTTCAGGGCCACTACCCGGGCACGCCGATTATGCCCGGGGTGCTCATCGTCGAGGCGATGGCCCAGCTCGGTGGTCTGCTCATGAGCCAGAGGCTCGAGCACACCGGCAAGATCGCGGTGCTGCTCAGCCTGGACCGAGTGAAACTCCGGTGCCCGGTGACCCCGGGCGACCAACTCGTGCTCGAGGCCGAGGCGGTCCGGGCGCGAGCGCGAACGGGCACGATGAAGTGCCGGGCTTACGTGGACACGCGTCTCGCGGCGGAGGCCCAGATCAAGTTCATGATGGTGGATGCAGAGCCCGACTGATCGAATCCCGAGATCGATCCATGAAGACGTCGGGTGACCTGATCTCGTATTCAAGAGCAAACTGCTGATGGCGACCATACATCCAACCGCAATCGTCGACCCGAGCGCCGTCATCGGTGACGGGGTCGACATCGGTCCTTACTGCGTCATCGGTCCGGACGTCGTCATCGGCGACGGCACCGTCCTGCACAACCACGTCAACATCCGCCAGTTCACGACCCTCGGCGTGGAGAATGTCATCTTCCCCTTCGCCGTCGTGGGCGCCGAGCCGCAGGACCGGAAGTTCCGCGGCGAGCACACGACGTGCGTACTCGGCGATCGCAACAACATCCGCGAGCACGTCACGATCCACCGCGGCACCGCCAACGGCGGCGGCATCACGAGGATCGGCAGCGACAACCTGATCATGGTCGCCGCGCACGTGGCGCACGACGCGATCATGGGCGACGAGATCTGCATCGCCAACCAGGTCATGATCGCCGGTCACGTGCGGGTGGAGGACGGCGCGAACATCGGCGGCGGCGCGGGTATTCACCACTTCACCACCATCGGCACGTGCGCGTTCGTCGGCGGTCTGGCCCGCATAGCGAAGGACGTGCCGCCCTACATGATCGTCGAGGGGAATCCCGCCGAGGTCCGCGCGGTCAACTCCCTGGCGATGATGCGTCGCGGCTTCACGCCCGAGCACATCGAGGCCGTGAAGGACGCCTACCGGCGTCTCTATCGCGACAACGGCGCGGCGATGGCCGAGAAGTTCGACGATCTCCGCCGCGAACACTCCGACGTGCCGGCGGTGCTGCGTCTCTGTGACGCGTTGTCTGCATCGGCCGAAGGCTGCCACGGCCGCGCGCTCGAGATCATGCGACCCGACGACAAGCGCGTCGTGACGGCGTAGGGGACGGGTTCCGTGTCCGTCCGCGTCTACGGCATCGGTAGCGCGAGCGTCTCCGCCGCCGATGACAGCAGCAGCCAGCCGTCGACGGCTGAGATGGTGCGCACGCGGCGGGCGAGCGGGGGGAGGTCGATGACCTCGCCGCTGAGCGCGAGGTTCTCGGTGAACACGTAGATGCGGTAGTCGTGCTGGCGCTCGCGCTGGTTCGAGTCGGGGATCTCGACCTGACGCGTGTCGTGGTGGCTGACCACGACCAGGCGGTCCCGGGCGGGGATCAGCGCGCGGTATTCACGGGTCTCGTCGGTCACGATGTCCGCGCCGAGCACGCGCCCGGACGGGTGGTAGCGCACCACGCGGTCGCGGAACCGCGCGACGAGAAGATCGTCGACGACGTGCAGTTGGTTGAGCGACTCGGAGTCCCACCGGCCGCGGACCGCGGTGTCGAACGGCGGGGAGACCGTGCCGTCGCGCAGGGCGACGCTGAGCTGACTGCTCGTGCGGCTCTCCACGACGAGATGGTCGTCGGCGATCCAGCCGCGCCGGCTCTCGCGGATCTCGTACGCGATGCTCGTCCAGCGCCGCCGCCCCGTGAGCAGGTCGATGAGCTCGATGCCTTCGGCACTCGCGCAGAGGAGCGAGCCCAGGGGATCGGCCGCCATCCAGATGACACCCGCGATCGGGCGGGCCCGCAGCCGCACCGCGCCGGTGCGGGCATCGAGCAGCACGATGCGCGGCTCCAGCGCCGCGCCACGACCGCTGGCGGATCGGCCGAGGCCGGCGAGGACGAGCCCGAAGTCGTGGGCCAGGACGAGGTGGACCTGATCGAGCACCGCGTCCTCCGACCAGAGGACGGCGCCGGTTCCGTCACGCTCGTACGCGACGACGCCACCGTTTCGACGGACGACGAAGACGGCCTCGGTCCCGACGGCCGGGAGCGACGCGCGGGGATCGAAGGGCATCCCGTTCGGCATCTGGCTGTCGACACCGCGATCGACCGCGAGCGCGGGCAGCAGATGATCACGCAGCGGCGTCGTCGTCCAGCGCAGCTTCCCGGTTGCGGAGTCGAGCGCGGTGACGCGCGGATCGCCCTGGTCCTCCTGCCAGAGCAGCACCTGCTCGCCGTCGATGGCCAGGGCCCGCGCGTCGGCGCTCTCGATCGGCACCGTCCAGACCTCGTCGAGATCCGGCGCCGCGAGCATCGTGAGGGACGTGCCGTTCAGCCGGAGCGCGCGCCGGCTCGATCCGGAAGCCGGCGATGCCGGAAGGAGCATCCTCCCGTCGTCTATGCGGGCGGGGCCGGCCTGCGCGCCGAGCGCGGGGCGCGCCGGCGTCGTCGTTGGCGCCGCGAGCCGATCCCGCCAGACGGCCGGATCCCGTCGGCCCGATGAGGTCTCCACCGCGTCGATGCCACGACGCGCCAGCGACGAGAGCACCGCGTGGGCCTGGTCGACCGCACCGTCGGCGAGGCAGAGTTCGGCGAAACGCCCGAGAAGCCGGGCGGCTCGATCCGCCGACGGATCGAGGTGATAGGCGGCGGCCAGCGCGGCGAGCCCGGCGCGGACCGACCCGTCGTCGCGGAGGCGTTCCGCCGCGAGCGCCGCGGCGTCCACCGCCGCGTCGGTGGAGGGGTACTCCTCGGCGAGCGACACGAGCTCCGCGACGGACCCGCGGCCGTCACGAAGCTGCGCGAAACGCCGGATCGCGGAGCGCTCGGCGGCCGCGGTGACGTCCGGTCCGTGGTGACGCCGAAGCCGGGCGAGACGCTCGGCGGCCCAGTACGCCGCCGGTCGCAGCGTCGCCGACTCGGAGCGCACCGTCGCGGCGAGCACCGGCTTGGAGAGGATCGACTGGAGCACGCCCGCGGCCTGCTGTGGCTCGTCGCCGCTCAACCCGTCCGCGTACGCGAGCAGGTACTCGACTTCCTGCTCGGGTGTGTCCGCGACGTCGCCGATCATCGCGTACAGGGCTTCGCGCTGCGCGGGCGAGTCGGCGATGCGGCGGCGGTGGATCTCCAGCAGCATGCTGAACAGTTCGGCGGCGGAGCTGACGGCGCCGGGCCGGTCGGGGGCACGTCGAATCGCGAGCATCGCCTGGCCGGCGCCCTCCAGCGCCAGGTCGAGGTCGCCGACGCGGATACCCAGTTGAACGAGCGACAGCGCGGGCTCGGGATCGTCCGGCGCGGCGGCGAGACGCTTTCGGAGCATGCGCTCGGCGCGCTCCAGCGACATGTAGACCTCCAGCGCGTCGGCGCCGGCGACGGCGAGCTGCGATCCGACCGCGAGCGGGTTTCCGGTGCGCTCCACGGGCAGTCGATGGAGCACGCGTCCCAGCTCATCGTCGACGAAGAGCACGCCGGCGTGCGTGGGGACCACGAGCGCCCCGGCCACGGGCTGGACGCGTCCCACGAGGGAGAGCTCCTCCTCGAACCGCGGCGGCGGCTCGGGCTGTGCCTCCGGCTTCGCCGCGTCCGCTGCGCCTCCCGCGACGACCTCGCTCGTGACGGCGGGTTTCGGCAGGCGCCAGCGTGGCCGGGATAGGAAGTCGGCGGTGAATGCGCGAATCTGCGAGCCGATGCCGAAGACCATTCCGTTCGACGCGAGCAGGTAGGCAGGGGAGTTCCAGCCGTCCCGCGCCCGCGCGTCGTGCGTCTCCAGGACGGCGCCGGTCTCGCGGTCGAGGGCGACGACGAACCGCTGGTCCGGCGTGATCGCGAGGATCCGGTCGCCGAGCACGAGCGGCGCGCTCATCTCCCACGGCTGCCGCACGCGGTCGCGGATCGTCACCGGTACGCTCTGCCGACGGAGCCAGCGCATGTCCCCGGTGGTGGCGTCGAGCGCGGCGATCGCGCCGACGGCGCTGGCGACGTAGAGCCGGCCGTCGTCGTGCACGATCGAGGAGAAGTGGCGGGCGATCTTGGCCTTGCTACCGCTCGAGGCGATGTGGCGGATCCAGGCCAGCGCGCCGGTTCCGAGGTCCAGCGCCGTGACGTAGCAGCCGGTCAGGCTCTGCTTGGTCACCTTGCGGGCCATGACGTACACGTGCCCCTCGGCGATGATCGGAGCCCCGTGGGGGAACAGGCCCTCGTACTCCCGGTCGCCGCCGATTCGGTCGAGGCTGGTCGCCCAGCGAAGCTGGCCGTTGCGGGCGTCGAGCGAGATGACCTGCCCCTCGCCGGAGCGCATCGTCACCTGGGCATGCCCGGTCAGGGTGACGAGCACATCGCCTTCGACGGCGACGACGTTGAGGTCTCCCGGCTGCGCGTTGTCACGGTCGATCACCGCCAGCCGCGGGCGGTCCATGTAGGTGCGTTCCCAGACGCTGCGTCCGGTGAAGCGATCGAGCGCGCGCACGGTGTGGCCTTCGTTGACGTACATCGTCGAGTCCGCCAGCGTTGCGAACACCGTGCCCAGGGCGCCCTGCCGCCGCCTCTGGAAGCCGCTCGATGATGGCGGCCCGGCGCCCGCGTCGCCGAAGCGCCGGGCATGCAGCGTGTTCTCGAGCGGAACGGACCAGATCGTCTGCGCGACGAGTTCCGTCAGGTCGCCCGTCTCCGCTCGTTCGAGCGACGTCACGCCGCGCGGCACCGACGGGCCGTTGCCCGCGGCGGTCAGGTGCTCCAGGGCGGACCGGCACGCACGTCCGTCGGCACGGAGTTCGCCGAGCCGGGCGAGGGCGGCCTCGTGCCGGTCGGCGCGCCCGAGGTAGTGCGCGGCGAGCCCGATCATGTACCAGCAGTGCGCGGCGCGCTCGGGCGTGAGGTCGTGGTACGCCACCGCCTCGTCGAGCCGGCTCAGCGCCGCGCGGAACCGCGCCGCTTCCAGGTCCTCCTGGCCGGTGCGCAGCAGCGCTTCGAGCCCCGGCTCCGTCAGCGCGCGGGTCGCGGTGAGCCGCCGCAACGCCCCCGCGTCCAGGAGCCGCTGCCCCTCGGCCTCCTCGACGAGCCGGTACCGGGCGAGCAGGGTCTCCTCGGCGAGCAGGTCGCGGTGGACGCGCCACCGCACGGAGACATACTCGTCGTCGGTGCCGGCGTGGGCGGGGACCAGTTTCGAGCCGTACTCGTCGAGCAGCTCCTGGTAGAGCCGAATCGCCTCGCCCTCGTTCTCGGCCGCCTGCTGGCGGGCGCGTTGGATCAGCTCCCACGCCCGCGGGGAGTCGTCGACGTAGACCGGGTTGGGGGCTTGGGCCGCCGCCGGGGCGCCGGAGAAGACGCCGGCGAGGGCGAGCAGGAGCAGGTTCCAGAGAGGCAGGGGTGGCCGCATCATTCGCTCGCCCATGTCATACCGGACGCATCGGACCGGGTCGCGGTCCCCGAGTCGGAATGGTCCATCCTAGGACCGCCCGCGCCGGAGGTGCGCCGGTCAAGGCCCCGCGGCGAAACGCCGACGCGTACTACTGCATCGGACGATCTGGAGGGGAGCACGCAACGTGAGCATCTTGAAGACCTCCGCCGACTGGCGTCGGCGGCTCGACGTCGATCGTTCGTGTCCCGCCTGCTCCGGCGAGCGAGGCCCGGTGGAGCGCCGCGCCCGTCGCGTGCTCGTGCTCCTCGCGGCCGTCATCGTGCTGAGCGTCGCGGACCTCGTGGTGACCATCGGGCACCTCCAGACGGTCGGGCTCATCGAGGCGAACCCCATCGCGGCGTGGCTGATCCGCACGACCGAGTCGCCGTGGGTGCTCTCGGCCTACAAGTGCCTCACGGTGGGGGTGTGCATCGCGCTGCTCTACCGGCTCCGGCGTTATCGCGAGTGCGAGATCGCCGCGTGGTGCGCCGTGGGTATTCTCGTCGCGATGTCGCTGCTCTGGCACTCCTACAGCATGGAGATGGAGTCGCCGCTCGAGTTGAAGATGGCGCAGGCCGCGCACGAAGACATCTGGCTGCGTCTCGACTGACGCCGATCCCGGCACCGAGTACCATGCCCGCATGCACGGCGGGCACGCAGTATCGAGGACGGACGAGCCGCGGCGCGACCTGTCGTGGCCGCTGCGTTGGACGGCCCTGGGCACGCTCGCGGGCGCCCTGGCCGGGTGCGAGGGCCTGCGGGCGCCGTCGGTGGAGGTCCTCGACGCGAAGGTGGTGGAGGTCACGGACGAGGCGATGCGGGTGGATATCGCCCTGGACCTGCGGAACCCCAACGCCGAGCCGCTGGAGCTGAAGGAGTTCACCTATTCCTTTAACGTCAACGGCAACCGGATGTTCCAGGGCAAGCGCTCCGCCCACGCCACGCTCTCGCGGACTGGCGCCAAGCGTTTGAACATCCCGGCTGTCATCCGGTTCGACCGCGCGGGCTGGACGGAGACGCGGCCCAAAGAGGTCACGTGGTCCGTGAACGGATCGCTGGTGTACCTGACGCCCGGCGCCCTCGCCGAGATCCTCCTCGATATCAACGTCCGAAAACCGAGGGCGCCGCTCAGAGGGCGCGGGACGGTGGCGATTCCGTAGCCGGGTCCGTGTCCGCGACCGTGTCCGCGACCGTGTCCGCGACCGCGCCGCGCTTATCGGCCTTCGCTGATTCCTACATGCTGCATAGTCTCGCTGCGCGGTGAACTCCGCCCAGCACCGCCGATTGGTTTTCGCGGGAGGTTATTCGATCGTTGGGCCATGTCGATAAGCCCTTGGCCGATCATCCCATCCTGTGGTCAAGAGCTGGAGTTCGTTGATGAACCTCCTCGACATCCTTCGCACGGCACACGAGCACAACGCCTCGGACATCCACATCGTCAGCGGGCACCCGCCGATGATGAGGGTCAACACCGTCATGACTCCGCTGGACCACCCGGTGCTGACCGCCGAGACGGTCGAGGGAGCCCTGCGGGAGATGACCGTGGAGAGCCAGATGGAGCGTTTCTACGAGACGCTCGACCTGGACTTCTCCTACGAGATCCCGCAGCTCAACCGCTACCGCGTGAACGCCCACATGCAGCGGGCGTCGATTGCGCTGGCGATGCGTGTCATTCGCACGCAGGCGCCGCCGCTGGAAGCGCTGAATCTCCCCGAAGTGATCAGCCGCCTGACGTATCTGCCTCGCGGGCTCGTGCTCGTGACGGGCGATACCGGCTCGGGCAAGACGACCACGCTCGCGGCGATGATCGAGTCGATGAACGAGCGCTACCGCAAGCACATCATGACGCTCGAGGACCCGATCGAGTACTCCCTCGAGTCGAAGAAGTGCCTCATCGAGCAACGCGAGCTGGGACAGGACATGCCGAGCTTCGCGTCGGGCCTGAAGCACTCGCTGCGTCAGGACCCGGACATCATCCTCGTCGGCGAGATGCGCGACCTGGACACGACGGCCCTGGCGATCTCTGCCGCGGAAACGGGCCACCTCGTGCTCTCGACGTTGCACACCGTGAACGCGTCGCAGACGGTCGAGCGAATCATCGACATGTACCCGGCGAACCAGCAGAACCAGATCCGGTCGATGCTGGGCAATACGCTCCAGGCGGTCGTGTCTCAGACGCTGTTCAGCCGGATCGATCGCCCGGGCATGGTGCCGGCGGTGGAGGTCATGCTGTGCACGCCCGCGGTGCGCAACATCATCCGCGAGGCGCGCACGTTCGAGATCCCGAACGTGATCGATACGAGCCGTCAGATGGGCATGATCAGCCTCGACAGCTCGATCGCCGAGCTCTACTTCAACGGTCTCATCAGCCGCGAGGATGCGGTCGCCCAGGCGGCGTATCCGGACAAGATCGAGCGTCAGCTCGCTGCGTGATCCAGGAGGGACGGAGACCGCATGCCTCAGTATCGCTTCCAGGCAAGGCTCGCCTCCGGCCAGGTCCAGGCCGGTGTGCTCGCCGCGGACAGCGCGTCGAGCGCGGCAGCTACGCTGCGCAGCCAGGGCCACCACGTGATGTCCTTGGTGCCGGTGCAGGCGCACACCAAGCAGATCGGCAGCCAGATCATCAAGGCGCTGAACTACTCGTCTGGCCCTTCGCAGAAGGACATCCTCGACTTCACGACGCAGCTCGCGGTCATGATCCGCGCCGGCATCAGCCTTCGTGTGGCCCTCGAGGGAATCGCCGATCAGACCACGAACCCGAAGTTCCGCAAGATCCTCGCCTCGCTCAAGACGGACGTCGAGTCCGGCAAGCAGTTCTCCGAGGCCATTGCGAAGTACCCCAAGCTCTTCGGACCGCTCTACCTGAACATGGTGCGGGCGTCGGAGATGAGCGGTTCGTTCGCGAAGATGCTCGATCGCATCGCGGCGTACATCGCCCAGCAGCTCGAGACGCGCAAGATGGTCATCGGGGCCAGCATCTACCCGGCGATCATCGGCGGCATGGCGATCAGCGTCACGGTCTTCCTGCTGACGTTCGTGCTGCCGCGGTTCGCCGACGTGTTCAAGGGCAAGGAGTCGGTCCTGCCGTGGCCCACGAAGTTCCTGATGGGCCTGTCGGAGTGGATGGTGGCGTTCTGGTGGATCGTCGTCATCATGCTGGTCGCGGTCGTGATCGCGCTCGCGCTCTTCCTGAAGACCGAGCTCGGGCGTCTCTGGTTCGACAAGTCGAAGCTCACGGTGCCGCTGTTCAAGCGCATGTTCCGCGCGTTGTACGTGAGCCGCTCCCTGCACACGATGGGCGAGCTTCTGAACGCGGGCGTGCCGATGCTCGACACGCTCGCGATCACCGGCGACATCTCGGGCAACCTGCTCTACAAGAAGATGTGGCGCAACGTCTACGCCGCGGTGAAGCAGGGCAAGAAGGTGCAGTCGCAACTCGTCCGCTCGACGCTGTTGCCGAAGTCGGTCGTGCAGATGATCGGCGCGGGCGAGGAGTCGGGCCGCATGGGCGAGGTTCTCGAGGAGATCTCGGTCTACTACCAGAAGGCCCTGCGCGACGCGATCAAGACGGTCACGAGCATGATCGAGCCGCTGATGATCATCGTCATGGGTGGAATCGTCGGCTTCATCGCCATGGCGATCATCCTCCCGATCTTCAAGATGAGCAACCTGGTCGGAGGGTGAGCGGGCACGAGCCCGGGCGCATGAAGGAGTCGGAAGGATGACGAGCGACATCAGGACGAGTACACGTCGTTCCGCGCGACGAGTCGGGGGTCGACCTCGGTCGTCGGCGCGCGCGGGCTTCACGCTGATCGAGACCGCCCTCGCGACGGTCGTGGTCGGTGTGGGCGTGCTCGCGATGGTCGGCGCGCAGCAAGCGTTCCACCAACAGAACAACTGGTCGACGCATGCGAGCACGGCCCAGCGGCTCGGCAACGAGATCCGCGAGATGACGCTGAACCTGCCCCGTCACGATCCGGTGACCGGCAACGCGTACTGGGGCCCGGAGCCCAATGAACTGAGCTGGGACGACTACGACGACCTCGACGACTTCGACGGCGGCGGTGGCGGGCTGATCTTCGACGCCGACTGGGACGCGGGCACGACCGACAACGGTCCGATCAACGCCCGGCGCGAGGTCATCGCGAACATGCCCGGGTGGTCGCAGGTGGTGACCGTGAGGAACGTCGATCCCAACGACATTTCCAACGCGACGCCGGTCGCCGACGGTACGACTGACA
Organism: Planctomycetota bacterium; assembly: GCA_024226535.1. Lineage (GTDB taxonomy): Bacteria > Planctomycetota > Phycisphaerae > Phycisphaerales > SM1A02 > JAAELP01. The sequence continues at coordinate 70,684 of JAAELP010000400.1, read as the reverse complement.
TGATCGTGGTGGAGGTGCTCATTCAGTACCAGGGTCGCACCGCTGGCGTGGCCACGGACATGACCGTGGTGTCGTGGATCGCGCCCAACTGACAATACCGCGGCGTCGGGGGAGTTCGTTTCGCCGCAGCGGAGGTGTGGAGAAGGTCCGATGGTCCAATTGTTCGTGAAGCGCTCTTCAAGGCACGGGAGATGCCGGGCGATGACGGCGCGCCGGCGACGCGGCGTGGCGTCGATCCTGGCGATGATGTTCCTCGTGATCTTCGGATCGCTCGCGGCCGCCATGGCGGTCGTCGCGCAGGGGAACCTCCGCACCGCCGACTCCGGGCTGAAGGTCTCGCGGGCGATGAGCGCCGCGGAGACCGGCATGGTCTTCGCCGCCCGACGGCTCAACGAGGAGACCTCCCGTTTCGTCGTCGAGGAAGGCATCATCGACGCGACGTTCGCGGAGGAGCTCTGGGTGGGCACGCTCGATCCCGCCGAGTACACGGTGCTGCCGCCGCCGGGCGGATTCACCGGGCCAGCGCCCTCCGGCGTCATGCAGGCGGTCCGCGACGCGCACGTTGACGACGCGCACAGCCTCATCATCGAGCCCGGTGACGCGTCGCTGCCGTCGATCGACACGACGGACGGCATCCTGCTCGTTCGCCCCATCGCGATGAGCAGCGATCCGGACGCGCCGCACTTCCGCCTTCGCTACGAGCTACTCGACCTCGTGCCCATGATCCGCGTGACCGCCATGGGCGTGGACGGGCCCATCACGCGCGTGCTCCAGATGGACTTCCGCATCAACAAGAAGATCGAGTACGCGGTCCTCAGCCCCAACCGCATCATGATCGGGAAGAACGTGCTCGTGGAAGGCCCGCTGGGCTCGCTCTACGGCACCAACGCCAACGAGCTGACCACCGAGAACGGTGACCCGCTCGTGATGCGCAGCGACTTCTACTTCCTCGACGCCACGCTCGACGCCGACCTCGACCTCCTCTACGCGCAGGTCGCGCTCGACGACGCCGACGGGGACAGCCGACTCCGCGTTCACCACCCGGTGGAGGGCGCCAACATCGCGAGCGTTCCCGCGCTCGTGGACTACGACGGCGACGAGTACGTGGACGACTACGACCTGTTCCTCCGCGCCTTTGACACCGATCCGGCCGACGGCGTCGTCGTGTACGACCCGGTGCTCGCGGCCGCGGCGGGCTACGGCGCGCTCAGCAACGAGTTCGAGGATGGCGGCGGCGACCTCATCGACAGCCAGCTCGGGCGTCTCATCGACGAAGCGGTGCCGGATCGCGACGGTGACGGGGCGGTGACCGCCAGCGACATCGGCCTCGGCTACCGCGACGGCGTGATCAACGGAGCGGATCTCTACGCCAAGCTGAACGGGCGGCTCGCGTTCGCCGTCGGCCGCGCGGCCTGGGAAGCGGAGCACGGTGTGACCTACCAGTCGGTGGTCCAGGGCCCGGTCCGCGCCGAGATCGAGGTGGCCCCGGTCACGTTCGACGTTCCGCCCGAGGAGCTTCTGGAAATCACCACGGCGATGTTCAACGACAGCCAGTCGTGGTTCGAGACACAGGTGGCCGCGCCTTCCGGCGCGGGCCTCGGTGGCGGGGCGACCGCGGACCCGGCCCTGCTCGTCGGCGACGCGGAGGCCGCCGGGACGTTCACCGCCGCCTCCCCCGCCACGTGGGAAGCCGTCCCCTTCGGGTCGGCCGGCGCGTACGACTACTACCAGCGTCCGATCTTCGACGGCTTCACCTTCCGCAACCAGCGGATCCCGATGGGCAACAACGCGCTGTACGAGGACTGCACGTTCATCGGGGTGACGTTCATCGAGTCGGAGCGTGACTGCGACCACAAGGACTGGAACTACGCCGGCGCCCTGGAGACGCACAACTACACGACGTACACGCCGCGCTTCCCGAGCCTGCCCACGGCGGCGGACATCGCCGCCGGCGACATCGTCGCGGACACGCGGTTGATCTCCAACAACATTCGCTTCCACAACTGCACGTTCCTCGGCTCCATCGCCGGCGACCGTCTGGACGAGTACACGCACTGGCGCAACAAGGTGCAGATCACGGGCACGACGCGCTTCTACATCGATCCCACCGATTCGAACCTGCTCGCCCAGCCGGACGCGGCCGCGCTCGCCGCCGCCCTGAACAGCATGGGCGCGGCGACCCGGACGGAGCTCGCCAAGAGCTCGATCCTCCTGCCCGGCTGGTCGGTGGACGTCGGCAGCTTCGACAACCAGCAGGGCGCGACCCCGGGCGCGACGCCGTCGGTGAACCTCAAGGGCGTCATCATCGCGGGCATCCTCGACACCCGGGGAACGGCGAACGTACACGGCACGCTGCTCATGACCTTCCGGCCGGTCCTCGGCGCCGGCCCGCTCTCCTACGGCGGACAGGCCGACGCGTTCAACACGACGATCGGGTACTTCGGGCCAGCGGACGGTGACGACGAGGGCATCGATCCCGCCTCCGGCTCGTTCAACGGCTTCGGGGAGATCCGGCTGCGCTACGACCCCGAAGCGCTGCTGCCCGATGGCATCCCGTGGCCGGCGCGGATGGAGCCGATTCCCGAGACCTACGTGGAAGGAGGGTCGCTGTGAAGCACCAACTGCGCCTCGCCCCGCGGCCCCGCCGCCGCGTGATCCGTCGCGGCTTCAACCTCGTCGAGCTGCTCATGGCGCTCGCGATCTCGGCCGCATTGCTGTCGGCGACGATGGTGTCGCTCGACGCGTCGTTCATGGCGTACCAGACGACCACCGAGGTCGCCTCGACGCACACCATCGGCCGCCTCGCGATCAACCGGATGCTCACGCTCATCCGCACGGGCACCGAGTTCGGTCCGTTCCCGCTGGACCCGATGGACTCGATCGTCGAGAGCGACTTCATCCAGTTCCGCACGACCGACAACAACATCATGACCATCCGGTGGATCGAGACCGATCCGCTGCTCGAGAACGAGTCGCTGTACGTCGAGTACGACGGCGGCACGTACCTCCTTCTGGAGGGCGTCGTCGCCCAGACGGACGCCGGCGGCGATCCGGTCATGCCGTTCACGCTCGAATACGAACGCGGCCGCGACCTGTTCCGCGCGACGATCGATCTCGCGATCGTGCCCGACGACAACATGGACGTCGATCTCGACGGTGACCGGCTGGAGACGATCCGGCTCGTGGCGACGGCGATGCCGCGGATGGCGGCGTTCAGGTAATCATGGACGGTACGTCGCGCGGCAGCCGGGAGCCTCGGTGACGCTGGCGGAAACGACATGCACATGAGACGTCTCGCCGCACGCGGCGAGACGTCGTCGCATCTGCTCGGCGATGTGCCGGGCGACGTGCTCGGCGGTGGGGTTCACCTCGTCGAACGGCGGCGTCGCGTTGAGATCCGCGTTGTCCAGCGGTGCGAGCACGTCGTCCAGTTCGCGTTCGAGAAGGTGGAAGTCGCAGAGCAGCCCGTCACCGTCGAGCGCGTCGCCGGCGACGACGAGCGTGACGTGCCAGTTGTGGCCGTGCACCGGCTCGCGCTGCCCGGCGATGACCAGGGCGTGGGCGGCACAGAACTCTCGATCGACGCTCAACTCGTACGGCACGGGAGCAGCGTACCCGCCCGCGTCCACGTCCGCGCCCCCTCCCGAAACCGCTATCCTCCACACCATGTCCGCCCCCCTCATGCTCACCGTTTCCGGCGCCCGCGGCATCGTCGGCCGCTCGATGACCCCGGCGGTCGCCGCGGGATTCGCCGCGACGTTCGCCACGCTGGTCAAGGAATCGCGTGGGCCGAGCCCGCTGGTCATGCTCGGGCGGGACTCGCGGCCCTCCGGGGAGGCGTTCGCGGCGGCGGCGATGAGCGGGCTCGTGCTCGCCGGGTGCCGCGTCGTGGACCTCGGAGTCGTCGCCACGCCGACGGTGGGGGTGATGATCGGCGAGGCCGGCGCCGACGCGGGGCTCGTCGTGACCGCGTCGCACAACCCGATCGAGTGGAACGGGATCAAGTGCCTCGACGGCGACGGTGTCGCGCTCGCCGCGCCGGTCGCGGTGGAACTCATCGAGCGGTACCGGGCCGGCGTGATCGGGTACGTGCCGGTCACCGATCTCGCGGCGGTGCGACGGGACGAGAGCGGGCACGAGACCCACGTGGCCCGCGTGCTCGACGCCGTGGACTGCGGGCCGATCCGCGCCGCGAAGTTCCACGTCGTGCTCGACTCGGTCAACGGGGGCGGAGCCGAGTCCGGTCGGATGTTGCTCGAGGCCCTGGGCTGCACCGTGGAGCACCTCAACGGCGAGCCGACGGGCCGCTTCGCCCACGTTCCGGAGCCGATCCGCGAGAACCTGGTCGACCTGGCGGAAGCGACCGCCGTCCACGGCGCCGCGTGCGGGTTCGCCCAGGACCCGGACGCCGACCGCCTGGCGATCGTCGACGAGCGCGGACGCTACATCGGCGAGGAGTACACGCTGGCCCTCGCCGCCCGGCGGGTTCTCCAGGTCGCCGGCGGCGGTGATGTCGCGGCGAACCTCTCCACGAGCCGGATGATCGACGATGTCGCGGCCGCCCACGGCTCGACGGTGCTGCGCACGCCGGTCGGCGAGGCGAACGTGGTAGCGGCCATGCGTCGCGCCGGTGCCGTCATTGGCGGGGAGGGCAACGGCGGCGTCGTCTTCCCTCCGGTGTGCTGGGTGCGGGACTCGCTGGCGGCGATGGCGCTCGTGCTCGGCCTCGTCGCCGAGGAGGGACGGCCGCTGGGGGCGATCGTCGACGACCTGCCACGCTACGGCATGATCAAGCGCAAGGTGGACCTCGCGGACATGGGCGGGACCGACGCCGTGCCCGGCGTCCTCGCGGCCGTCGCGGATCACTTCGACGGGGCGGAGTGCAGGGTGAACACCGCCGACGGTGTCCGGGTCGATCTGCCCGACGGCTGGGTCCACGTGCGTCCGAGCAACACCGAGCCGATCGCGCGCATCATCGCCGAGGCCGAGACCGCCGAGCGCGCCGAGACGCTCGCGGCGGAGGCGGCGGAGGCGGCGGGACTGGTGCTCGCCTAGGTTCTGTCTGACGGCTCAGGGATTCGCGTGAGTACGGTGCTTTTCGTCGTGGCAAGGAGGTGAGCCGATGGCATATTCACTGGATATTCCGAGGTTCACCGACGCCGCCACGGCGGAAATGACCGTGCTCAGGCGGATTCCTGAGCCGTCAGACAGGACCTAGCCATGTCCGGCGCGAGCGGAACATCGCTGGAAGGCTGCGGCATCGCGTACGGCGAGCTGCCGGGGGGCGACCACGGGCTCCTGCTGGAGATGTACCGGCGCCTGTATCCGCAGCTCGGCTGGACGCGCGAGTTCATGCGGTGGCAGTACCACGACAACCCCGCCGGCACGGCCCGGGCGTGGGTGGCGCGGGACGCAGGCACGGTGATCGCCAGCTACGTCGGCATCCCGCACGCGATCCGGTGTGATGACGACACCGCGATCGGCTACCGCGTGCAGGACGTGCTCGTCGATCCCGCGTACCGGGGACGCGGCGTCTACCGGCGGCTCTCGGGACTCGGGGCCGCAGCCCTGATGCGCCCGGAGCTGCCGCTGAACTTCACGTTTCCCAACGAACTGTCACACCGCATGTTCGTGGCCGACGGCTGGCTCGAGGGCAACCGCGTTCCCCTGTGGGTGGGCAGAGACTCCGAGGTCGAGACGCCGGTGACCGCGCCGTGGACGGCCGACCCCATCATCGACTTCGACGAGCGTCACGAGGCGATCTGGCGGGCGCACCGCGCCGGGACTCGCTTCGCCGTGGAGCGCACCGCGGCCTACCTCCGCTGGCGCTACCGCGAGAATCCCCGCGGCGGGTACCACCCGATGCTCCTCGGCCGCGGCGACCGCAGCGCCGTCGCCGTCCTCAAGCTCTTCGACGGCGACGACGGTGAGCGCCGGGCGCATCTCTGCGACTGGATCACCGATGCCCCCGACGACGAGTCGGCCGCGGGCGCCGTCGACTACTTCCTCCGCTTCGCCGACGCCCACGGCTGCGCGAAGCTGAGCGTCTGGACGGTCGACGGCAGCGTCCTGTCCCGCGCCCTCGCCGCCGCCGGCTTCACCCTCGTTGCCGACCTGACGCGGTGGCAGGTGCTCAATCCGAACGGGGTCGACGCCGGCGCCGTGTGCACACCGGCGGACTGGCACGTCGCCATGGGAGACACCGATGTCTACTAGCTCCTGTCCCGAGGTGGCGGCGTGCAGCTTTTCCCTCGATCACTACCGCGAAGTACTCCAGGCGGGCCTCGACGCCGGCTACCGGTTCATCGGGTACGAGGAGCTGGCGAACCTGCCGGCCGGGCAGCGCGCGTGCATCCTGCGCCACGACATCGACCTCACGCCGGAGTGGGCGATCGACACCGCCACCGTCGAAGAGGGTCTCGGAATCCGGTCGTCGTATTTCTTCCAGGTCTGCGCCGCGCCGTACAACTTGCGCGAGGCGGAGATGGTGTCGATCGTGCGGCGCATTGCCGAATCAGGCCACGCCGTCGGCCTGCACTTCGACATGAGCTGGGACCCCGACGTCGCGTGGGAGGATCTCGGCCGGTTGTGCCTCGAGGACAAGGACCTGTTCCGCCGCATGACCGGCGTCACGCCGTGCGAGATGGTGACCATCCACAACCCGCACCGCTTCCAGGACCGGATCCTGAACCAGCCGGTGCCCGGGATCCGGCACGGCTACGAGAAGGCGTTCTTCTCCGACATCAGGTACTTGTCCGACAGCCAGGGCTGGTACGAGGGATGCATGTGCGGCGTGTTCCGCGGGCAGTCGCACCCGCGCATCCAGTTGCTCACGCACCCGTACCTCTGGCCCGCCGACGGAGACGAGGACCTCGTCGCCAACATCGCCCGCGCCGTGCGATTCCGCCATCGTCGCCTCGAGGACTACATGGTCGAGTATCACCCGCGTTGCTCGGGGGACGATGAGCGGTTCCGCCACCTCGCCCGCACGTTCAGGTGAACGACTCCTGCAGCGTCCACCGCATCGGCTCGACGCTGCAGTCGACGTGCACCATGAAGAACCCGCCCCGGTGACGCTGCACGAGCGGCCACATGATCTCGCGATCGGTCTGCGGGATCTCGAGGGTCGGCACGTCGTCGGCGGGCACCCAGCACAGCGCGCCCTCGTCGATCTCCATCGTCGTGATCTCGTCGTGCCGGATCGGGCGCGTCACCTCGAAGAGGAAGATCAGCCAGTGCGTCCGGCCCTCGTAGGCGGTCTCGGAGACGATCCCCGTCAACCGCACGTCGCCGTCGGCGAGCGCGATCCCCGCCTCCTCGTGGATCTCCCGCAACGCGCAGTCGTGCGGGGCCTCGCCGCACTGCACTTCGAGCTTGCCGCCGATCGGCGAGAACATCCCGGCGTTCGGCTCCTTCACGCGATGCAGGAGCAGCACGCGCCCGGCGTCGTCGTAGAGGTAGCAGAGGACCGCGATCTTGTAGGGCAGCGTGGTGTGGTCGACGTTCATGGGGGCGCTCAGGCGGGGACGCCGACCGCCCGGACCTGCTGCGCTTCGAGCAGGTCGTCGAGGGCCCGGACCACCGAGTCGTCCGGCGGGCACAGGGGCAGCCGGACGGCGCCGGTGTCCCAGCCCAGCCGCGCCATGGCGATCTTCAGCGGCACGGGGTTCGTGTCGAGCGTGAGCAGGCCGCGGGCGAGAGGCAGGAGCCGCGCGTGCAGCGAGCACGCGGTGCCCCAGTCGCCCTCGAGGAACGCGCGGCACATCATGGCCACACGGTCCGGCACGAGGTTCGAGGCGATCGAGATCACTCCGCTGCCGCCGCCGAGGGCGAGGGGCAGCGTGAGGGGATCATCGCCGCTGAGCACGACGAGGTCGGTGTCGGCGACGACCTGCGGGGCGATGTCGATGCGGCCCGTGGCGTCCTTGATCGCCTGCACGTTCGGGTGGGCGGCGAGACGGATGATCGTCTCCACGGTGAGGGCGACACCGGTGCGGCCGGGGATGTTGTAGAGCACGATCGGGAGGTCGCAGGAGTCGGCGATCGCCATGAAGTGCCGGTACATGCCCTCCTGCGAGGGCTTGTTGTAGTACGGCGTGACCTGGAGCGCCGCGTCGGCGCCGGCGCTCGCCACGAAGCGGTGCTGTTCGACGGCACGGGCCGTGCTGTTGGAGCCGGCTCCGGGGATCACCGCCAGGCCGCGCTGCCGCGCGGCGGCGATCGTGTGCTCGATGACGCGGTGGTACTCGTCGGTCGAGAGCGTCGGGGTCTCGCCCGTCGTTCCGCACGGCACCACGCCGGCGATGCCGCCGTCGGCCTGCCGGTTGACGCCGGCGACGATCCGATCGTGGTCGACCGCGCCGCCGTCGGCCGTGAACGGCGTGATGAGCGCGGTGTAGGCACCGCGGAACTGGATCATGGCTCGCTCCTTCCGGGGACCGTCCGGTGCCCCGACGCGTCCATTATGTCGATTCGCCCGCGGCATGCGACCGAACCGCCTCGCGCATGAGACGCTTCATCTCGCTGACCGCCTCCCGGAGACCCACGTACACCGCGCGGGCGACGATGCTGTGACCGATGTGCAGCTCGCGGACGCCGGGAACCGCGGCGAGCGGCTGTACGTTGTAGTAGTTCACGGCATGGCCGGCGTTGAACCGCATGCCGGCATCGCGGACGAGACGCCCGGCCGTTTTGATCTTCTCCAGCTCCGCCGCGACCGGGGGCAGGGCGTCGTCGCGGCCATGGCTGAAGAAGGCATGGGCGTAGGGGCCGGTGTGGATCTCGCAGATCGAGAAGGCACAGGCGTGGGCGGCCTCCACCTGGGCCGGCTCGGCGTCGATGAACGCGCTGACGAGCATGCCGCCGTCGGCGAGGCGGGCGACGACGTCGCTCAGCCGGCCCCGCTGGCCGGCCACGTCGAGGCCGCCCTCGGTCGTGATCTCCTGCCGGCCCTCGGGCACGAGCATCGCGACGTCCGGGCGGATCGAGCGGGCGACGCCGACCATCTCGTCGGTCGCGGCCATCTCCAGGTTCAGCTTGATGTGGCTCAGCTCGGCGAGCCGGCGAACGTCCTCGTCCTGGATGTGCCGCCGGTCCTCCCGGAGGTGCACGGTGATGCCGTCGGCGCCGCCGAGATGCGCCTCGACGGCGGCCCACACCGGGTCCGGCTCGTAGGTGCGCCGGGCCTGCCGAATCGTGGCGACGTGGTCGATGTTGACGCCGAGTTGGATCATGCGAGAAGCCTAGCACGCGGACGCCCGCTCGGTCGGTATACTCCGGCGGGCAGCACCGATGACCACTTTCGCGAAGAAGCTCGGGCGGTTGCGGAACGACCTGGTGACACAGGGGCACCGCGTGTACGAGCAGACGCTGCGCGCCGTGGAGTGCTACTTCGACCGGGATCTCGAGAAGGCGTCGGCGGTCATCGACGGGGACGAGATCATCGATCGCGTCGACGTGGAGATCGAGCGGGCCTCGATTCCACTGCTGGCGACGGGCGAGGCCGACGAGCATCAGATCCGGTCCGTGCTCACGATCGTGAAGGTCAACAACGAGCTGGAGCGATCCGCCGACTGCGCGGTGGACATCGCCGAGGTCGTTCGGAAGTACGGGGACATCATGGTCGAAGAGGTGCCCGCGACGTTCCGCGTCATGGCCAACAGCGTGATCGGCATGCTGCGCGATGCCAACCGCGCGCTCGAGGAGCTGAACGTGGGGCTGGCCGAGCAGGTGCTCAAGTTCGATGACACCGTCACGAGCTTCAAGCACGAGATCGGTATCGATGCCGAGAAGAAGCTCGCGGCCGGCGAGTTCAGCGTGAGCTTCGCGTTCCGGCTTCGCACCGTCACGGCGTCGCTGGAGCGGATCGCCGACCACTGCACGAACATCTGCGAGCAGGTGATCTACCTCGAGTCGGGCAAGATCGTGCGTCATCTCCCGGAGGGGTGGACGACCCCCGAGTTGCCGAAGTCGTGAGCGACCACGAGACGACCACGATCGACGTTGCCGCCGTTCGCCGGGCGCTCGAAGCGCACGGGCAGGAGCACCTGCTGCGGTTCCACGACGAGTTGACGCCGGACCAGCAGCGGTCCCTCCTCGAGCAGATCGAACGTCTCGACCTCGACGAGCTGGCCGGCCTGCTGGGCGCGCACGCCGCGTCCGCCGAAACGGCTGGGCTGCCCGACGACCTGGAGCCGGCGCCGTACCACTCGCGGGCTGAAGCCGCGAGCGACGACGAGATCGGGCAAACCCACCGGAAGCGCGGTCTCGATCTCATCCGCCGCGGGGTCCTCGGCCTGTTCACGGTCGCCGGCGGCCAGGGAACGCGTCTGGGATGGAACGGTCCGAAGGGGACGTACCCCGCGACGGTCGTGACGGGCAAGCCCCTGTTTCGCTGCTTCGCCGAGCAGGTCATCGCCGCCCAGCGCAAGTACGGCATCACGATTCCCTGGTACATCATGACCAGCCCGCAGAACGACGCGGCGACGCGGGCGTTCTTCACCGACAACAACTGCTTCGGGCTGCTGCGCCAGAACATCACGATCTTTCCGCAGGGCACGATGCCGTCCGTCGACGCGGAGACGGGGCGGGTCCTCCTCGCCGACCGCGACTCGATCGCGCTGAACCCCGACGGGCACGGCGGCGCGATTCTCGCCCTGCGCGAGAGCGGCGCCCTCGACGACATGCGGTCGCGCGGCGTCGAGCACATCAGCTACTTCCAGGTCGACAACCCCATGACGCGGATCGTCGACCCGGTCTTCCTCGGTCTCCACGCGGGGGCGACGGACAGCTCCGGCGAGATGTCAAGCAAGATGGTGGCGCGCCGGTCGGCCGACGAGCCCGTCGGCGTCTTCGCCCGCTCCGGCGGCCGCACCATGGTCGTCGAGTACTCCGACCTGCCGCCGGATCTCGCCGCGGCCACGGAGCCTGACGGCTCGCTTCGCTTCATCGCCGGCTCGATCGCCGTGCACCTGATCTCGGTGGCGTTCGCCGAGCAGCTTGCCGGGTCCGGGACGGATGCGGCGCTGCCCTTCCACCGCGCGCGCAAGAAGGTGCCGCATGTCGACGTCGAGACCGGGAGTTCCGTCGAGCCCGAGGAACCGAACGCCGTCAAGTTCGAGAAGTTCATCTTCGACGCGCTGACGCTCGCGTCGTCATCGCTCGTGCTCGAAACCGATCGCACCGACGAGTTCGCCCCCATCAAGAACGGACGAGGCAACGACAGCCCCGCCACGAGCCACCAGCTCCAGAGCGACCGCGCCGGTCGCTGGCTCGAGGCGCACGGCGTGGAGGTGCCCCGCGACGCCGCGGGGCACGTGGACGCCCAGATCGAGATCAGCCCGCTGACGGCGCTGGAGATGGAGGACCTGGTCGCCATCGATCTGCCGAGGCTGGTGGGCCGGGGCGAAGAGCTGGTCCTCTGAGGATGCGGACGCGGACCCGGCTCCGTCCTACCGGCGGCCGCTGACCACCTCGCGCGCCGCCTCCGCCAACACCGCCGCCGTCTCGCTCATCGCCCGCTCGCGCCCGTAGCGCTCGCTCAGGCTCACGTACCCCGACAGCCGCCCGTCGCCCACGCACTCGTCGGCGCCTTCCCCGGCCGCGCCCACGATCGCGATCGTCGGGACACCGTGCGTCGCGGCGACGGCGGCGATACCGAGGCACGCCTTGCCGTGAAGCGACTGGCGATCGAGCCGACCCTCGCCGGTGAGCACGAGGTCGGCGTCGCGGCAGCGTTCGGCGAAACCGAGCATCTCCAGGACGAGGTCGATCCCTCGCTCGAGGCGCGCGGCCCCGAGCCACGTCAGCGCCAGGCCGACACCGCCGGCGGCGCCGAGGCCGGGGGTGTTCGGGTCCACGCCGAGGACGCCGGCAAGCGTGGCGAGCGCGGCGTCGAGACGCTCCACCTGCTCCGGCGTCGCGCCCTTCTGTGGTCCGTACACCGCGGCGGCGCCGCGCGGCCCGCAGAGCGGATTGTCGACGTCGCACGCGAGACGCAACTCCGGGACGCGAGGGGGTCGCTCCGCGTGCCGGATCCGTCCGATCGTCCCGCCCGCGAGCGGCTCGGTCAGGACGCCGCCGCGATCATCGAAGAAGCGGGCGCCGAGCGCCTGCGCGATGCCCGCGCCACCGTCGCAGGTCGCGCTGCCTCCGATCGTGAGCAGCACGCGTGTCGCGCCGGCCCCGGCGGCGCGGACGATGAGCTCGCCGGTGCCGTACGTCGTCGTCCGGGTCGGGTCGCGGTCGTCGACGGGAACGAGCGCGAGCCCCGACGCCTCGGCAAGTTCGACGATCGCGTTCGGGCCGGCCCGCTGGACGGCGTATCGCGCGGCGACGGGCTGTCCGCGGGGTCCGGTTACCGTCGCGGCGTGCACCACCGCGTCCATCGTCGGCGCGAGGATGTCGAGCGTGCCCTCGCCGCCGTCGGCAACCGGCACGCGCTGGGCGATTACGCCGGCGCCGGCCTGCTCGGCACCGGCCGCCAGCGCCGCCGCGGCGTCGGCGGCGGAAAGCGTTTCCTTGAAGCTGTCCGGGGCGCAGAGGACGCGCATGGTCACGAGTTGCCCTCGAACCGTGGAGGAAGATCCCCAAACCGCCGAGAAACACCGGTGGTCACCGGTTCGGCCATCCGGGGAGGATACACTGACCCCGGCTGCGACCAGCATCCATGGAACAGTTCATCGACACCAACCTCGCCTTGTACGGGCCGTTCGCGGTCTTCCTGCTGCTCATGCTCTCGGGCGTGGGCATCGCGCTGGGCGAGGAGATGGTCACGATCCCCGCCGGCGTCTTCATCGCGACCGGTCGCCTGGAGTTCTGGTCCACCGCGCTCTGTGCCTACGTCGGCATCGTGCTCGCGGACTACATGTGGTTCTGGATCTGCAATCACTACGGCACGCGCCTGCTTCACCGGAGGTGGGCGAAACGCCTCATCCACCCGCGGCGGCTGCTGGAGGCGAAGCACCAGCTCGAGCGCCGCGGGGCGTGGCTCATCGTGATGGCGCGGTTCATCCCCAGCAGCCGGACCACGGCGATCACGGTGGCGGGGATGTTCCACATGCCGTTCTGGAAGTTCGCCGTGGCGACGGCATCGTGCGTGCTCGTCACGGTCCCGGCCCAACTCGGCATCGGGTACCTCGTGGGCCTCGGCATGGACGAGCAGCGGAGCCTCGCCGAGTTGTTCTTCCGCATCCTCGGACTCGTCATGCTCATCGTCGCGGTGACGGCGATCATCGGATGGTGGATGCGTCACCGCGCGTCGCACCGGCGCCCCCCCCGGGCCAAGGCCTCGTGGCTCCGCCGTTTCCGTCCGCGTCGCTCCGCGGCCAACCCCTGATCGGATCTCCACCATGCGCGCCGTCGTCACCGGCCAGATCGGCATCGACAAGAAGCCCTACCTCAACAGTGTCGCCGAGCTGGCGGCGGAGCAAGGTTCACGCATCGATGTCTACCACGTCGGGAACATGATGTATGGCGAGGCGCCGGACGTGCGTCCGGGCCGTATCCTCGACCTTCCGCTGAGCCGGCTCGATTCGCTGCGACGCTCGGCGTTCAAGGACATCATCGCCGACACGTCCCCGGTTGCGGAGCATCCGAACGTCATCGTGAACACCCACGCGACCTTCCGGTGGCGACACGGGCTGTTCAGCGCGTTCGACTTCGACCAGATGGAGACGCTGGGGCCGAACCTCTTCATCTGCCTCGTGGACAACATCGAGGTCGTCCACCAGCGGCTGCACTACGAGCACGACATCGACGCGTCGCTCAAGGACTGCATGGTGTGGCGCGAGGAGGAGATCCTGGTCACGGAGCTGGTCGCGCGGGCGATGCACTGCCAGCACCAGTTCTACATCCTCAGCCGCGGCCGGCACATCGACACGCTCGAGACCTGCCTGCGCCTGATCACCCGCAACGACATGCGGAAGGTCTACCCGAGCTTCCCGATGAGCCACGTCGTCGACATGCCCGACGTCCTGGCCGAGATCGACGCCTTCCGCTCTGAGCTCGCCAAGCACTTCATCACCTTCGACCCGGGCGACGTGGACGAAAAGCTTCTGCTGGAGCGCGGCATCGCCGCGGCGAAGGAGGGCCGGGACTGGCTGGAGGTCGCCCCGCACTCGTTCGGCGGTCGCGCGAACGCCGACGATGTGTCGCAACGCGTGCCGGTCCGCGAGATCCTCGAGATCGCCGGCGACGTCGACGGCCAGATCTACATGCGCGACTTCAAGCTCATCGATCAGTCGGACATGATCGTCTCGCTGATCCCCGAGCTGGCGGGCGGTAATCCCGGACTCTCCAGCGGCGTCGAGCGCGAGCTTCAGCACGCGTTCGAGCACACGAAGGAGGTCTACGTCGTGTGGAAGCCGAAGAAGAGCCCGAGCCCCTTCATCACCGAGACGGCCACGCGCATCTTCTCCAGCGTCGAGGAGGCCCTGGGGTACTTCGAGGAGCAGGGCATGGTGATGCAGCACAACCTCTTCGAGGGGTAGACGGGGTGGTCCGTGGTACGGGTGGTCTGTACGAGACCACGTTATCGGACCCAGATCGCGCCCAAGACGCGGCCCCGAGGGACCGATGAACGGGAAGTGACACGGCGGCACGGTCGAGCCGTGGTTATCGCCGCGCCGCGCGAGAGCTCCCGTTGAACAAGAAACGCCATTTCATCCGAGCGCTGACGCTTCGCCTGCCGGCGTGGTTCATGTTCGCCGGCACGGCCGCCGCCACCGCGTGGGCGGGTCGGGCGACGATCGAGGGCCGGACCGTGGCCGCGGGCGTGAGCGTGCTCGTGTTCGCGGCGGTGGCCGTCGGCGCACGCAACCGCCGGCGCGTGCTCGATCTCAAGGACGACCTGCGGACGGCCCGCGGGGAGCGAGAGGGCGATCGCACGATCCTCGATCACGTGCCGGGCCTTCTCTGGCAATCCGATGCCAAGGGTGATCGCCTGTTCGTGGGCGCGAGCTGGGAGGTCCTCACCGGACAGCCCATCGTCGACGCCCTCGGCACGGGATGGCTCCAGCGCGTCGCCGAGAGCGATCGTGATCACTGCCTCGCGGCGCACCGTCTCGCGGCGACGGGCGAGCAGCCCTACGAGCTGGAGTACCGCCTCCTCTGGGCGAACGGCACCGAGCATCTCGTGCACGACCGCGTTACCCCGTGTTTCGATCGCCGCGGCCGGTTCTGTGGCTACGTCGGGCTGACCATCGACATCCAGGCCGCGCCGGACGCCGACGCCCGCGCCGCGATGGTGGAAGAGCTGCTCACTTTGAACCAGCGGATCAACTGCCAGGCGCTGGACCTGATCACGCGCTACGAGGAGCTGGATGACGAGCATCAGCACGCGCTCTACGCCGAGCAGATCAAGAGCGACTACCTCGCCGCCCTCGCCGACGAGCTGAACGGACCCATCGACGAGATCCGCAACGTCCTCGAGCTGTTCGAGTCGCCCGATCTCCCCAGCGCGCACCGCGTGAACCTGGAGCGGATTCGTAAGGCGTGTGAGACGCTGAGCGTGTCGCGCGATCGAAGCGGCGGTCTCGGCTGCCCCGGCGACCCCGAAGAGGAAGGCGCCGAGACCGGGCACTTCGACCTGCGCCGTCTCGTCGAGCACGTCATGTGCCGCCAGGAGCCGATCGCCACGAAGCGCGGCCTCGTCGCGGCGAGCATCGTCGAGGACGTCGTTCCATCCCGCGTGGACGGCGAGCCGCTGCGTCTGCGGCGTCTGCTCATGGAGATGTGGGCGACGTCCTTCCGGCTCGCCAGCCGCGGACGCGTCACGATGCGCGTTTCGCCCGAGGGCGAGCCCGGCGAGTCGATGGTGCATTTCGCGATCAGCCTCGCCGGCGACGACATCACCGAGGACCAGCTCCAGCGGGCGTACTATCCCGCCGAGCCGGCGAAGGGCGAGCCGATCGGGCTGGGCCTCGGTCCGTGCAAGCGAGTCGCGGACCTGATGGGCGGGCGTCTGGGCGTGCAACGCGACGCCAAGGGCATGGTCCGGCTCTGGGCCAGCGTGCGTCTCGTGGAGCTGAACCCGAACTGGGAGGGACGCCGCACCCACGGGCGGCTCACGCAGGAGTCGGTGACGAGCAGCGTCGGCAAGGTGCTCGACCTCTCCCTCGGTGGCATGCGCGTGCAGTGCACTCGACCGCCGGAGGGCGTCATCGAGCTGAAGCTCGCCGACGACGACGAGGAGATCTCGCTGCGGGCCCGGGTGATGTGGACGAAGCGGGTCGGCTTCGGCAAGCACCAGGCCGGCCTCATGTTCATCGACCTCGACACCGCGCAGAATCTCCAGCTCAGCCGGCTCGCCACGCGCAACAGCATGCGCCGGGTGCTCGACGCCGCCTGACCCCCAAAATGGTGTCTGACACCATTTTCCCCAAAATGGTGTCTGACACCATTTATGATCGCGGGTCATGCCCCGCTACAAGCTCACCGTCGCTTACGAGGGCACGGAGTTCCATGGCTGGCAGAAGCAGCATCCTCCGGGCGCGGAGCCGCTGCGCACCGTCCAGGAGGTGCTCGAGCGGGCCGTGATGGAGGTCGTTCGCGAGCCCGTCGTGCTCCACGGCGCGTCGCGCACGGATTCCGGCGTGCACGCCCGCGGCCAGATCGCCGCATTCACCACGACGACCGTTCTTCCGCTCGATCGCGTCGCCGTCGCGATCAACGCCCGTCTGCCCGATGACGTTCAGATCACGCGCGCGGTCACGGTCGCCGAGACGTTCGACCCCATCGCGGACGCGATCTCCAAGGGATACCGCTACTCGATCTTCCACGGGCTTCCCACGGAGATCCGCCGCCCGATGTTCGATCGGAGGCTCGTGACGTACGTGCCCGCGGTGCTCGACCCCGGCCGCATGCACGCCGCCGCCGCCGGGCTCGTGGGGACGCACGACTTCGCCAGCGTCACCCGCGTGAACCACGGTCGCGAGAGCACGACACGCACCGTGCTCGCGTGCTCGGTGACCGCGAGCACCTCCCACCGGCTCCGCATCGACGTGAGCGGCACCGGCTTCCTGTACAACATGGTCCGGATCATCGCGGGCACGCTGGTCGAGGTCGGCCGCGGTCGCCTCGAACCGGGCGCCGTGCCGGAGATCATCGCCCGACGCGACCGGACCGCCGCGGGCCCGACGATGCCGCCGGAGGGGTTGTGCCTGATGTGGGTTCGGTATGGAGGCACGAAGGCACGAAGGCACGAGGGCACGGAGTGAGCCCGGGCATGCGCATCATGCACATCTCGACGCGGTTGATCCTCGGTGGGTCGCAGGAGAACACCGTGCTCTCCTGCGCCGGGCAGGCGGACGCGGGTCACGACGTGAGCCTCGTGTACGGGCCGATCTACGGGCCGGAGGGCTCGCTGCTTCCGCGTGCCCGCGAGCACGGCGGCATCGAGACGATCGAGACACCCGACCTCGTGCGCCAGGTCGCTCCGTGGCGCGACCGGCGCTGTACGGGTGCGCTGCGCCGGCTCATCCGGGACTGGAAGCCGGACGTCGTGCACACGCACTCGTCGAAGGCGGGGATCCTCGGGCGTCTCGCGGCGTGGAAGGAAGGCGTTCCGTGCGTCATCCACACGATTCACGGCCTGGCGTTCCACCCGTACCAGGCGCGCTGGCGCAACGCCATGTACATCGTCGCCGAGCGCTTCGCGGCGAAGCGCTGTCATCGGATCCTCTGCGTCGCCGATGCGATGCGTGACCAGGCGCTCGCCGCCGGTATCGGCCGGCCCGAGCAGTATGTCACCGTCCACTCCGGAATGGAGGTCGAGCGCCATCTCGATCCGGCGGTGACGCGGGCGGAGTCGCGCGCCGCTCTCGATCTCGACGAGGAGGACTTCGTCGTCGGCACGATCTCGCGACTCGCGGAGCTGAAGGGACACGACGATCTGCTCGACGCGGTCGGGCCGATGATGCGCGACGACGAGCGCATGAAGCTCGTGTGGGTCGGCGACGGTTGGTGGCGCGACCGGCTGCTGGGTCGCGTCCGCGACCTGGGCCTGGCCGATCGCGTGCGCGTGACCGGTCTCGTGCCCCCGGAAGAGATCGCCACGCATCTGACGGCGATGGACGTGCTCGCGCAACCGAGCTACCGCGAGGGACTGCCGCGCACCGTCGTGCAGGCGCTGCTCAGCGCGGTGCCCGTGATCGCCTATGATGTGGATGGCACGCGGGAGGTCTGCATCGACGGCGAGACGGGGCGCCTCGTGGAGCCGAAGGACGTCGCGGGACTCGCCGGGGCCGTGCGCTGGATGCGCGAGCACGAGGCCGAGCGCCGGGAGATGGGACGACGCGGGCGCGAGCTCTGCCGGGAGCGTTTCGCGGCCGCCACGATGGTCAGGCGGCTGCTTGAGATCTACGAGGAACAGCTCGAGGGGGTGTCGGCGTAGCATCGCGGTACTCGCGCCGCTGCTGTTGTCGGGAGTCTCTGCGTTCGCGCAGGAGGGAGCTCCCGGGGACGAGCCGGACGAGATCCGGCGGGTGCCGACGTACACGGGAGAGCTGGGGTCGGCCCTTCAGAAGGAGATCGAAGACCTCGCCCGGCGCGATCGCGGCGCCGCGGAGTCCGACCGACCGGGGCTGCGGGCCGCGATCAACTACCGCCTGACGGCGGTCGAACTGCTCATCGGCGCCGAGGACGCGGGAGCCAACGGGAGCATCGCCTTTCTTGCCGGCGCGCGTCTCGCGCGGGGCCGCGCGGCGCTCGACACGCTGGTGCTCGCCGAGTCGCGCCCCGACCTTCGCGACGCGCTCGATCGGTTCAACGGGGCGGCGGTGGATCTCGCGGCCTGGGTGCGCACGGCGGATCCGGCGACCATCGACGCGGCGCTCGCCCCGATGTTCGAGCCGATCGCCGGGTTGGTCGAGGCGACCACCGGCGTCGCGCCGTCCAGCCACTGGCCGCTCGCGTCCGAGGTCCGGGTCGCCGGCGACGGGGCGACCGTCTCGGCGCGAGTCGCTCTGCGCGGGCGCATCGAGACGCTGGCGGTGCCCGCCGCTGTTCGCGCGAGCCTGCGCCGGATCGCCGGCGGCCCGCAGCGCGGGCTCGTGGAGCGCGTCGTCGACGCGTCGGACGTTCTCCAGCGGGCCGACTGGCTCGACGGGGAGTCGGCCGCCGCGTACCGGTCATGGCTCGGCCACGCCGCCGCGGCGCTGGAGCGGGACGGCGGCGAGCGTCTCGCGCGGCTGGAGGAGTCGACACGCATCGTCGCCGCGATCCAGGAGCGGCGGGACGACGGCGCCGACACGCGTTCCCTCGCGACGACGCTGGCGATGATCGACCGCCCGGACGGGACGGTGCCGCCGACGCGCCGGGCGACCCTGGAGGAGATCGTCGACCGGATGCTCGTCGCCCACGAGGCGGACGAGCAACGTCCCCCGCGCGCGCTGCGATCGGTCTTCGGTCGTCTGAAACGTTCGTGCCAGAAGGCCGAGCGGAACCTGCTCGGCGCGATCGAGCGTCTGGGCACCGATCCCGACGCGCTCGCCGATCCGTCGTTCTCTTCGCTCGTCGCCGATCATGCCCGGTGGGCGACCTCGCTGGACGTGTTGCGACAGGCCGGCACGTGGGCGGCGGCGGCGGAGCGTGTCGATCCACGGGCGGCTCGCGGCTTCATGGCGCACCTCAAGCGACGGGCCGTCGGTCTCGTCGACCCTTCGCGCGCGCCGGCAACCGTGCGGGAGCTGTCGCGTTTCGGCGCCGAAGCGGAACTGCTGGAGCCGTTGGCGTGGGAGACGGACCTTGCCGCGGGGCGTCCGGCCGCGCTCGTGTCCACCGGTGGCCTGCACCTGGAGCTGACGGACGTGGTGCGCGCGACGCGCCAGGCGCTCGTCGCGGCGTGGGCGCAGGGCGAGGTCGACAGCGCGGCCGCGGCACGCGCGCGTGGCGAGCGCCGGCTCCTGGTCGCGATGGGCGACTGTGTCGGGATCGTCAACACGTCGCGCGATCCCGACCTGCTCAACCGCTGGGCGGCGTGGGAGATGCCCGCCACCGTGCTGCGCCGAAGCCTCGCCGACCTTCCCGCGCGGCTCAAGCTCGCGACCGCCGCCGCCGTGCGTGGCGACGGGGCGGCCATGACCGAGCAGCTCGACAAGATCGATCCCGACGCGCCTCTCGCCCAGCTCGTGAACCACCTCGGCCGGCATCTGCACGACGCGCTCGCCCGCCTGCCGGGTGGGAGCGCCGGCGTCGTCGGGCAGATGGTCATCCCTCCGCCCGCCGACGCCCAGTGGATCGAGCAGCGCGCCGCCCTCGCCGTACTGTGCCGAACCGCCGCCGAGGCCGAGACCGCCCGCCGCCACGAGCGCACGGACGCGGCCGACGAACTCCAGGAGCATCTCTCGAACCAGGCCCGCGAACTGCTCAGGCGCATGACGCGTCCGTGACCGCGTCCGCTATCATCCCCACGCCCTTCCCGGAGCCCTGCCATGACCCGCATTCTCGTCGTCGGCCCGCACCCCGATGACCAGGAGCTTGGGATGGGCGGCACGATCGCCCGGTTCGCCGAGCAGGGACACGACGTGCTGCTGCTGGACATGACCAACGGCGAGCCGACGCCCCACGGCGATCCGGTCACGCGGGCGGCGGAGGCGAAGCGGGCGGCGGAGATCCTCGGCGTGCGCCGCGTCGAGATCGGTCTGCCCAACCGCCGGATCGAGCACACGCTCGACGCGCGTCACCGCGTGGCCGGTGTCATCCGCGAGCACCGCGCCGAGATCGTGTTCACGCCGTACTTCCGCGACGCCCACCCCGATCACGTCGCCACCACGCGCATCGTCGAGGACGCGCGGTTCGACGCGAAGCTCACGCAGATCGACCTCCCCGGCGAGCCCATCTACCCGACGTGGCTCTTCTACTACTACTGCACGCACCTGCGGTGGGTGGCGGACCCGAACTTCCTGTTCGACATCACCGGCTTCGAGCAGCGCAAGCACGATTCGATCGTCGCGTACCACAGCCAGTTCGTCGTGCCGGAACGCAACCGCCGCGTCGTGGAGTGGATTCGGTCCGCGAACCACTACTTCGGCAGCCGCATCGGCACCGAAGCGGCGGAGCCGTTCTACACGCACGAGCCCCTCGGGCTCACCGGGCTCGACGGGCTCTCGATGCCGAAGCGCTGACCCATGGACGTTCGGCGCGCCACGCTCGACGACGTTCCCGAGATGCTCGCGATCAGCAACCACTACGCCGCCGTGACCGCGGCGAACTTCGCGATCGAGCCGGAGCGTCTGGCCGACTGGGAAGCGTCGTTCCGCGAGACGCACGAGCGGTACCCGTGGCTCGTCGCGGCGGACGACGACGTGGTCGCCGGCTTCGCGAAGGCGTCCCCGTGGAAGGGGCGGTGCGCGTACGTCTACAGCGCGGAGATCACCGTGTACGTGTGTTCGTCGCACCACCGTCGCGGCGTCGGACGCGCGTTGTACGACCGTCTGCTCGCCACGCTCCGCGCCCAGGGCTACCGATCGGCGCTCGGCGGCATCTCGCTGCCGAACCCCGCCAGCATCGCCTTGCACGAGGCGGTCGGCATGGAGCGCGTCGCGGTGCTCCGCCGGATCGGCTGGAAGTTCGACCGCTGGCACGATGTGGGCTACTGGCAGGCGCAGCTCGTCGACGCCGACACGGCGCCGGGACCCGTGCGTTCCGTGAGCGAAGTGTGGGGCGAGTCGTAGTAGACTGGACCCATGCCGACGACACGAACCTCCGTTCCCCTTCGCTTCCAGCGTCTGTCGCCGCTGGCGCAGCTCCCGAGCTACCAGACCGACCACGCCGCCGGGCTCGACCTGCATGCGGCGATCGACGAGCCGATCCCGCTCGGCGCGGGGGAGATCCGGCTCGTGTCCTGCGGCTTCGCGATGGCGGTGCCCCACGGATACGAGGCCCAGGTGCGGCCGCGGAGCGGGCTGGCGACGAAGTTCGGCATCTCCATGCCCAACGCGCCGGGGACGATCGACTCGGACTACCGGGGCGAGGTCAGCGTGCCCCTGATCAACCTCGGCCGCGAGCCGTTCACGATCGAACCGGGCATGCGGATCGCCCAGATGGTCATCGCCCCGGTCGCGCATTGCTCGATCGAGGAGACCGACGAACTCGACGAGACCGCCCGCGGCGCCGGCGGCTTCGGGAGCACGGGGCACTGATCGATCAGATGATGCTCGTCTTCAGCTCGTCCCACAACAGGACGAAGCTCACCAGCACGACGATCGCGGCGCTGACCACGACGCTCATGATGATGGCCCTGCGCGCCGCCACCGAACCGTGGGCGGCCTCCAGCGGCTTGCCGTGCTTCGTGCCGTAGCCGGCGAAGCGCAACGGGATGCGGGCGAGAGCCTGCTGCCAGTTCGCGAGGTGCTTGCCGCGGTACGCGCTCACCGCGTAGACGTTCATGAGCCACGCCATGGCGATCACGTACCCGAGCGTGATGTGCCGCCAGTACGGCTGACCCTCGAAGACGAGGTATGCGAACAGCGCGACCGCCGCGCCGATGATGAACAGGCCGAGGTAGATGCTGCGGTCGCGGGTGCGGGGCGCCGGCGGGGTGCCGGGCTTCTTCCGGTGCCGTTTCTTCGCGGTGGTCTTGCTCATGGAGAGGTGGTGACGGGCGTCAGCAGGGGCTGCGACGGGGCCTCCTTGATGAAGTCGGCGAGGGCCGCGGGCTCGCGCGAGTTCTCGGGAGCCGGGCTCTCGTCCCGCAACTCGCCGAGCAGATCGTCCATGCGACGGATGATCTCGCGCGTGGTGGCGATCGCCCGATCCAGCGCGCTGCTTCCCGTGAGCACCTTGAGCGGGTCCGGACGACCGGTGTCCCGCAGGCGCCGTTCCGTCGCGAGCCGGGAATCGATCAGCCGGCTCAGCACGTGATCGGCCTCGCCGCGCGCCTGCGCGGCCAGCCGGAGCTCTTCCTGAGCACTATTGCGCACCATGTTCACCAATCAAATCGATGACGACTCGAGGTGCGGTCGGCCATCCACCCGCCGCAGCCTTTCGCGGTCATCTTCGGGGTCAGGGGTCCGATACGCAAGGTCGGGTCTCCGGGGGCCGGAGCAGGGGACCAACGAAGCACCTTCACGACAAGGGCTTAGCGCTCTAGACCCCGGCCGCTTCGGCGGATTCCGGCACCTGGCGTCGAATCGCCTCGGCGAGGTGCCGTGGATCGCGAGGCCGGACGTCCGGGGCGAGGTTCGCCAGCAGGTCATCGACGCACGCGTCGTCCGGGGGCGCCAGCTCACGGATGCTGATGTCGGGATGGCGGGTCGGCCGCAGCTCCTCGGCGGGAAGCGCCAGCTCCTCGTGCAGCTTCTCGCCGGGACGCGCGCCGGTGAAGACGATCGGCATCACCCCCGGCGCGGCCGAGCCCGGGCGCCGGCCCGCCGCGAGTCCGGGCTCGAGCCCGTGCATTCGGATGAAGCGCTGGGCCATGTCGAGGATGCGCACCGGCTCGCCCATGTCGAGCACGAACACCTCGCCGTCGGCGGCGTCGGGGTCGACGAGCGCGGCGGACTCGATGACCAGCGCCGCCGCCTCCGGGATCGTCATGAAGTACCGCGTCATCTCCGGATCGGTCACGGTCAGCGGTCCGCCCGCCGCGAGCTCGCGCGACCAGATCTCCAGCACGCTGCCCGATGAGCCGAGTACGTTGCCGAAGCGCACCATCGAGCAGGCGGTGTTCGAGCGCCGGTTGACGTGCTGGACGTACAGCTCGGCGAGGCGCTTCGTCGCGCCCATGATCGACGTGGGGCGGACGGCCTTGTCCGTCGAGATCATCACGAAGCGCCGCGCGCCCGTGGCGAGGGCGGCGTCGACGATCGACCGCGTGCCGAAGAGGTTGTTGTCGAGCGCGGCGGCCGGGTGATCCTCCATCATCGGCACGTGCTTGTGCGCGGCGGCGTGGAAGATGATCTCGGGCTCGTGACGGCGACAGTGTGCGAGCGTGCCCTCGGTGTCGACGACGTCGTGAAGCACCGCGTGACGCGCGAGGTCCGGGAAGCGGCGGGCGATCTGCCGGTCGATCTCGAACAGCGGGTTCTCCGCGCGATCCATGAGGACCAGGCGCTCGGGCCCGGTCGCGGCGATCATGCGCGACAGCTCGCTGCCGATGGAGCCGCCGGCGCCGGTCACGAGGACGCGTCGTCCGGCGAGCAGGACGCGGCCCGTCTCGGGATCGAGCGCGCGGGGCGGACGATCGAGCAGGGCGGCGAGGTCCACGTCGAGGTACGTCCGCGGCCCGATGCCGGCGACGAGGTCTTCGAGGGTCGGCACGAAGCGGTCGGGCACGCCGAGCCGGCGCAGGCGGGTGCGGACATGCGTGACGGCATCCCGCATGACGGCGGGCATGCTCACGAGGGCGAGGGTGGGTCGCCGGCGGGCGACGATCGCCTCGAGATCGTCGAGCGGCCCGAGCACCGGTCGGTCACCGGGAGCCGTCTCGCGGCCCGTCAGGACCCACCCGATGGTCAGCGGGCGGTCGGGCAGCAGGTCGAGCTGGCGCTCGAGACGCTCGAGCGTGGCGCTGGGTCCGATAAGCAAGGCGGTCGGCGGCATCCTTGCGGTGCTATCGGTCAGACGGACCGCCCTGGTCCTGTTTGCGGTCGCCGCCGCCGATGAGCGCGATGCCGAACGAGGTCGCGAAGCCGACGATGATGAGCCCGCACGCCGCCGCCGCCTGGCCCGTCGAGGGGGTGAAGAACGCCGTCTCCCAGGCCGACGGCTTGATCTCGCGCCCCGCTTGCTCCATGGTCAGCTCGCCATCGACCACCACGACGGTGTCGCCGCGGAAGATCGTCCCGACCTCGGGGGGCCGGCCCTCCTGGAACGGCCAGAGGCCGATGATCGCCCCCAGCAGCAGCCCGAGAAGCACGCCGAGGGTCGCCCGCTCGAAGCGGTCGAGCAGGACCTTGATGAGGTTGCTGACGCCGACGACGCCCACGAGGACACCCAGCCCCACCGGCACGATCGTGTGCAGGGTCCCCGACACGGCCGCCCAGTCGCCCGCGGTGAGGCCGTTCTTGAACGCCGCGACGGCGGTGAGGATCGTCACGTACTGGCCCAGCAGGAGCAGCAGATACCCGCCGGAGACGCCCGGAAGGACCATCGCCGACGCTCCGGCGAGTCCGGCGATGAACGCGAAGAGGTAGCCCCGCGAGCCCTCGGCCGGCTCCGGCTGGACGAAGGCGAGCAACGCCATGCAGGCGATGCCGACGACCGCGGCGACGACCACGCCGGCGTCGACCGGCCTGAGCATCCGCCAGAGCACCGGGACGCCGCCCAGCGTGAGCCCGATGAACAGGCTGTACATGACCCACCGGTGGAGGATCACGAGGCCGCTCACCGGCCCGGCGAAGGCCAGGAAGGCCACCAGGGCCGAGATCACGATGCACGCGAGCGTGAGCACGCTGCGTGGTCGAAAGCGGAACGTCGATACCTCGGCCACGCCGTGGATGAACTGGGGATAGACGCCGGTCGCCAGGAGCATCGTGCCCCCGGAGATCCCGGGCACGAGGTTGGCCAGCCCCATCAGGATTCCGCCGATCACGCTCCGCGCGGCGAGGGCCTCGCCGCGGTACTCCGGCTGCTCCTCGGACGTTCCTTCGGTCCTCATGGTCTCCATCATCGGCTGATCGTAGGTTCACGGCCCCGGGACGGTGACCACCGGGATGTCCCTGGCGATGTCTCGGAGAACGGTCAAGGGGGACCGCCCGAACGGCGGATAAATGAACTGACGTGAACCTGACGCGCAGATTCCGACCCGCCACCGCCGTCGCCGTCGCACTTCTCGCGCTGCCGGCCGCCCCGACGCTGGCCCAGGAGGAACCCGCGTCCGCGCCCGACTCCGCGCTCGCGCCCGCGTCCGACTCCGCGTCCGCCCCCGACTCCCCCCTCTCCCTCGACATCGGCGTCGACTGGGTGACCACCTACTTCTACCACGGCCTCTTCCAGGAAGACGACGGCACGATCATCCAACCGTGGGTAGAGGCCGGCCTGGTGCTCGCGGAGACGGAATCGCTCACGTTGAGCGGGCGTCTCGGCGTGTGGACCAGCTTTCACAGCGCCGCGACGGGAGCGAGCACGACGTCGGACACGATGGAGCACTTCTACGAGGCGGATCTCTACGCAGGGATCGGCATCGAGTCGGGGCCGTGGTCGATGACCGCCGACTACCACTTCGACACGAGCCCGAGCGACGCGTTCGACGTGATCGAGGAGCTGATCATTGGCGTGTCGCTCGACGACAGCGATCTGTGGAACGGGCCGACCCTCCGGCCGAGCGTCACGCTTGCGGTGGAGACGGGAAGCGTGGCCAACGACAGCGGCGATACCGGCGCATACCTCGAGCTCGGCATCGCCCCCGGCTTCGAGTGGCCGATCAGCCCCGATGACGCGATCGACATCAGCATCCCGGTGAGCGTGGGTCTGAGCCTCGACAACTATTTCGAGGACGCCTCTGGGAACAGCGATACGTTCGGGTTCCTCGACGTGGGCATCATCGCGTCGCTGGAATCCGAACCCTCGCAGTCCGCGGGCACGTGGACCATTCACGGCGGCGTGCACTTCATGTTCCTGGGAGACAGCACGCAGGTGATCGCGAACGACGACGACTTCTGGGTCATCGGAACGGCGGGAGTATCGGTGTCGTTCTGACCGGCGCGGTCGCGCCGCTACCCCCCGATCGCCGACATCCCGCGTTCCGGGGGTTCGAAGCCGTCGGCTCCGATGCCATGGCCCGCCTGCTTGGTCCACATGGCGTCGGCGATGAACGCGGCGACGTCGGGTTCGGTGCCGCTGCGGCGGAGCAGAGGCTTGAGGTCCCACTCCTCGTGGCTGAACAGGCAGGGGCGCACCTTGCCGTCGGCGGTCACGCGCAGGCGGCTGCACGCGCCGCAGAAGGCGCGCGTGACGGAGGCGATGATGCCGATGCGGCCGGGGGCGCCGTCGGCGAACGCGAAGTTCAGCGCCGTCGCATGCGGATCGGTGCGGTCGACGGGAACCAGGGCGTGGCGGCGCTCGATGGCGGCGAGCATCTCGGTGGCCGTGACCACGACTTCGCGATCCCACGTGCGACCGGAATCCAGGGGCATCCACTCGATGAGGCGCATGTCGATCGCGTGCGTGCGGGCGAAGTCGGCGAAGTCGGCGATCTCGTCGTCGTTGCGGCCGCGCATGACGACGGCGTTGACCTTGATCGGATCCAGGCCCGCGGCGCGGGCGGCGGTGATCGCGCGGATCACGCCGGCGGGCGTGGCGTTCGTGCGCGTGATCTCGTTGACGCGCTCGTCGCGCACGGAGTCGAGGCTGAGGGTGAGCCGCCGGAGGCCGCGTTCGCTCCAGCGTCGCGCCATCGCTTCATCGATCAGCGAACCGTTGCTCGTCAGGGCGACGTCCTCGAAGCCGAGTGCGCCGAGGCCTTCGAGGAGCACGTCGAGGTCGGGGTAGAGCGTCGGCTCGCCACCGGTGATCCGGATCTTGTCGATGCCCAGGTCCCGAGCGCCGCGGGCGACGGCCAGGTATTCGTCGACGGTGAGCAGGTCGCGCTTCGGCATGTACCGGTGATCCGGGTCCATGCAGTAGACGCAACGGTAGTTGCAGCGGTCCGTGACGCTGAGACGCAGGTCACGGATGACGCGGCCGTGCGCGTCGTGCAGGCGGCCGGCGCGGCGCGCCTCGGCCGGTGCGGGCGGCGGCACGCGCGGATCGCGCGGTTGGTGGTTCAGGATGGGCAGGGCGTGGGTCACGGTTCCTCGCGGATGGGTGCCGGATGATAGGAGCACATCCGGCTCACGCAGTGGCCCCCGGCTTGACCTGGCGCACGTGGAACTTCCGCTCGCCCAGCAGCGTGTCGCCGCTCCAGAGCTGGAAGCGGTACTCGCCGGGGCGCGGGAACAGGAGGTTGTGCAGGCCGAGCGTCAACTCGGCGACGGCGAGGGGGTCGGGGGCGTCCACCGCTCCCTCGAGCGACATGACCTCCACGTCGTCGGAGCGCTGCGGATCGACGTGGACGAGCTTGACCGTGAACTTCGTGTGACCGTGCAGACCCGTGAGGGCGGCATACACGCACATCTTGGGATAGCGGGCGGGGAAGGACCGCGCATACGTCACCGTCGCGGTCCCGAGGAGGTAGTACTTCTTCGTCTCGGGATCCTGGAGGATGTTGTCGCACATGACCATGCCGAGGTAGGTCGGGGCGGGCGGATCGGTCATGGTCGGCTCCGGTACGGGCGGGGGCCCGGAAGGGGGAAGAAGAGCAGGATAGCGTCCCGTATGCACGGCACCGGCGGATCCCTACAATCGCCGCCCCGCGCGCCGGATGGACGGGCGGAGCAAGGAGTTCTGAGACAATGCCTGAGCAAGATCAAGCTTCGGTCGCCGGAGGCGCCGAGAGCGACGGGAACTGGATCGAGTCGATCAACTACGAGACGATCGCCGAGTACGGGCTGCCCGTCGTCGGCGCGCTCGTCCTGCTGTTCTTCGGCTGGATCATCGCCGGGTGGATCGGGCGGATCGTTTCGAGGGGATTGACCAAGGCCAGGATCGAGCTGACCCTCAGCAAGTTCGCCGGCAAGATGGCGAAGTGGGTGATCCTGCTCTTCGTCGTCCTCGCCTGTCTCGGGATGTTCGGCGTGGAGATCACAGCCTTCGCCGCCGTGCTTGCGGCCGCGGGCTTCGCCGTCGGTCTCGCGTTCCAGGGGACGCTCTCGAACTTCGCCGCCGGCGTGATGCTGCTCGTGTTCCGGCCGTTCAAGGTCGGCGACGTCGTCACGGTCGCGGGCGTGACGGCCAAGGTGAACGAGATCGACCTCTTCGTCACCACCGTGGACACGGCGGACAACCGGCGGTTCATCCTGCCCAACGGGAGCATCTTCGGCGCGACGATCGAGAACATCTCGCACCACGCGACGCGTCGCGTGGACGTGGTCGTCGGAACCGACTACGGCGCGGACATCGATCAGACGCGGAAGGTGCTCCGGGACGCGGCCGATGCCGTGGACGGAATCATGTCCGACCCCGAGCCGGCCGTCGCGCTCACGGGGCTGGGCGGCTCGTCGGTCGACTGGGCCGTGCGCGTGTGGGTCAACGCCGCGGACTTCTGGGCGGTGAAGGACGCGTTGACGCGCGAGGTCAAGTACGCGCTGGATCGCGCCGGTATCGGGATTCCGTACCCACAGATGGACGTGCACGTCTCGCGGCTGCCCGGGGAGTGACCCGCGCAGCGAGACGAGGCCGCCCGGGGGCCCCCGTGTCGGGGTTCCGGATACACTGCGCGCCTCTGGGGCGAAGGAAAGGAGCCCACCATGATCCGCGGATTCCTCGCCGTCATCGTCGGTCTCGTACTCATCGTGCTCTGTCTTCTGTTCGGGCTGCTCGTGGCCCGGATCGCACTCGGGGGGTTCTTCGCGCCGGAGGAGGGCTCCGAGGTGGTGCCCTTGGCGGGGACGTTGATCGCGCAGGGCCTGGGTCTCGTGAGCGCGGTCATCGGCGGCTTCGTCGCCGCGTTGATCGCCGGACCCGCGCGCCGCGCGGTGCCCGTGCTCGCGGTGCTCGTGCTGGTGCTGGGGCTCGTGCACGCCGTCACGGAGCCGGCGAGGAGCGAGCGCCTGGCGGCGGACGAGATGGCCAGGGTCGAGGCGGGGGACGAGCCGGTCGTGTTGCCGCGCGCCCCGACCTGGCACAACTGGGTGGTGCCCGTCGTCGGCTGCGTCGGCGTGCTCATCGGCGGGAGCCTGTGCGGTCGTCCCGAGGCGGGCGGCTCCGGCGGCGACTCATGAAGATGACGCCCGATCACTGGGCGTATCTCACCGACTACGCGCGCTCGGTCTTCGGCGCCCAGGACGATCACCTTGCGGCGTTGCGCGATGCGTCGATCGCCGAGGGGCTGCCGGACATCGCGGTCGATCCCGAGGTCGGTCGCCTGCTGATGATCCTCTGCGCGTCGACCCGCGGTCGCCTGGCGATCGAGCTCGGGACGCTGGGCGGGTACTCGGGCATCTGGATCGCGCGGGGGCTCGCGCCGGGCGGGCGGCTCATCACGATCGAGCCGGAACCGAAGCATGCCGAGTTCGCCGAGCGGCAGTTCGTGCGGGCCGGCGTGGCCGATCGCGTCGAGCTTCGTCTCGGCGCCGGGCTCGACGTGCTCCCGGACCTGGCGCGCGAACTGGGCCCGGGCTCGGTCGACGTCGTCTTCCTCGACGCGATCAAGACGGAGTACCCGGAGTACTGGACGCACGTTCGCCCGCTCATCGCCGACGGCGGGCTCGTTCTCGCGGACAACGTCTACGGCTCCGGGTGGTGGATCGGCGACGAGGCGGATCCCACCCGCAACGCGGTGGACCGGTTCAACCGCACGGTCGCGGAGGACCCGGACTTCGAGGCGGTGGCGGTGCCGATTCGCAGCGGTGTGTTGATCGGTCGGCGCATGCGCGCCGGATGACCGGCGCTACTCCTTGGTCATCCCCAGCGCCTCCGTCAGCGGCTCGAGGAACGGTTCGTACCCCGCGTACCGCTTGAGCGCCGTCTTGTAGATCGGCCGACGCACCTGGTCGAAGCTCGCGGTCGCGACCTTGCGCCCGCTCTCGTGGAAGCGCAGGCAGGCGTCGTCCCACGGCAGGTCGCAGAACTCGACGATCGTCCGGCTCCACGTCTCCTGATCGGCGACGACCTCTTCGTAGGGGACCTCGAGCATCGGCGCCCTCAGCGTCTCGCGCCAGTGCCGCATCAGGCGTTCGTACTGACGGTAGTACTGGCCGAGATGCCGCAGGTTCGTGGAGAACGGCATGGCCGTCGGGAGCATGGCGAGGGTGTAGATCGAGAAGCAGACCGACAGGGGGTCGCGGCGGCAGTGAATGATGCGCGCCTCGGGGTGGAGCATCTCGATGAAACCGAGGGTCTGGAAGTTGAACAGGTGCTTGTCGACGATGCGCTGGGCGGATGCGTCGCGCTGCTTCAGCCGCGCGAGGTGCCGTCGGGCAAGGCGATCGAGCGTGGTCCGGTCCAGTTCGTCGGCGATCTCCGGAAACAGGCGCCGGGAGCGCACTTCGCGCGGGGCCTCGTGGATGAGCGAGTAGAAGTCGTCCACCTCGCCGGCGCCGTGCACGGCGGGGTGCGCATCGAGGATCTGCTCCACGAGCGTCGAGCCCGACCGGGGCATGCCCACGATGAACACAGGCAGCTTGGAGCGCACGGACGAGCGCGGTCGCCGCGCGACGCGCTCCGCCGAGAACACGTGCATGATGCGATCGAACAGACGCACGACATCGATGATCTCGAACGGCTGCATCTCGATCTCGTTCGCCCGGCGAAAGGCATCGAACGAAGCCTCGAGGTCGCCGAGCTTGCCGTACGATCGCCCCAGCTCGAAGAAGAGACGTCGCCGTGCGCCCGCCGGCGTGGACGAATCCGCCAGGTGGCGTTCGATCAGCGTGACGGCCTCGCGATGCTCGCCGGTATCCTGGAGCAGGAGCGCGTAGGTGGCCGCGATCTCCCCGTTGTCCGCCTCGCGCCGGATGATCGGTTCGAGCAGCGCCCGTGCATCGTCGAAGCGTCCGAGGCGGATGAGCGACTCCGCCTTGCCCGAGAGCGAGCCCGCGTGCTCGGCGGCGTGCTCCAGCGCCCGGTCGTACTCCGCGATCGCGTCCTCGAACCGGCCCTGCAAGTTGTACACCTTGCCGAGGCCGAAGCGGAAGTCCGGATCGTCCGGCTTCAGGTCGATCGCCTTGCGAAAGTACGCGATCGCGTCGTCCAGGCGTCCCTGGAGTTTGGCGATCTTGGCGAGGAGCCGGTACACGAGTGGATCACGCTGACGCTTGAGGAGCGTGCGGCACTCGCGTTCGGCATCCTCCAGCATCCCGGCGCGGAGCAGCTCCGCCGCGGAGTTGATCGTGGGTTGGGTGCGTCTCGGCTTCGCCATCGGGAACCCTACGAAGCGCCGTCGATGCCCAGGGCGTCCTTGAGCGGGCCGAGGTGCCCGTCGAACGGCTCGTAGCGCTTGAGCGCCGATCGGTAGATCGGCTGGCGGACCTGGTCGAAGCTCGCGGTCGCCACGCCGCGTCCGCTCGCGTGGAAGCGCAGGCACGCGTCGTCCCACTCCAGGCCACAGAAGTCGATGAGCGTTCGGCTCCACGACTCCTGGTCGGCGACCAACTCCTCGTACTGGATCTCGAGCATCGGGATGTTCAGCGTCTCGCGCCAGTGATCCATGAGACGATCGTACTCCCGGTACTGGAGCCCCAGGTTGCGCAGGTCCGTGGAGTACGGGTGGCCGGGGGGCGAGAGCGGAAGCGTGTAGATCGAGAAGCAGACCGACATCGGGTCCCGACGGCAGTGCACGACACGGGCCTTCGGAAACAGCATCGCGATGAGGCCGAGCTGCACGTAGTTCTCGAGGTGCTTGTCGGCAATGCGATCCGCGGTCCGGTCGAACTGCCGGAGCCGTCCGAGGAACCGGTGCCCGATCCGGTCGAGCATCGCGCGATCGAGATCGTCGGCGAACTCCGGGAAGGCGCGCTTCGAGCGGATCTCCTCGGGGATCCGGCGAATGGCCCGGCTGAGATCGTTGATCTCTCCGGCGCCGTACGCGCGGGGGTGGGCGGCGATGATCTGCTCGACGAGCGTGGAGCCGCTTCGCGGCATGCCCACGATGAAGACCGGCAGCTCTGAGTCGATCGTGGAGCGTGGCCGGGCCGCGACGCGCTTGGCGCTGAAGACGTCGATGATCCGGTCGAACAGCCGCTGCCGGGACGTGATGTCGAAGGGGTGCGTGAGCGATTCGTTCGCGCGGCGGTAGGCGGCAAAGGACCGATCGTGCTCCTTCAGCTTCGTGCAGGCGTCGCCCAACTCGAAGAGGAGCAGGCGCCGCTCGGGCCCCGGCGTGCGCGGATCGTCGAGGTGGCGCTGGACGAGGTCGGCGGATGCCGCGGGGTCGCCGGCGAGACGCAGCAGCCGCGCGTAGATGGCGGCCATCTCCGCGTCCTCGGCTCCGCGCCCCACGAGCGGCTCCAGCACCGCCCGGGCCGCATCCCGATCACCGAGCCGATCGAGGACCTCCGCTTTGCCCGCGAGCGAACCGGCGTGCGCGGGATCGCGGGCGAGCACGCGGTCGTAGACGGCGATCGCGTCGTCGAACCGACCGTCCTGCGTGTAGACCTTGGCCAGCGCATATCGGTAGTCCGCGACGTCCGGACGCAGCTTGATCGCCTTCTCGTAATGCTGAACCGCCTCGTCGATGCGACCTCGCGTGGCCGCGATCCACCCGAGGATCCGGTGCGCGCCCGCCTCGCGCCGGCGCTTCAGGATCTTGCGACACATCTCCGCCGCCTCGTCGATACGGCCGCCGCGGAGCAGCCGGGCCGCCAGTTCGACCGTGGGGATGGGAGGTTGCTTCTTCACGACGACCCGTCGATGCCAAGCGCTTCCTTGAGCGGCCCGAGGTGCGCGTCGAACGCTTCGTAGCGTTTCAGGGCGGTCTCGTACATCGGTTTGCGCACCTGGTCGTAGCTCGCCGTTGCCACATCGCGCCCCGTCTCGTGGAAGCGCAGGCAGGCGTCGTCCCACTCGAGGCCGCAGAAATCGATCAGCCGGCGGCTCCACGTCTCCTGGTCGGCCACGAGCTCCTCGTACTGCACCTCGAGGAACGGCATGTCGATCACCGTGCGCCAGTGGTCCATCATGCGCTCGTACTCTCGGTAGAAGTGGCCGAGGTTGCGGAGATCCGTCGAGTACGGATGCGAGAGCGGCGAGAGCGGCATCGTGTACATCGAGAAGCAGATCGACATCGGATCGCGCTTGCAGTGGATCACGCGGGCTCGCGGGACCATCATCGCGAGCAGGCCGAGGAAGACGTAGTTCTCGAGGTGCTTGTCCACGATGCGCAGGGCGCCGGGGTCGTACGGCTGGTAGCGCCCGATGAGTTGGTCGGCGAGGCGATCCAGCTCCTCGACGGTGACATCGTCGACGACGATGGGGTAGCGCGTGGGACGTCCGAGCACGGTGTGGATCTCGCGCATGAGCTGGGGGAGCTCCAAGATCTCCCCGGCGCCGAAGGCCCGGGGATGCGCCGCGATGATCTGCTCGGTGAGCGTCGAGCCGGAGCGCGGCATGCCGACGATGAACACCGGCAGCTCCGAATCGTTCGTCGATCGCGGGCGCTCCGCGATGGCATCGGGCTGGAAGCGCTCGACGAGGCGGTCGAGCGACCGTCGTCGCCTGACGAGGTCGAACGGCTGCACGCACAGTTCGTTGGCGCGCCGGTAGGCGTTGAACGCGCGTTCGTAGTCCTTGGTCTTCGTGTATGAGTTGCCCAGCGCGAACGCGAGCTTGCGTTGGGTCACGGCGGCCGCGCCCGGGGCGGCGAGGGCGCGCTCGATGACCGTGATCGCTTCCTCGTGACGGCCCGCGTTCCGGAGCGTCTCGGCGTGGATGTTCACCACCTCGCCGTCCGCCACGCCCGAGGCGAGCACGGGGCGGAGCACCTCGCTCGCCAGGTCGTAATCGCCACGCCGCGTCAACGTCTCGGCCTTGCCCGCGAGTGCGAGCAGCGAGCCCGGCTGAGCGTCGAGCCCGCGCTCGTACCAGGCGAGCGCCTCGTCGAACATTCCCTGCATCGAGTAGAGCTTGCCGAGGCCGCAGTGGATGACCGCCGCCCCGGGCTGGACCTTCAGGGCGCGCTCGAAGCAGCTCTTCGCTTCCTCGAATCGGTTCTGCTGGCCGAGCGTGACGCCCAGGACGTGGAGGGCGCCGAAGTTGCGGCGCTGGGCCTTGAGTACCTGACGGCAGACCGTCTCGGCCTCACGGTGACGCCCGCTCTCGAGCAGCGTGAGCGCCAGGCGTGCGGTGGGAATGCGGACCCTGGCCATCGCGTCGCGCTCGGCCTCCTCGTCAATCGGAGCCGAGGGTGTAGCGAATGAACGTTCGGATGGTCGCGCCGGCCGGGAGCATCTCCTTCACCGTCTTCGTCTCGTCGAGGACGTACTTCTGGTGCAGGAGCGTGTTCTCCTGGAGAAACTTGCGGACCTTGCCCTCGGCGATCTTCTGCGCGATCTCGTCGTTCTTGCCGGACTCCTTCGCCTCGGCGATCGCCTCGCTGCGGATCTGGTCGAGCGTCTCGGCCGAGACGTCCGCCTCGCTGATCGCGTGCGGATCGTGGAAGACGATGTGCTGGCAGACGCCCTTGAGCAGGTCGCCGTCGGCGTCGCCGTCGACCTGGAGCAGGCAGGCGCGCTTGCCGTCGTGGTGGACGTACTGGCCGAAGACGCCGCCCTCGAGCTTGGTGCCGCGGGCGAAGTTGACGTTCTCGCGGGTGGTGACGCGGAGGTCGTCGATCCGGCCGGACATGTCGTCGGTGCAGGCGACGTCGCCCGCGGGCTGGCCGAGGGCCATGCCGGCGACCTCCGCGACCATGCCTACGAAGTCCTCGTTCTTCGCCGTGAAGTCGGTCTCGGTGCGAACCTCGACGATGACGCCGTTGCTGCCGTCGATCGCGATACCGATGCGACCCTCGCCGGTCGTGCGCTCGGTGCGCTCCTCCATCTTGCCCTTGACGCGCTCGCGGAGCCACGCCTCGGCCGCGGCGGCGTCGCCGTTGTTCTCGGTCAGGGCCTTCTTGCAGTCCATCATGCCCATGCCGGTCTTCTGCCGGAGGGCCATCACGTCGCTGGCGCTGAAGCTCACCTTGGTCTCCATCTGCATCCCTGTCTGCTGGTCGCCCCGCGCCGGGGGCCTTCCACGGCCTCGGTCCGGAGGGGGTGCGTTTCGGTCTGTATCGTGCGATCGGGCCCCGCTCCGCAGTCGGATTCGCGGAAAGGAGGCCGCTCAGTTCATTCGGTCGCCGGCTCGGGCGTCTTCGCCGTCGTGGTCACCGTCGCCGCCTCGGCGGGCGCGTCCTTCTTGACCGACGAGTCGTCGGCGCGGAACTGCGAGCGCGACGAGCGCCGCCGCTGCTGTGCCGAGGACGAATCGTCGGTTTCCGCACCCTTCTCGGAGGCGGATCGGCCCGCCTTGCCCTGGGTCACCGCCTCGCAGATCTCGCGGATCACGACCTCGATCGAGCGCATCGAGTCGTCGTTGCCGGGGATCGGAATGTCCACCATGTCCGGATCACCGTCGGTGTCGACGAGGCAGATGGTGGGGATGCCGAGGCTGCGGGCCTCACGCAGGGCGTTGACCTCGCGACGCACGTCGACGACGAAGAGCGCGCCGGGCAGGCGGTTCATGGTCCGGATGCCCTGGAGGTTGCGCGTGATCTTGCGCTTCTCGCGGAGGAGCTGCGAGGTCATCTTCTTGGAGTACGTCTCGATCTCGCCGGACTCGACGAGGTTCTCGAGCTCCTCGAGCCTCTTGAGTCGTTCGCGGATCGTGCGGAAGTTCGTGAGCGTGCCGCCGAGCCAGCGCTCGATGACGTACGGCATGCCGACGTCGATGGCGTACTTCTCGACGGAGCCGCGAGCTTGGCGCTTCGTGCCCACGAAGCAGATGTCCTTGCCCTCGGCGACCGTGTTCTGGACGAACTTCTTCGCCAGCAGAAGGCCCTTGATCGTCTGGCGGATGTCGATGATGTGGATCTTGTTGCGCTCGCCGAAGATGTAGGGACCCATCTTCGGGTTCCAGTTGCTGCGGCGCTGACCGAAGTGAATTCCGGCCTGGATGAGATCCTTGACGAGCGAATCGGACATCGGAATCGGTCCTCTCTACAGCGACACCGGCGGAACGGCGGGGGAGGCGGATCGACCGCCCGGTCTTCGTCCCACCCGAGGGCGCTTCAGTCGGTCTCGGCCCTTCTTCGGAGCGGCCGCGACCGTTCTTGAGCTGGGGTCATCCGGAGCCGCACCCCACGTCACCGTGCGACACCGGCCCCTCCTCGGCGGCGAGGAAGGGAAGCGAGCATCTTAGAGTGACCCCCCGGCCGGAGCAACCGGTCATCCGTGGGCGGGGTGGAGGAGGCGGGCCTGGCCGCTCACGACCGTGGCGACCGCGCGACCGCGGACGGAGCAGCCGTCGAATGGGCAGTTCCGGCCGGCGGAGACGAACTGGGCGGCATCGATCGTCCACTCCAGCCGCGGGTCGATGACCGTCACGTCGCCCGGGGCCCCGGCCTGGAGCCGTCCGCGGCCGACGCCCGCCGGCCCGAGCAGATCGGCGGGATGGATGGTCATCATGGCGAGCAGCTCCGGCCAGCCGACGACCCCGTCGTCGATGAGGGCCCTCGCGTACAACGCCAGGGCACACTCCACGCCCACGATGCCGAAGGACGCCCGGTCCAGGTCCAGGGCCTTGGAGGCCGCCGGGTGGGGGGCGTGGTCGGTGGCGAGGACGGTGATGGTGCCGTCGGCCACGGCCTCCTTGAGCAAGGTCACGTCGCGGGCCGTTCGGAGGGGCGGGTTCATCTTCGCCGCCGTGCCGTACTCGGTGATCGCGTCTTCGGTGAGCAGCAGGTGGTGGGGGCTCACCTCGCCGGAGACCGGCTGACCCTCGGCCCGGGCGCGTCGGATGATCGCCGCCGACTCGCCGCTGGAGACGTGCTGGGCGTGGTAGCGGGCCCCGATCGACCGATTGATTCGGGCGTCACGTTCGATGATCAGCTCCTCGGCGACGGCAGGCCACCCGGTCACGCCGAGCCGCTCGGCGAGCGGGCCGGCGTTCATGACCGCGCCGCGCGTGAGCGTCGGCTCCTGGCAGTGCTGCATGAAGCAGCCGTCGACCGCCCGGACCGCGCGGAGCACCTCGTCCATGACGCCCGCCGACGCCACGCAATCGCCGTCGTCCGAGAATGCCGCGGCCCCCGCCCGGGCCATCGCCGCGATGTCGGCGACCGTCTCGCCCGCTCGCCCGACGGTCGCGCAGCCGACGGCGAGCACGTGAGCCCCGCCCGCCTCGGCCCCGCGCTGCGCGACCAGTTCGATCATCTCCGGGCCGTCCAGCGGCGGCGTGGTGTTCGGCATGCAGCAGACGGTCGTGAACCCGCCGGCCACCGCGGCGGCCGAGCCGGTGGCGATCGTCTCCTCGTGGACGTCGCCCGGCTCGCGGAAGTGCACGTGCACGTCGATGAGACCGGGGGCGACGATGCAGCCCTCGGCGTCGATGCGTGTCGCGTCGGGGCCGGGCGTCACCGCGCCGGGCTTCGTCGAGACGGTCTCGATCGCTCCGTCGACGATCAGCACGTCGCCGGTCGCGTCGAGCCCGCTCGCGGGGTCGATGACGCGGCCGCCGTGAATGAGGAGTTGTTCGGCCATGGCAAATGACGTGCGTACCAGCTAGCAGGCCGCCAGGCAAACCGGCCGGGCAAAAAGAGAACCACCCGCCGGTGACGACGGGTGGTTCGAGATTCGTTTCGGGATCGTCCCGATGAGAATCAGGCGATCACTTGTTGCCGCAGGAGGTCTTGGCACTCGAGCAGCTCGGCTTGTCGCTGACGGCGCCGAGGCTCGCACCCTTGGAGCAGGAGCTCTTGCTGCTGCACTCGGGCTTGTCGCTGACGGCACCGAGGTTGGTCTTGCCCGCGGCGGGGCACACCTTGCCGGAGCCGGAGCACTCGCTCTTGCCGGACGAGCAGCCTTCCTTGAGGGCACCCGGGGCCGCGCCCTCGGGGCAGCAGTCGGATTCACAGTTGGGGCCACACTCGCTGACGGCGCCCAGGCTGGAGCTACCGGTCTCCCGCGTGGATTCGCAGCCGACGAGGGCGACCGTGAGACAGACGACGGCAAGCATGCTCAGGAACTTCATCTGATCGAACTCCTCATTCCGTGGTTCGTGGCCGCTGTTGGTGGCCGTTGTTTCATTGCCCCTGAGCCGACCGCCGTCGGGCGGGGCGGGAGATTCCCTTGGGGTGCCGGCCACGCCGGCGACCGGACATCGTAGCGGTGAACGCACGAGAGGCGTTCTTTGTTTCATGAAGAAACACCCTTCGAGTGCGTTTTTGCCCCGGTCTAGAATCCACCCCGCCATGCCCGACCCGACCAAATCCCGCCCGCACGCGTCCCCCGGGGACGATCCGTCCCGGATCGAGCGGCTGGCGGGGGCGGCCCGGGGCCTGCCCCGCCAGCCGGGCGTCTACCTCATGAAGGACGGCGGCGGGCAGGTCATCTACGTGGGGAAGGCCGCTTCGCTGCGAAGCCGGGTGGGCTCCTACTTTACGCCGTCGGCGGATCTCGGCCCCAAGAAGCAGGGCCTGCTGGACGTGGTCGCGGATTTCGACGTGATCGAGTGCGAGGGCGAGTGGGAGGCCCTGCTCATGGAAGCGCGGCTGATCAAGGACATCCGCCCGCGCTTCAACACGCTGCTGACCGACGACAAGACCTTCCCGTATCTCGTCGTCACGATGCGCGACGACTTCCCCGGTGTGTTCATCACGCGGACGCCGGCCGACGAGCGTTACCGCGGGGCGCGGGTGTTCGGCCCGTTCACGAGCGTGTCGTCGCTGCGCGAGTCGATCCAGCTCCTTCAGCGCGTCTTCCGGTATCGCACCTGCACGCTCGACATCACCGACGGCGATCCGAAGAACGCGCGGTTCCGCCCGTGCCTGCTGTTCAACATCGACCGGTGCACGGCGCCGTGCGGCAACCGGATCACACGGGAGGGGTACCGCGCCGACATCGATCGGTTCACGCGATTTCTCACGTCGAAGCGCAGCGTCATGCTCCGCGAGCTGCGTCGCGAGATGGACGACGCGTCAACGGCGCAGGAGTACGAGCGAGCGGCCACGTTGCGCGACCAGATCCGCGCCATCGAGAAGCTCGACGAGCGAGAGAAGCGCGCCCGCAGCGCCGGCACCGAGTGGCAGCCGGAGGTGACGGTGTTCGCCACGGACCCCGCCGCGGCGCTGCGTTCGCTCCAGAAGACGCTCGGCCTCGACGAGTCCATCCGCGGTATGGAGGCGATCGACATCGCCCACCTCCAGGGCGGCGAGACGGTCGGGTCCAAGGTCTGCTTCATCGACGGCCGGCCGTTCAAGGACGGCTACCGCCGTTACCGCGTGCGCACCGCCGACAACGACGACTACATGGCGATCCGCGAGGTCGTCAGCCGCCGCTACCGCGACGCGGGCCAGGGCGACGAACTGTACCCCGACGTGATCCTCATCGACGGCGGCCTCGGGCAACTCCACGCGGCACTGGAGGTGTTCGAGGATCTCCCGGTGAAGCCGCCGATGGTCATCAGCCTCGCCAAGAAGGAGGAGCTGATCTACGTGCAGGAGCGGGCGGAGCCGATTCGCCTCGGGCGCGACAACCCTGCGCTGCGGTTGTGCCAGGCCATCCGCGACGAGGCGCACCGGTTCGCGCAGCACTATCACCATCTTCTGCGGCGGAAGAAGGTGCTGGACGAGGAGTGAGGGGGGGCCTCACGCGCGGGTACGAACGAACCCGCTACGCCGGGCTCGGCAGAATCCCGCCCGCGGCCTCGTCGCCCGGGTCGGCGGCGGGCTTCTCCGGTTCGACCTTCGCGGCGGGGCGTGCGGCTTCCTTGGAGAGCAACTCGGCCACCGTCGGCTTGTCCATGCGCTCGCCGCGCATGAGCCTCGCGACGTCGTCGCCCTGGAGCGTCTCGTACTTGAGCAGGGCCTCGGCCACGGCGGCGACCTTGTCCCAGCCCTCCTTGATCATGCGCTCCGCGTCGCCGTACGCCTCGCGGATCATGCGCTGGATCTCCTCGTCGATGATCCGTGCCGTCTCCTCCGAGTACTCCTTCTCGGGAATGAGCACTTCGCGCGTGTCGGCGCCGGCGTAGTTGACGAAGCCGAGCCGATCGGACATGCCCCACTCGAGGATCATGTGCCGCGCGTACTGCGTGGCCATCTGAATGTCCATGGCCGCGCCGGACGAGACGTCGCTGGTCTTCTTCTGCTCGGCGATGCGGCCACCGCACAGCACGCGCATCGTCGCGAGCAGGTACTTGCGGCCGAATCCGTAGCGGTCCTTCTCGGGCAGCGAGAACGTCGCGCCCATCGCCTGGCCGCGCGGGATGATCGTGACCTTGTGAACGGGATCCGCGTCGTCGAGCATCACCTGCACGACGGCGTGGCCCGCCTCGTGGTACGCGGTGGCGACGCGCTCCTGCTCCTCGATCTTCCGGCTCTTGCGGGCGCGGCCGAAGCGGATCTTGTCCCGCGCCTCCTCGAGGTCGCTCATGTCCACGGCGTCGTGCGCCGCCATCGTGCCGAGGATCGCGGCCTCGTTGATCAGCGCCGCGAGATCGGCGCCCGAGAACATCGGCGTGCCGCGGGCGACGCGCTCGAGGTCGACGTCCGCGCCGAGCTTGATCTTCTTCGCGTGGACTTCGAGGATCTCCTTGCGCCCCGCGAGATCGGGCAGGGAGACGTCCACCTGGCGGTCGAAGCGACCCGGCCGGGTAAGCGCGGGGTCCAGCACGTCGGCCCGGTTGGTCGCCGCGATCACGATGATCTGCTCGTGCGCCTCGAAGCCGTCCATCTCCACGAGGATCGCGTTGAGCGTCTGTTCGCGCTCGTCGTGACCGCCGGTCGTGAACCCGCCGCCGCGCCGGCGCCCGACGGCGTCGATCTCGTCGAGGAAGATGATGCAGGGCGAGTTCTCCTTCGCCTGCTTGAAGAGGTCGCGAACGCGGCTCGCGCCGACGCCGACGAACATCTCCACGAAGTCAGAGCCGCTGATCGAGAAGAACGGCACGTCCGCCTCACCCGCGATCGCCTTGGCGAGCAGGGTCTTGCCGCAGCCGGGCGGGCCCACGAGGAGCACGCCGCGCGGGATGCGGCCACCGAGGCGCTGGAAGCGAGCCGGGTCCTTCAGGAACGCGACGATCTCGCCCACCTCCTCCTTCGCCTCGTCCACGCCGGCCACGTCGTTGAACGTGATGTCGACCGTGTCCTTGGAGGAGAGGCGGTGCCGCGACTTGCCGAAGCTGCCGAGCATGCCGCCCGGTCCGGCGCCGGCCGAGCGCATCGACCGCGCGATGAAGAACCAGATGATGACGATGATCAGCAGGAACGGGATCAGCGGCCCGAGAAGCTGAAGCCAGATGCTCGTGCCCGTCTTGTCCTGGATGTCCACGCCCATCGTGTCCAACTGGGTGAAGTACCAGTCGTGGATCTGGGAGTTGATCTTCAGGGTGACGAGCGTCTCCTTGTCCTCGGTGGTCAGCCCGGCCTGGCTCCCGGCGGCGACCGTCGCGGTCAGCCGGCTGTTCTCGACCGTGACGAGGTTGTCCTTGATCTTGCCCGTGGGCACGAGGGCGACCTCGCCGACCGCGTCGAGCACGACGTTGCCATGGTCGTCCCGGTCGGGTTCGACGAGGAGCGCCTTGAACTTCTGCCACGAGTCGATGGGTGTGCCGCGCGGGCTGCTGTTGAGGAACAGGAACAGCAGGATCAGCATGGCGAGGATGAGCACCCAACTCAGCAGGCCGCGGCTGAACTTCATCGGCGGGGGAGTCTGCGGGCCGGTACCCCGGCGCTGCTGATCACCACCTTGCGAGTTCTCGTCGTGATTCCGCTTCTCGTCAGGCATTCGTCTCGCTTCTCAGTTCGCTTCTCGATCCGCGATGGGTTCAGAATCCGGCCCCAGCGGTCCCCGCAAAGGATACGGACGCCGGTGACGCGGGGACAGGGGGCGTCGAAACAGTCCCGCTTTGGCGGTGCGGGCGTGCGGCGGAGATGGTCGGTCCGGCTGAGCGGGGCGGGATTCGTCGCCGCGGCGGCCTACCAGGCCGTCCGCATGACATCCACGATGTCCCGAGCCAGCAGTTGTACGACGGCCATTCTCCCCAGTTCGACCCGTTCTCCCGTCGGACGCGAGGGATCGAACATCCGCTGTCCCGCGAAGTCCCGCCGTTCAGCGAGCGTCGCGTCGTTCCGGAAGTCCTTCCACTGGAAGTCGATCGTCACGCGCACGAGGACCTCTTGACCCAAACCGGTCACGGGAGACTTTGAAACCTGGTCGAGGTCGACGCGTCGGATCTGCGCGGAGAGAACGGTGTCCGCCCGGGCCATGCCGACGACCTTCCACGACGTCCGTGCCTCGATCTCCTTGATCAACGCGTCCGTCAGATCGAACTCCAC
Source organism: Planctomycetota bacterium (assembly GCA_024226535.1). GTDB lineage: Bacteria > Planctomycetota > Phycisphaerae > Phycisphaerales > SM1A02 > JAAELP01. The sequence continues at coordinate 27,675 of JAAELP010000400.1, read as the reverse complement.
GTCGCGGACGAACGTCTCGTTCGTGGCGATGGGGATCGCGATGGTCCGGATATCCTCCGAGAAGGTGGAGACCGCGGCGTAGCCGGCGGTGGGATCCGACGCGCACCCGGCGCCGACGAACGCCAGCGCGGCCGCGATGAACGCGGCGGCGAGTCCTCGGTGCGTCCGCGCGGCGATCACGGCTCGACCTCGCCCGGCGGGGGGGTCGTCAGCATGAGGGCCGGCGGCGGGGCGTCCTCGGACAGGAGGTCGGGTACCTCCGCTTCGGGAGCCGGCGAACCGAGCAGCGCCGCCCGGAGGATCTCGTAATCCGGCGCCTCGGCGATCACCGACACCGGCAGCCTCGCGAGGATCGCCGGGATCGCGCGCAGCGCGCGTCGCGCGGCGATGGAACGCGGGTAGCGCTCGACCAGGCGTCGCACGGTCAGTTCCGCGGCGACGGGGTCGCCCGTGCGCAGGTACCAACGCGCGGTCTCGAGCATCTTCGCCGCGTCGGACTCGTCGATGCGCGTGAGCAGCGCGTCGGCGCCGAGTTCCTGCGCGGCGGCGGGATCGGTCGCCTGGAGCGAGAGGATGCGCGTCCGCGCGTTGTACAGGCCCGCCGCGTCGTGCTCCGGGCCCTTGAACGAGGCGAGGTGCGCGAAGATGAGACGCCGCCGCGCCTTGTCGATCCGCTGCGAGCGCGGGAAGTTCTCGACGAACAACGCGTACATCTCCGCGGCGAGGTCCATGCGCTGCCGCGCGAAGTAGAAGTCGGCCAGCGTCATGCCCGCCTCCTCCGCGAGATGGCTGCCGGGCATGCGCTCCTGGATCCGGATGAGCAGCTCCTCCGCCTCGTCCGACGCGTTGAGGATCCGCATGCCCCACATCTGGCGTCTCAGGCCGCCGGCGAAGAGCTGCGCGATCTCCAGCTCCCGCTCCAGCGCCGTCACGAACACCTCCGACCCCGGGAAGCCCTGGGCGATGTACTCGTAGTCGAACAAGGCGTCGTAGTAGTCGCGGCGAGCGCGGAGGGAGTCGCCGCGGGCGAGGTAGGCTTCCGGCAGCAGGGGGTCGGTCGGGTTCCGCTCGATGAACTCGGTGGCGAGGAACTCCGCCCGGTCGTGCTGACCCGAGGCGAGGGCCCGGCGGATCCGGGCGATCTGGCCGGCGGAGGTTCCCGGCTCCGGGACTGCCTCCTGGACCCAGTTGTCGTCGTCTCCCAGGCGGAAGGACTCCTGGGCGAGCCCCGCCGGCGCAAGGGCGGCAGCCATGAGCAGGACGCCGACGAGGGGGACGCGGTTCATGGCGGGGATCGTACCTTCGTCCATCGAGGCCTGCCCCCGGGCCCCCTCCCGGCCCGGTGGCCGATTTGTCCGGACCACCCGGCCACGGAATAATGCCGACCCTGCAAAAAGACGGGGGGGTTCGTCGTTGTCCGAGGAAGGGCTGTCCCCGTGGACACGTCCCCATCAGCAGACGAGAGGATCGAGCGATGAAGTGGTATGGATTGACGAGGTGCCTGATTCTGACCCTCGCGGCGGTGCTGACCACGTCGGCTTCGGCCCAGACGGCCGCGTCCGCGCCCGCGGAGGCCGCGGCGGCGGAGGACACGGGGCCGCCGACGGTCCGCGTCCTTGCGCTGACCGGCAGCCCGACGGTGCGCCCGTCCTCCGGTGGCGAGACGCGACCGGCGGAGCCCAGGGCCGATCTGGCGTTCGGAGACACGGTGATCACCGGCGACAGTGACCGCCTCGCGATCGCCTTCGGGCGGTCACGGCAGACGAAGCCGGGCCAGACCGACCTGTTGATCATCGGCCCGAAGTCCCGCGTCCGTATCGTCGCTCCCACGCCCGAGGAGGCGGTGGCGGGGCCGGGCAAGGACGCGCTGCCGATCATCGCGGTGGCCGACGTGGAGCGGGGCATCTACCACGCGGTGGTCCGCGATCCGAAGCGCCACGGCGCGTTCGCGATCCGCGCGGGCGGTCGGGATGCGTACTTCGACGGCTCCGATGCGCTCGGTTCCTATGAGGGCGACGGCGATCTCGCGTCGTACATCGCGCTCACGGGTACGGTGGAGATGCACGCCCCCAGCAAGCGCGACGCGTCCCGCAAGCGGCGCGTCAAGATCCGCGCGGGCATGGTGCGCACGATCGCCGGCGGCAAGATCGCCGGTGCCCGCGCCTTGGGCAAGAACGACCGGGAGACGATCATCGACCTGACGCGCATCCCGAGCATCGACACCAGCCAGCCGCCGTCGCTCGCGCGGGACGACTCGGTCAAGCCGCCGTCGTCGATCACGAACCCGCTGGATTGGCAGTACGACCCGGTCACGAACCGCCACTTCGATCCGGGGCACGGGCACTGGCACGAGGGACGGCCTCCGAAGGGCAAGGTCGCGGCGAATCCGGAGAAGAAGACAGAGAGGCGGTTGTTCGACGACAAGCAGTTCAACGTGGTCCTCGATGCGGCCGAGAACCAGGATGCCGCCGAGAGCCAGGAGGAGGGTCCGTTCGAGTACGTGCGCATGAGCACGACCAAGGGTGACATCGTGCTCCGGCTCGACGCCGGCAAGGCGCCGATCTCGGTCGCGAACTTCCTCGCGTACACGAAGCGCGGGTTCTACGACGGGACGATCTTCCACCGCGTGATCGCGAACTTCATGATCCAGGGCGGAGGCTTCACGGCGGACCTCGAGCAGAAGTCGGACACCGCCGGCGGGATCAAGAACGAGTGGGAGAACGGTCTGAAGAACGTCAAGGGCACGATCGCGATGGCCCGTCTCGGCCGGCAGCCCGACTCCGCCACGAGCCAGTTCTTCATCAACGTGCAGGACAACTCCAGCCTCGACCAGCCGCGCGACGGTGCCGGCTACGCGGTGTTCGGCCGCGTGGTGGAGGGCATGGAGGTCGTCGAGGCGATCCGGCAGGTCCCGACCCAGCGCCAGACGCGGCACGCCAACGTGCCGATCGAACCGGTGATCATCGAGAAGGTCGAGATCATCGCCTGGGACGCGCAGGCGGCGGAGGTCCCCCCGGAGTAAACGCCGGGTTCCTGATCCCTCGTGCGCCTTCACCTCCTCTACAACCCGGTGTCCGGCGCCGGACGCGCGGCGGCGACGGCGCGGGATCTGGCGCAGCGGGTGGAGCGCTCGGGGCACGAGGCAGTGCTCGCCGAGTCACGGCTCGAGCCGGCAGAGGGGTGGCTGGACCCCGCGCTCGCCGACGCGGAGGTGCTCGTCGTCGTGGGCGGCGACGGGGCGATGCGTCTGGCGGCCGCGTCGGCGGTGCGTACCGGGACGCCCGTCTACCACTACCCGCTCGGGACCGAGAACCTCTTCTCGCGCGAGTTCGGCATGAGCGCCTCGCCGGCGGCGCTGCTCGACGCCCTCCGGTCCCTCCGCGTCGAGCAGGTCGATGTCGGTGTCGCGAACGGGCGGACGTTCCTGCTCATGGTCTCCATGGGCTACGACGCGGAGGTGATCCACGATCTGTCGGCTCGGCGCGGCGGCGGCATCTCCCACCTCAGCTACCTGGGGCCGCTGGTTCGGCAGCTTCGTCGCTGGCGGCCGCCCGAGCTGACGGTCCGCGCCGACGGCGAACTGATCTGCGATGGTCTGCCCGGCATGGTCGTCGTCGCCAACAGTCGGCAGTACGCCATGCGGATCGACCCTGCGGCGCGGGCGTCGATGTCCGACGGGCAGCTCGACATCGTCGTCCTTCCCGCCCCGAACCGGCGGTCGCTGGTGAGATGGCTGGTGGCCTGCCTCCGGGGGCGGCACCTCGACGACCCGCGATTGGTCTACCGAACGGCGGCGGCCGTCGAGGTTTCCACGCCGTCCGCCCGGCGTTACCAGCTCGACGGCGACCCCCCCGAGCCTCCTCCGGGATCCACCGAACCGGACCAAGCCGTCTCGCTTCATATCTCGTTGTGGGAAAAGAAGTTGAGGGTTCTCGTCCCTTGAGATGTGCCCCGATCGCTTGCCCTGTCGTTGCAACCCACCCACCGGACCCGGGGCCGGGATCCCCGCTGCTCAAGTCTTCCGGACCGGGTTCCGATGACCCCCGTGGAGGCATCGGCCCGTGGGGCCGGGTCCCGCGCTGAACGGCGGGGAGATCGGTGTGGACATTGGCACGATTATCGGCCTGATCCTGGGCGCTGCGCTGGTCGCCATGGCGATCCTGCTGGGTGGCGACGTGATGTCGTACGTCAACGCCCCGTCCGTCATGATCGTGGTCGGCGGCGCGATGGCGGCGACGTTGACGTCGTTCCCGCTGGCGCGCTTCCTGACGCTGCCGAAGGTCACGCTCAAGACGGTCTTCACCAGCCCGTCGGACACCGTCGAGCTGATCAAGCAACTCGTCGAGCTGGCCGAGGTCGCCCGCCGCGACGGCATCCTCGCCCTCGAGAACATGACCGAGAAGATCAGTGACCCGTTCCTGATCAGCGGCGTGCAGATGGCCGTGGACGGCACCGACCCGGAGGTCATCAAGGGCGTCATGGAGACGGAGCTCGAGAACCTCATGGATCGCCACGAGGCGGGCAAGGGGCTCCTCGACGCGATCGGCCGCTACGCGCCGGCGTTCGGCATGATCGGAACGCTCGTCGGTCTCGTGGCGATGCTGAGCAACATGGACGATCCGTCCCGCATCGGCGCCGGCATGGCGGCCGCGCTGCTCACGACGCTCTACGGCGCGCTGCTCGCGAACATGGCGGCGCTGCCGATGGCCGACAAGCTCGGGCGCCGCTCCAGCGAGGAGGTCCTCTCGAAGACGATCATCATCCAGGGGGTGATGGCGATCCAGGCGGGAGACAACCCGCGCAACGTGTACTCGAAGCTGATGACGTTCGTGCCGCCCGCGGATCGGGTCGGCGAGGGCGAGGAGGATCGCGCCGCCGCGTAGGGATCGACGATCATGGCCAAGAGGCAGAAGAAGGCAGCACCCGGCGTCCCCGAGTGGGTCGTCACGTTCGGCGACATGATGTCGCTGTTGCTGTGCTTCTTCATCCTCCTCCAGATGTTCTCGGAGCTGAAGAAGGACGAGGAGTACCAGCGCGTCGTGACCGCGATCAAGGAAGCGTTCGGCTACGCCGGCATGATCGGCGTCATGCCGGTGCCCGACCCGCCGCTCAAGAGCCTCGTCGAGGTCCTCGAGACCATGGCCCAGCAGAACGACATGGAGCAGGTGCAGAACAGCCAGAACGAGGATCCCGGAGTCCGGGGACGTCACATGCGCGTGACCCGCATCCGTGAGGGGATCGTGTTCACCATCGGCGGGCCGAGCACGTTCGACGCGCTCTCGGCGGACGTCAAGGACGACGTTCGCGCGGAACTGGAGCGTCTGGCGGTCATGCTCAAGGGCCGCAACAACAAGGTCGAGATCGTCGGGCACTCCTCCGCCAAGTACATCCCCGAAGGCTCGCCGTGGGCGAGCCTCGACGAGCTGAGCTTCGCCCGCGCGGAGAACGTCAAGGACATCCTGCTGGAGCTGGGGCTCGACGACCGCGTGTTCCGGCTCAAGGCCGTCGGCATGCGGGAGCCCATGCGGCCCCGTGCGATCGAGCCCGAGGACTCGGCGGCGAACCGCCGGGTGGACATCATCCTCACCGAGGTCCTGGTCGAGGAACTCAACCAGGACGCGTGGCATACCGACGAGAGTACGTGACCGGCCTCGAAGCCCGAGGGAACTGACATGGCAGACGCACCAACCACCGAAACCGCCGGCCAGAAGAAGGGCGGGCTCAAGACCGCGATCATGGTCGCGGGCATGCTCATCGGCGAGGCGGCCCTGATCCTGGCGCTCATGGCGTGGCTCGGCGGCGAGCCCGACGTGGCCGCGGCCGCGGGGCCGCTTGGGGACGTGCCGGCGGCCGAGGACGAGCGCATCGTCGAGGTCCTCGTGCTGGACGCCAAGCTCCCCAACGCCAAGAGCGGCGTGGCATACCTCTATAGCACCGAGGTCTACGCGCAGGTCCGCCAGAAGCACGCGGACGTCGTGGCCGACAAGGTGCAGCAGTTCTACAACGAGATCAAGTCCGAGATCAGCGCCGTGTGGCGGACCAGCGATCCACACCACTTCCAGGAGCCGAAGCTCGAGAACCTGAACCGGAAGGTCAACGCCATGCTCACGCAGCGTTTCGGCGCGGACTCGGAGACGGACGAGCCGGTCCTCGTGAAGACGGTGATCGTGATGGGCACGGGGTTCCGGGTGGATCGCTGACGGGAACGCGCCGGAATTGCGCTCTTGACCGAGATCGGCCCGCAACAATTGCGCGTTTGCGCATCGGCGCGCTTTGCCCTTTACAGATTCGTCACCGCGTGCCACAATCGCCGCGCGAACCTAGAAGACGTCGCGAGCGCACAGCCGATGGAACACGGCTGGAGGCGCGGAGAGGCCACGGATGGCTGACGAATCGGGCGAGAACATCGAACAGGGTTTGCCGTCGCGCGACGAGCCGACCTCCGGACCCGCCGACCTGCCGGGAGCGCATGGCGCGGAGGGTGCGATCGACTCCGTCGAGCAAGCGGCGGAAGCGGTGGTCGACGCCGCCGAGCCCGTCAGCATTCCCGATTTCGAACCGTCGGCCGCGGGGGCGCGTGACGCCGCCGCGATGAGCCTGCTCGACGACGTCGCCCTGAACGTGAAGATCGAGCTCGGGCGCACACGCATGTTCGTGGAGGACGTGCTCCGCCTCGACGCGGACTCCGTCATCGAGCTCGACAAGGCCGCCGGCGATCCGGTGGACATCTACGTGAACAACCGGCACGTCGCGCGCGGCGAGGTCCTCGTGCTCAACGAGAACTTCTGCGTGCGCGTCAGCGAGATCCTCGACGCCGGACAGACCCCCGAGGAGGCGCCGACAAAAGCTTCGGAATGACCCGCCCGCGTTTCGCGCGGACCGCCGGAGGACTCGGCGGATGGGTGGCCATGGATGGCGACATGAAGAACGCTCCGCTCACAACCACGGCGATCGTCCGGCGGCCCGCGCGCCCGTGGACCCGGTTCGCCTCGCTCCTCGCACTCCTCGTCGCCGCGGCTCCGGCCGCCGCGGACGGAACCAGCGCCAACGGACCCGTCAGCCTCGCCGCCGCGGCCCCGGCCCCGGCCCCGGCGACGGCCCCGGCGACGGCCCCGGCCCCGGCGACGGCGTCGGTCGTCGACCCGGACCCGGAGCCCGCGGCCCCGCCCGCTCACGAAACCCGCGCCCTCGGAACGCCCAACGGCCTGTTCAGCGCCCGGCCCGCCTCGGAGACCGGCGCCGAGGACGAGGACGTCGGACCGCTCGGTGCGCTCGATCCGCGTCGCAACGACATGACGCGTCTGGGCCTCGCCCTGGCGTTGGTCATCGGTCTCGCCGTCGCGGTGCGCCTGGTGTTCCGGCGGTTCTCCGGCGTGCTCGGCGGGGGCGGTCGCCCCGCCGGGGTCATGGAGATCCTCGCCCGCTACCCGGTCGCGCGAGGGCAGTCGGTGGTCCTGCTCAAGGTCGCCCGACGCGTGCTCGTCGTCCATCACGGTGGCAATGGCATGACCACGCTCAGCGAGATCACGGAGCCCGACGAGGTCGCGCAGCTTCTGGCGCGCATGGAGTCCGGCTCGCGCGCCCGCGACGCCGTGAAGTTCCGCAGCACGCTGCGGAACTTCGAGCGCGAGCACGAGCAGCTCGCCGCCGAATCGTCAGACCCCGGAGCGGGGATCATCGAGGTCGTCGATCTCACGCGCCCGGCTCGACGCGTCACCCGGCATCCTTCGCGACGGAGGCTGACGGCATGAAGCGCGCGATCCTGACGCGACCGTGTCCCCCCCCACGGGTGCCGTGGTCTCGGCGCAGCCGAGGCCGCGTTGGTGCGCTGAAGCGCGGCCTTGCCTTCGGCAAGACCACGGCACCCGGGATCATGATCGTCGTCGCGCTCGTCGCGCCGCTGTTCCTGCTCGACCAGCCGGTGGCCGCCCAGGCCCTCGTGCCCGGCGAGGTGGAGGAGCTGAACCCCATCAGCGTCCTCGAGGGCGTGAGCGAATCGGTGCCGGGGTTCGAAGGCGGGCTGAGCGCGTCGCTGAACATCCTGCTGCTCCTGACCGTGCTCAGCCTCGTGCCGTCGATCCTCATCCTGTGCACGTGCTTCACGCGCATGGTGATCGTGCTCGGGTTGCTGCGCCAGGCGCTGGGAACGCAGGGCATGCCGCCGGGGCAGGTCATCATCGGTCTCAGCCTGTTCCTGACCTTCGTGGTCATGGCGCCGACCGTGCAGCGCATGTACGAGGAAGGAATCCGCCCGTACGTGCAGGGCGAGGTCACCGAGTACGGCGAAACCTGGGACCGGACGAAGCAGCCCATCCGAGACTTCATGTTCGCGCAGATCCAGGCCACGGGAAACTGGTCGGGCGTCTACATGATGCTCAACTATCGCGGCGTGGACACCTCCGATCCGGGCACCCTGCGGCGGGCCGACGTGGACATGATCACGCTCGTCCCCGCGTACGTGCTCAGCGAGTTGAAAGTCTCGTTCCTGATGGGCTTTCGGATCTACCTGCCGTTCCTCGTCATCGACATGGTGATCGCGAGCATGCTCATCTCGATGGGCATGCTCATGCTTCCGCCCGTCCTCATCTCGCTTCCATTCAAGCTCCTGCTCTTCGTGCTCGTGGACGGCTGGCAACTGGTCGCCGGCTCGCTGCTGGCGAGCGTCGCCCAGCCGGATCTCATCGCGCAGACCGCCGCGACCGTCATGACGGGTGGGCCGTAGGGCCGCGCGCGCCGTACCGACTCAAGGGAGACACCGAACCGTGGGTGAAGAAGCCGTCGACGTCGTGCGTCACGCGCTGTTCGAAGCGCTGCTCATCGCGTTGCCGATTCTCGGGGCGGGGCTGGTCGTCGGCCTGTTCGTCAGCATCTTCCAGGCGGTGACGCAGATCCAGGAGCAGACGCTGACCTTCGTTCCGAAGATCGTCGTGATGATCGTCGTGGCGATCCTGCTGCTGAGCTGGATCACCACGCGGATGGCGGACTTCGCGCGGGAGATGTTCATGATGCACGCGTTGTGACCGGGGGGGGCGGACTGGCGGGGCGGAACCGCGGCATGGGGCACGGGCATGGGCACGATTTAGAACACACGCACACGTTGGGGATGACGTTGGTCGTTGCAGAACTTCGCAGGCATCCTGGAGCACGTACCGGCGGCGTTGCTGGTCGTGTTTCGCATCGGTGGGCTGATGCTGTACGGGCCGGTCTTCGGCGCGCCGGTGATCCCGGCGCGCGTGAAATCGATGCTCGCGCTCGTCGTCGGGCTTTCCGTGTATCCCGCGCTCTCGCGGCAGGGCTTCGTCGACGTCGACCTGCACCTGGACCTGTACTCGCTGGCGCCGATCGTGGCGATGGAGCTGCTCATCGGGCTGTTCATCGGGTTCGTCGCGAGCCTGCCGCTGGTCTCCGTCCAGGCGGGCGGGCTCGTGATGGGTCAGCAGATGGGGCTCGGCTTCGCGCGTTTCTACAACCCGGGGATCGACGACGAGGCGGACGTGATCGGCCAGGTCCTCTTCTTCATGGCGCTGGCGGGGTTCCTCGTGATCGGTGGGCACGACGCGATGCTGCTCGCGGTCCTGCGGAGCTTCGAGCACGTTCCGCTCGGGGCGTTCGTGATCGATTCCAGTGTCATCGAGCTGATCACGGGGCTGCTCCTCGCCAGCTTCGAGCTGGCGTTGCGTGTCGCGGCTCCCGTGCTGGCGATCGTCTTCCTCCAGAGCGTGGCCATGGGCTACACGGCGAAGACCGTGCCGCAGCTCAACATCCTGAGCCTGGGGTTCCCGCTCCGCATCCTGGTCGGCGTCACCTTCGTGATGTGCGGGCTGGTGGTGATCCAGGAGGTCGTGATGGAGGGCGTGGACGAAGGGATGGCGCGACTGTTCGAGTGGCTGGAACGATGATCGGAACCACCCGTGGCTGACGACCTGGGCGAGCGCACCGAGCAGGCGACTCCGCGACGCAAGCAGGAGTCGCGGCAGGAAGGCCAGGTCGCCAAGAGCACCGACCTCTCCGGCGCCGTGCTCCTCGCGCTCGGCACGATCGCCGTCGCCGCGTCCGCGGCGTGGATGCTCGATCGCGGGCGAATCGTGATGGAGAACGTGCTCGCCTCGCTCGCGTCTCCGGACGCGGTGGATCCGGGCCGCGTGGGCGGCTTCGTGTGGGCGGTGGGGGCGGCCGCGTTGAACGTCGCGGCCCCGGTGATCCTCGTGGCCTGGGGGGCGGCGCTGCTCGCGCAGGTCGGGCAGGTCGGCTGGCTGTTCGCGCCCAAGGCCATCATGCCCAAGGCGAGCAAGATGAGCCCGGCCGCCGGCGCCAAGAAGATCTTCGGCATCAGCGGGCTCGTGAAGGCGGGGATGGACTCGCTCAAGGTGCTCGTCGTCGTGCTCGTGGCGGTGTTCACGATCAACCAGTACACCGACCGCATCTTCACGTTGCCGTACCTCGCGATGACCGAGTGCCTCGCCACCATCGGCACGCTCCTGCTCGATCTCGCCCTGCGCCTGCTCGCGATGCTTCTCCTGCTCGGGATCATCGACTTCGCGTACCAGCGCTGGAAGCACCGCGAAGACCAGAAGATGACCAAGCAGCAGGTCAAGGACGAGATGAAGCAGACCGAGGGCGATCCCGAGGTCAAGCGCCGCCGCCTGCGGATGCAGCAGCAGATCGCGCTCCAGCGCATCCAGTCCGCCGTCCCGAGGGCGGACGTGATCGTGACCAACCCCGAGCACCTCGCGGTGGCGATCCAGTACGACGCCGAGCTCATGCGCGCCCCGAAGGTCGTCGCCAAGGGCGCCGACTTCCTCGCTCAGCGCATTCGGCAGATCGCGATGCGGCACGGCATCCCGATCGTCGAGCGCAAGCCGCTCGCCCGCGCGTTGTACGCGGACGTCGGGGTGGGGCAGGAGGTGCCGCCGGACTTCTACGCGGCGGTGGCGGAGGTGCTCGCGTACGTGTACCGGCTCAACGGGAAGATGGCGGGGTAGCTGAGGCGTGGCGAAACTGATCGTACCAACCAGCGTGCCCGAGGCCTTCCACATGGTGGCGAAGTACCGCCACCTGCTCGTGCCGCTCTCGTTCATCACGCTCATCGTCGTGCTCGTGGTGCCGCTGCCGCCGCCGGTGCTGGACGTGCTCATCTCCGCGAACATCTCGCTCGCGGCGGTGGTGCTGCTCACCACGATCTACATGGGACGGCCGCTGGAGTTCAGCGTCTTCCCGGCGCTCCTGCTGGCGACGACGCTCTTCCGGCTCGTGCTCAACGTCGCCTCCACGCGGCTCATCCTGAGCGCCGACGCGGACACGCCCGAGCAGGCGGTGGGCGTGGCGGGGCAGGTGATCCAGGCGTTCGGCACGTTCGTCGCCGGCGAGTCGGTCATCGTCGGCGTCATCATCTTCATCATTCTCGTCGTCGTGCAGTTCGTGGTGATCACGAAGGGCGCGACGCGCATGAGTGAAGTGGCGGCCCGGTTCACGCTCGACGCGATGCCCGGCAAGCAGATGGCCATCGACGCCGATCTCTCCGCCGGCCTCATCGAAGAGGCCGAGGCGCGCAAGCGCCGCGACGTCGTCACCGCCGAGGCGGACTTCTACGGAGCGATGGACGGTGCGAGCAAGTTCGTGCGCGGCGACGCGATCGCGGGCATCATCATCACGATCGTGAACATCCTCGGCGGCTTCGCGATCGGCGCGGTCGAGAAGGACTGGGGGATGGCCGAGACGCTCGGCGTCTTCACGCGGCTGACCATCGGCGACGGGCTCGTGAGCCAGGTGCCCTCGTTCATCATCGCCATCGCGGCGGGTCTCATCGTGGCCCGCACCGGCGGCGAGGAGACGATCGGGCACCAGATCCCGGCGCAGCTCACCAGCCAGCCCACCGCCCTGTACCTGATCTCGGGCTTCCTCGGCTTCCTCTCCTTCACGCCGCTGCCGACGGTGCCGCTGCTCGTGGCGGGTCTCTCGATCGGCGGCCTCGCCTGGACCATGGGATACATGTCCCGCCACGACGCCCGCGACCGCGAGGACGTGGCGCGGGCCGAAGCACAGGCCACGCCCGTCGAGCCGCCCCCGGTGGAGGACCTGCTCGCCCTGGACACCCTCGAGGTCGAGATCGGCTACGGGCTCGTCAAGATCGCCGACGCCTCGCGCGGCGGCGACCTGCTCGACCGTATCGCCATGCTCCGGCGCCAGATCGCGGTGGAGATGGGCATCGTGGTGCCCCCGATCCGCATTCGCGACAACATGCAGATCGACGCGAACGACTACCGCGTGAAGCTGCGGGGGGCGGTCATCGGAGACGGGGCGATCTACCCCGATCTCCTCATGGCGATGGATTCCGGGCTCGCCACCGGCGAGCTGGAGGGCATCGGCGGGAAGGAGCCGGCGTTCGGGCTCGACGCGATCTGGATCGACCCGCAGCAGAAGCAGCGGGCGGAAACCATGAACTACACGGTCGTCGATCCGACGAGCGTCGTCGCCACGCACCTGACGGAGCTCGTGAAGCAGCACGGGCACGAGCTGCTCTCGCGCGAGGAGGTCAACCACCTGCTCGATCAGCTCAAGGGATCCGCCCCGAAGCTCGTGGAGGAGACGGTCCCCGGCATCGTCAAGCCCGGCGAGCTCCAGAAGGTCCTCCAGAACCTGCTCCGCGAGCGGGTCCCGATTCGCGACCTGGAGACGATCGTCGAGACGCTCGGCGACTGGGCGACGCACACGAAGGACGTCGCCGTGCTCACCGAGTACGTCCGCAACGCCCTGCGCCGGACGATTTCGGCGATGCACGCGGAGATCGACGACGGCGGCCGCCCGCGCCTGTTCTGCGTCACGCTCGATCCGGAGCTGGAGGACGTCGTCAACGGCTACATCGACCGTGGGCCGGGGGGAACGACGATGTCGATGCCACCGGCGATCGCGGCCCGCATCGGCCGCGCCGTCTCGGAAACCGCCGAGACGCTCGTCGGCAGCGGGCACCAGTTGATCGTCCTCACCTCGCCGAGCGTGCGGGCGCAGGTCAAGCAGATTCTCGACAGCCATCTCGCGGGGGCGGTCGTGCTCTCGTACAACGAGGTCGACGGAGGACTGGACGTTGAATCGATGGGTCTGGTACATTTCGCGCACGAGGAAGCGACGGCTCTGGTGTGAGTGAGCTTGCTCGAAACAAGAAGGGGCCACTGCCATGGACGGCAACCGCGCGGACCTGAAGACCTACCAGGCGTACTCGATGGCGCACGCGCTGGCCGCGGTCAAGCGCGATCTCGGTCCGGACGCGGTCATCCTGAACACACGCTCCTACAAGCGCGGGGGCATCCTCGGCATCGGCAGCCGCACGGTCTTCGAGCTGACGGCGACGGTCGGCGCAGCGCCCGCGAACCGGCTCTTCCCGTCGTCGGCGCGTCCGCGTCGCGCCGCGTCCGGCGCCGCCGCGCGGGCGTACGCCGCGACCACGACGACGGACGACACGGCGCCGACCGACTTCGAGCGTCTCAAGACCCGGCGTCTCGCCCAGGCGCTCCAGGTCCAGCACGAGCGCCGGCAGCAGGCCGCGCCCGCTCCCGCCGCCGTCCCGACGATCACCGCACCCGCCGATCCGGCTCCCGTCCCCGTCGCCACCGTGCCTCCGGCGGAGGCCGCCGAGAAGACCGACGTCGCCCGCCGGTTCCTCCTGACGCCGGTCGCCGCCGCGGCCGCCACCAACGAGGTCGCCACGGCGACGGCGGAGCGTCGCGCCATCACTGCCCCCATCACTGCTCCCCCGGTCCGCCCGTCGGATCTCGCCTCCCGCATTCCCGCCGGGCCGGTCCGCGAGCCGGTTCTCGCCGGGGGCGCCGATGTCCACGATGAGCTGATCGCGATTCGCCAGATGGTCGGCACGGTGCTCCAGAATCACGTGCCGACCCGCGGCCGCAGCTCGGCGGCGATGATGCCGCAGGCCCTGTTCGAGATGTACCTGAAGCTCGTCGGGCAGGAGATGTCCGAGGAGATGGCCGACCAGATCGTCGATGCGGTGCGCGCCGAGCTCGACGACGACGCCCTCGAGGATTCCGAGCGTGTCCGCGCCGCCGTGCGCCGTCACCTCGCCGACCTCGTGCTCGTCGCCGACGAGGCGATCCCCGAACGCAGCGGCGACGGACGCCCGCTCACCGTCGCCCTCGTCGGCCCGACCGGTGTCGGCAAGACGACGACGCTCGCGAAGCTCGCCGCCACGTTCAAGTTGCGGCACGGACGTAAGGTCGGGCTCGTCACCGCCGACACGTACCGCATCGCCGCCGTCGACCAGCTTCGCACGTACGCGGACATCATCGGCCTGCCGCTGAGCGTCGCGCTGACGCCCGAGGAGATGGGCCGCGCCGTCGAGTCGCTCGCCGACTGCGACGTGATCCTCATCGACACCGCCGGACGCAGCCAGAACGACGAGAACCGGCTCGAGGAGCTGGGCGCCTTCATCGAGGTGGCCGACCCCCACGAGGTGCACCTGGTCCTGTCGAGCACCGCCGGCGAGCGCGTGCTGCTCCGCGAGGCGGAGGCGTTCGGCGCCGTGGGCGTCGACAAGGTCGTGCTCACGAAGCTCGACGAAGCCGTGAGCTTCGGCATGCTCGTGGACGTGGTGCGCCGGATCGGCAAGGAGCTGAGCTTCATGACCAACGGCCAGGAGGTCCCGGACCACATCGAGGTCGTCCGCGGCGACCGGTTCGCCGGTCTCGTGCTCGGGGAGACGTCGCCGCAGTGATCGAACCGAGCGTCCAACTCGACCAGGCCACGCAGCTCCGCCGTCTCGTGGAGTCCGGCCGTCACGCCGACGCCACCGCGGTGGCGAGCGTCCTGACGCCGAGCACGCCATCGGGCGCCGTGAGCTTCCGCCCGCGGCCGCAGCACCGCCGTCCGATCGGTCCCGCGCCCCAAACCGCTCCCGCCCCGGCCCCCCCGCGGTCCCGGCCAACGCGTCCGGCCCGCGTGCGCCCGGTCCAGCTCGCCCGCGCCATCGCCGTCACCTCCGGAAAGGGAGGCGTCGGCAAGAGCAACCTCGCGGTGAACCTCGCCGTGACGCTGGGACGGCTCGGGCGCAAAGTCTGCCTGCTCGACGCCGATCTCGGCATGGCCAACGCGGACGTGCTCTGCAACCTGAAGCCGAAGCGGACGCTCCACCACGTGGTGACGGGACGCGCCCGGCTCGCCGAGGTCATGCTGCTGGGCCCCGGCGGCTTCCGGCTGATCCCGGGCGCCTCGGGCGTCGCGGGCATGGCGGATCTCGGGCCGCGCGAGCGGGGCCTGGTGCTCCAGCAGCTCGCGGTGCTCGACCGCGTGGCCGACATCATCATCATCGACTGCGCCGCGGGCATCAGCACGAACGTGCTCGCATTCGCCGCCGCCGCCCACACGACGCTGCTCGCCACGACGTCGGAGCCGCCGGCGGTCACCGATGCCTACGGCATGGTCAAGAGCCTCGTGCGCGTGGCCCCCGACGCCCGGATGCAGCTCGTCGTCAACATGGTCGAGCACGGCACGGCCGGGACGGAGGAGGCCCTGGGCGTGCATGGCCGGATGAACCGCGTGACCCAGGCGTTCCTCAAGCGGTCGATCGACTACGGGGGAGCGATCCCGCACGATCCCGCCGTTGGAGCCGCGGTGCGGCACCGCCTTCCTTTCACATTGTTCGCCCCGGGCTCGCCGGCCACCCACGCGGTGACCGGAATCGCCCGGCGGCTGGCCGGTATCGACGAGGATCGATGCGACCAGGCCCGGGGCGGTTTCTTCTCACGTCTCGCCGGTTGGCTGGGAGCCGGCGGCAACTAGGAGGTTCGTGACCACCGCATTCTGACGCGCCGTCCCGACTCGCTGCCGCATGCGTTATCGGAACCGCATCGGCGTTTCGGGACATCTGGGCGGACGGGTCGCTGATTCGACTCCGTCTTTGCATTTCCTTCCAGTTCCGCCCCGATTCTGGCGATAAGAGTCGATTCAAGGGAGTTTGAGTTCGTGCACGGATGCGAAACCTGCACCGAGGGGGGGAATGCGCGGTGAAAGGCATCGCCGCCACGACCGTCGCCGGTGCGTTCGCCTTGACGGCGTTCGCCGTGGCCGTCCTGGCCGGGCTGGGAAGCGGGAATCCCGCGACCTCGGTGCTCGTCCGCGCGCTCATGGCGATGCTCGTGTGCTACCCGATCGGCCTGGCCCTCGGCACGATCGCGCAGCGTCTCGTGCAGGACGAGGTCGAGCGACATCGCGCGACGAACCCGGAGCCCGGCGGTGGTGACGATGATCTGAACGACAACGGAATCCAGGTCATCGAGGAGGACGGCGAGGAAGTTCTCGTCGTGTAGGTCGTCACGCATGGATGGCGTGACTCGGCGCTGCGCTTGAGCGCTGCGTGATCATCGTGTAATAGTTATTCGGACGTTGCCAGGGATTTGGGTGACGAGGCAAGGCCAGCGGGCCAGGGTCAAGGAGAGGACCGATGCCGAAGGCAAGGATCAAGGCCGAGGCCGCCAGCTCCAAACGGACGAGGAGCGCGGCGGACAAGAGTGTGGAGAGAGGCGCCACCGGTGACGTGGCGAAGAAGACGCGCACGCGTTCCGGGAGCGCGGGGACGAGCGTGGCGGAAGCCCCTGCGCCGCCGCGCAAGCGGACGACGCGCAAGCGTCCGATGTCGTACCCGGACATGCCGATCAACGATGTCTGGGTCGAGTACAAGCGATCGGCGAGCGAGGAGATCAGGAACTTCCTGATCGAGAACTATCTCGACATCGTGAAGTACACCGCCGAGCGCATGCATATGCGCCTGCCCGGCGAGGTGGATGTCGAGGATCTCATGTCCGCCGGACTCTTCGGGCTGATGGACGCGATCGACGCATTCGATCTCGAACGCGGCGTGAAGTTCGAGACCTACTGTGCCCAGCGCATCCGCGGCGCCATCTTCGACGAGCTGCGGGCCATGGACTGGGTGCCGCGTCTCGTGAGATCGCGAACGGCCAAGGTCGATCGCGCCCGCAAGGCCCTGGAGATGGAGCTTGGCCGGAAGGCCACCGACGACGAGATCTGCTCGCGTCTCCAGGTGGACGGCTCGGAGTTCCAGAAGCTTGCCAAGGACTCGAGCCCCGTCGGCGTCGTCTCCCTGAACCGCAAGTGGTTCGAGACCGACTCCAGCAAGGACGTCCGGGAAATCGACGTCATCAAGGACGTCCGGCAGGAGAACCCCCTCGCCGAGATCCAGAAGAAGGACCTCAAGGTGCTCATCACCAAGGGGCTCTCCCGGGCCGAGCGCCTCATCGTCATCCTCTATTACTACGAGGAGATGACGATGAAGGAGATCGGCATGACGCTGGACCTCTCCGAGAGCCGCGTCAGCCAGATGCACAGCTCGATCCTGGCCCGTCTCAAGGCCCAGATGCAGCACCGCGCGAAGGAATTCTGAGCCGGATCGCGAGGGGAGTCGCGCACGAGTTGCGCGTTCAGGTCACCGATAACCCGTGATCGCCACTCTCCGCCCGGGAGCGGTGGCCATCGCGGTTCCGTTTGCGCGGATTGCGCCGGTCGTGCCGTGACGACCGGCTTCGATGCGTCTCGCTCTTTCGGACGCGCGCCCTACGGCACGAACCGCGCAGCTTGTCTCAATCGTCGCAATTGAAGCGCCGATGGTCCTGATTGTGGGGCCATGGCACTGCCCCGGAGGATCACCGTGCGCGGGTTCCCTAGCGCTGGACCCCGCATGCGTGGACCACAGGAGTTTCAGAAGGCGCACGTAGCGCAACGAGCATGACGCAGACGAGTGGGCTTACGATCCGGCAATACGCACGTGAAGCGCTCGAGCTTCACGTGGAGTTCGTGGTGCGCGAAGAACACCGCGAGCAGGTGCGGTTCAGCCCGATGTCGTCGGCGCCGCAGCCGCACGTGACGCGCGGTGCGGCCCAGGACGTGAGCCCCGGCGGCATGGGTCTCATCAGCGAGCACTTCGTGCCGCGTATGTGCGAGGGCACGGTGCGGGTCTACGACCCGAATCCGGTGACCACCGCCGCGGACGGCTCGCCCGTGTACGAAGTCGCCTTCGAGCACGCGGTGCGCGTGCGGCGCGTCACGCTCGCGAGCCACGAGCCGACCTACTCGCTCGGCCTCGCCTTCGTCGATCCGGGCCCGGACATCTCCGAGAAGGTCGATCGCCTGATCGCACTGGCCGGCAAGGGGCCGGACCCGGAAGACACGGGAGGAGGTTCTGATGGCTGATCAGGACGTCTTCCTCCAGCGCGCCCTCCTCGAGATGGACCTGCTCACGGACGAGCAGCTCGATGCCGCGCGCCGGTACAGCGCCGAGAACGGCATCGATCTCGTCGACGCCCTCACGGCGACGGAGACGCTCACGAGCCGGCAGATCGCCCTCACCAAGGCCGACGTCTGCGAGGCGCCGTTCGTCGAGCTGAGCGACTTCGAGCCGTGCTACGCGAACACCGCCCTCATCCCCCGCGCGATCGCCGAGCGCTACGACCTGTACCCGCTGTTCATGGTCGACGGCGTCCTCACGCTCGCGATGGACGATCCGCTCAACCTCGAGGCGGCGGACCAGGTGCGGCGGCTCGCCAAGTGCGAGGTCGACGCGGTCCTCTGCGCCCGCGAGCAGATCCGGGCGCTCATCGCCAAGGCGTACGCCCTCGGGCACGCCCGTGCCGCCGGAACGGAGGAGGCGCAGGAGGTCGAGACCGACGTCGAGGACAGCGACTCCAGCCAGCCGGTGATCGCCGCCGTCAACCAGATGCTCGCCGAGGCCGTGCAGCAGATGGCCAGCGACATCCACATCAACCCCGACGAGCACGACATGCATCTGCGCTACCGCGTCGATGGCGTGCTCCGTGAGAAGCAGTCGCCGCCGCTGTCGATGCACTCCGGCATCGTGCAGCGTCTGAAGGTGATGGGGCACCTCGACCTGACGCAGACCCGGCGCCCGCAGGACGGCAAGTTCCGGTTCCGTCACGCCGGCCGCAACGTGGACGTCCGGATGTCCACTGTTCCGACCGTCTGCGGCGAGAACGTGGTGCTGCGTCTGCTCGCCAGCGCCCAGACGTTCAAGGACTTCCTCGAGCTGGGCATGCCGGCGCCGCTGGCCAGCGATATCGACCTGGTCATGAAGCAGCCGCACGGCATGCTCCTCGTCACGGGCCCCACCGGCTCTGGTAAGACGACGACGCTGTACACGGCGATCAGCAAGATCAACGATCCGTCGCGGAACATCATGACCATCGAGGATCCGGTCGAGATCCGCCTGCCGTACGTCCGGCAGATCCAGGTCAACACCGAGATCGACCTCACCTTCGCCAACGCGCTGCGTTCGATCCTGCGTCAGGACCCGGACGTGGTGCTCGTCGGCGAGGTGCGCGATAACGAGACGGCGACGATCGCCCTCCAGGCCGCCCTCACCGGCCACCTCGTGCTCAGCACGCTGCACACGAACGACTCCGTCGGCGCCATCTCGCGTCTGCGCGACTTCGGCCTGCCCGCGTTCGTCATCAACTCCGCGGTGCTTGGCGTCGCGGCGCAGCGGCTGGTGCGACGTGTCTGCGAGCACTGCCAGACCCTCGATCCGCTCACCCCGCTCATGCGGCAGCGGTTCAGCCTCGGCGACTCCGACGACGGCTTCCTCAAGGGCAAGGGCTGCAGCCGCTGCGCCCAGACGGGGTATCGCGGCCGGGTCGGTCTCTACGAGTTCCTGAAGTTCACGCCCGAGGTGAAGCGCGTGGTCGAGGACGGCGGTTCCGCGGAGCGCATCCGCGAGCACGCGGTCCGTCACGGCATGCGCCTCATGTGGCAGGAGGGCCTGGAGAAGGCGCGTCTCGGCCAGACGACGCTCGAAGAGGTGACGAAGGTCGCCTCCGTCATCGGGTCCGCCGCGCCGTCCGCCACGACGAAGCGTCCCGAGCCGCCGCGGCAGCACGAGAGGATGATCGCATGAGCCAACTCTCCTTCCATTACCGGGCCATCGGGACACGCGGCGCTCAGACGAGCGGCGTGCTCCAGGCGTCCACGCGCGAGGAGGCGTACCGGAAGCTCGTCGCCGCCGGCATGAAGCCGCTGCGGATCACCTGCCGCAATCGCAAGCGCGGCAAGAAGGGCAAGAAGATCTCGCTCCGCGACCTGTCGCAGTTCACCCACCAGTTCTCGGTGCTGATGGAGGCGCGTCTGCCGATCGTGGACGGGCTCCGCTCGATCGTCGAGCAGGAAGAGAACGAGCGTCTGCGGGAGGTCGTCGAGTCCGTCGCCCAGGAGATCGAGGGCGGCAGCTCCGTGACCGACGCGATGATGTCCCACAAGGACGTCTTCGGTGAAGTCTACATCGAGACGATTCGCGCCGCGGAGGCGAGCGGCAACATCGTCGAGGTGCTCGGCACGCTCTCCACGATGCTCGAGCGTCAGAACGACATCAACAAGTCCGTCAAGGGCGCGCTGATGTACCCGACGTGCGTGATCATCGCGCTGTCGCTCGCCCTGACGTTCCTCATGGTCTTCGTCGTGCCGCGGTTCACGGGCATCTACGCGCGGCGCGAGGTCGCCCTGCCGTTGCCCACGCAGATCGTGATCGCGATCAGCGACGCCTTGCGGTTCTACTGGTACATCTTCGTCGGGACGGGAGTGGCGGCTTTCTTCGGAATCCGCGGCGCGTGGCGCCGGCCGAAGTCGCGCAAGAAGATCGATAACCTCCTGCACCATGTTCCGTTCCTGCGGGATGTGCTGAAGGGTCTGGCGATCAGTCGATTCACGAGTGTTCTCGGAATCTCGCTGCGCAGCGGCCTGAACATGATCGACGCCATCGAGATGGGCGGGCGCGCGTCTGGACGCCCGCTCCTCGAGGTCGAGGCGCAGAAACTCCGAGAACAGGTCAATCGGGGCGGGCGCATCTCCGATGTGATAGTGACATGTGAATACTTCCCGACGTTCACCCGTCGGATGCTGTCCGCGGGTGAAGAAGCGGCGGAGCTTCCGAAGATGTGCGAAATCGTCGCGCGGAACTGCGACCGCGAGGTGGAGCACCTGGCCAAGAACGTCACGACGGTGATCGAGCCGATCATGATCGTCGGACTGGCCGGAATGGTGCTCGTCATCGCGCTCGCCATCTTCCTGCCCATGTGGAACATGGGAGCCATTATGTGAGGCGGAGGCCTCGAGCGAGTCTTTTGTCGCGGAGCCGGACGGACCGGCACCGTATCGAGTCGGACGATCTGAACCGTCCACCTGGTTGTAAGGAACGAGTCATGAGTCAAGGAAGCAGAGCCATTCGGAAGGGCTTCACGCTTGTCGAGCTGATGGCGGTGATCGTCATCCTCGCGATCCTCGCCGGCGTTGCCCTGCCCAAGTACTTCGACTACGCGCAGCAGGCCAAGGATGCTTCGGTGAAGGGCACCCTCGGAGGTGTTCGCGCCGGTTGCGCCAACTTCTACGCGAACACGGCGATCACCGGCGCCACGGCGGCGTACCCGACGCTCGCCCAACTCGAGACGGTCGGCGACGTCATGCAGGAGGCGGTGCCGGACAATCCGTACGACACGGGCGCGAGCCCCGGCGACGTCCACCTGGCGACGGTGGCGGAGGCGGGGGCGCGGACGGCTCCCGTCGCGGCGGGCACCGGCGGTTGGGCGTACTACCTTGACAACACGCTCACGCCCCCGGCGTTCACGTTCTACGCGAACACCGACGTCAACGGCGAGAACGACTTCTGATTTCCAGGGCACTGGAATGAAGGCTCTCGCGACAATCGAGCGAGCCCGCCGTCCGCGCCGGGGCGGCGGGTTCACCCTCATCGAGGCGGTGTCGGTGATGGTGATCCTCGCCATCCTCGCCGCCGCCGCGGTGCCCGCGATCAGCAACTTCACCGACTCGCGGGCGTCGGCCGCCGGACACATGCTCCTGCATGACGTCACGTTCGCGCGGCAGCACGCGGTGGCCACGGGCACGATCACGTGGGTCAAGTTCGACGCGGCGGCGGAGACCTGGACACTCCAGGCCGAAACCGGCGCCGCGGGCAAGGCCAACGCGGTGACGATGACCGATGTCGCCACCAACGCGAACTACGTGAAGACGCTCATGACCGGCGACTTTCCCGATGTCCAGGTCGTCTCCGCCGTGTTCGACGGCGGCGCCGACATCGGCTTCGACTGGCTCGGGGCGCCGCTCACCGGCGACGCGACGACCCTCGCCGCCGACGGCACCGTGACGCTGACGAGTTCGGTCACGCTGACCGTCGAGAAGGGAACGGGGCACGCGGTCTTCGCGGCGCCCTGACGTCGCACGAGGGGAGGACCAGGATGCATGGAAGACGACGCCCCGGCTTCACGCTCATCGAAACCGTCGCCTCGCTCGTCATCCTGGGGCTTGCGGTGCCGCCCATGCTGTGGGCGATCCGCGAGGTGCACATCCAGCGTGTCGATCCGATCCTCACGAGCCGCGCCCGGTGGCTCGCCATCGAGAAGATCGAGGACGTCATCGCCGACCGGCACAGCACGACGCGCGGGTACTCGTACCTCGTCGGCGGCAACTACGCGGCGGAGACGCCGATCGCCACCGACACCGCGTTCAACCGCAGCGTGACCTTCACCGAGACGCTCGCCGATCTCTCCACGGCCGGCAGCGGCTACATGAACGTGGCCGTCGACGTGAGCTGGACCGACGGCGACGGAGACGCGCAGACGCTGTCCGTCGCGACCGTGCTTACGGACTACACACCCTGATTTTACACCCTGAGTCCGAATGACCATGACGCACCGAGAGCCCGGACATCGCTCGCGCCGCGGCGCCGCCGTGGTGGCGACGATCGTCGCGCTCGTGGTGCTCAATCTCGTGGTCGTGACGATGGTGTTTGCCTCGGGGCGTGACCAGGATCTCTCGGTCCGGCGCCTCGAGACCGTGCAGGCGTTCTACGCGGCGGAGGCCGGCATGAACATGGCCATCCGCGAGACGATCACCGGCGCCGGCGATGAGGACGGCGACGGCCTCGCCGGCACCGTCTCCGACGACGCCGACGACAACACCGATCCGACCGTGGGCTGGGGACGCGTCGCGGTGGTGCAGACCGCCAGCGGAACGCGGTTCACCGTGACCAGCCGCGGGCGGGCGGGCTCGGCGCGGCGCGAAATCCGGCTGACGATCGACTACTGACGGGGGGAGCGCCATGCTCCGAAAGAGATCGACACGGTTGCTCATCGTCGCGCTCGCGGCGGTGATGCTGCTCGTCACCGCCCCGGCCCGGGCCGCGGAGGTCAGCGCCGTGCAGTCGGGGACGACCACGATCAGCGGAACGACGTCGGCGACCGCGACGATCACGTCGGTGGACCTCACCAAGTCGTTCCTCGTCTTCGGCGTCACGAACACCCAGAACACCACCTCCGACACCCTCGTCAGCGGCGAGATGACCAACGCGACGACGCTCACGTTCAAACGCGTCGGGATGTCGGGCTCGTGCACCGTGCACTGGTACGTCGCGGAGTTCTCCAGCGGCGTCAGCGTGCAGCGTGGCGTGGCGACGGTGTCGTCCACCACGACGAACGTGACCGTCACCAGCGTCGACCTCACCAAGAGCTTCCCGCTCGTGAGCGCTCGCCAAGAGGGCAGCAAGCACGGGTCCGACGATGCCGTGCGGGCGAAGCTGTCGAGCGCGACGAACCTCCAGGTCCTGCACGAAACGGTGGGCATCAGCCCGAACTACGCGCCGTGGCAGGTGGTCGAGTTCGACGGGGCGACGGTGCAGAGCGGCGACGTGACCTTCGGCACGTCCGACAGCTCGCGCACCGCGACGGTGACGAGCGTGGACACCTCGACCTCGTGGCTGATCTTCAGCCAGACCCAGGCCGATGGCACGCAGACGAACATCGGGCAGAAGCTCCTGCGCGGGCGCGTGACCAACCCCACGACGCTGACGTTCGATCGAAGCAGCACCGGTGTCGCGCTCGAGGTGACGTGGTACCTCGTCGAGTTCACCGACGGCACGACCGTCCAGCACAACACGCGGAACTTCGGGACGGTCGACACGCAGAAGGACGTCACGATCACGAGCGTGAACACGTCGGAGTCGATCGCGACGACCGGCGCCTGGGGCCGCAGCGGCCGGTCGAACTACACGAGCGACGACGTGCCCGGCGTGGGCTGGTTCACCGCCGATCTCACGAGCGCGACGAACCTGCGCCTGAACCGCGGCACGGCCAGCTCGTCCACCGCGGACGTCGGCTGGTTCGTCGTGGACTTCTACAAGTGCGCGGGCGCGGCGATCGCGCTGGCCGACCACGACGCCGGCCAATCCGGCGACACCTTCTCGGGCCAGGGCGAGGAGACCGACGCGGAGCTGTTCGCGTTCAAGCTCGATCCCGGCGGCGGCTCGACCACGATCACCGAGGTTCAGTTCTCGCTGTCGAGCATCACGGGGCTCGTCGACGGCGACTGGGACGACGTCGAAATCGTCGTGGACGACAACGGCAACGGGCACATCGGCGGCTCGGAGACGACGGTCGTCGGCGGCGCCGGCGTCGTGAACCAGGCGGCGGGGACGATCACGTTTTCGACGTCGTTCGCCGTCAGCGCGGCCACCCACTACGTGCTCCGCGCGGACTTCGCGAGCCTCTCATCCGGCGACGGCGACACGGTCACGATCGGTCTCTCCTCCAGTGGATTCACGGCCGGGTCCGACTGCGTGAGCGGATCGACCTCGAGCGTCGTGCACAAGGAGGTCTACGTCCCGTGCTACGTCGAGAGCTACCAGGTCTGGCAGGCGACCAGCTCCGACACCTGGCAGACCAAGAGCCTCGCCGGGGCGCCGTTCAACGTGCCGGCGAACGCGGTCGTGGAGATCGCCGTTCGCAACTCGAACACCGGGAACCAGCGGTGGGGCGGCGTCCGCGCCGTCGGCTCGAGCAACGACCGGCGGTTCCAGCTCGTCGAGGCCGAATCCAGCGGCTGGGAGACGGTCACGATGCACGTGAAGACCGACGCGAGCTCGCAGATCCAGCACTACTCCGACAACACGAGTGACGTTCGGTTCATCCTGCTCGGCTACTGGAACTGCGGGACCTACGTCGAGGCGTGGCAGGCGTTCTCGCCGACGGCCACGAGCACGTGGCACGATCGGAACCTCAGCATCCACGGCGTGGCGGCGAGCCAGGTCGCCGAGATCGTGCTGACCAACCTCGACACCAGCTACGAGCGCGAGGCCGGCGTCCGCACGAACGGTTCGAGCCTCAGCCGCATCATCGATCTTGTCAAGGCGCAGAGCGGGGGCGTCTCGACGGCCACGATGCACGTCGCCGCCGACGCGACGGCGAGCGCCACGATCGAGCTGTGGGCCCAGGACACGAGCGACGTGGACTACACGCTCGTCGGCTACTGGAGCAGCCCACCGCTGAAGACCTACCAGGAGACGTTCACCGACGTCGGCACGCCTGCGGCGGATCTCACGTGGGAGGACAAGTCGCTCAGCGGAAGCGGCGTGCCGCCGGACGCGGTCGCGGAGTTCTCGCTCGTCAATGCGTATACGTCCGCGCAGAACAACATCGGCGTGCGGCCCGACGGCTCGACGCTGGCCCGCGTGCTCGATGTCCAGGAGGCCGAGGACGGCGGTCATACCGAGGGACGGATGCACGTCAACGCGGGCTCGGCCGCGACGATCGAGTTCTATCACGAGGACGTCAGCGAATCGAACTTCTTCTATCTCACGGGCTATTGGACGGACGGCCCGGTGCTCACCCTCGCCAACCACGGCACCGGACAGGAGCACGACGCGTTCGCGGACGCCGGCAGCGTCACGAACGCCGAGCTGTACGCCTTCACGCTGACGCCGAGCTACGGCACGATCGCGGTGGACGAGGTCACGTTCTCGATCCAGGCGATCGCCGGTCTCGTGAACGGCGACTTCGGCGGAGTGGAGATGATCGTGGACACCAACGGCGACGGCACGATCGGCGGCGGCGAGACCACCGCCGTCGGCGGCACCGGGACCGTGAGCACCTCCGCGGGCACGATCACGTTCACGTCGAACTTCAACGTGTCGGCGGCCACGAGCTACGTGCTCCGCGCCGACTTCAGCTCCCTGGCCGACGGGGACTCGATGATCGCATCGCTCCAGACCGGCGACATCACGCTCGTCGACGACGGCCTCGTCGGATCGTGCAGCCCCGTGATGCACACCGAGGGCACCTACGGCGGCGGCGACGTGCTCTTCATCGTGCCTAACGAGGCGAGCCTCAGCACGTACGACACCTCGAAGAAGACGCTCATGGAGTCGATGGGCTACCGCGTCGCGCCGACTTCGGCGAGCACCACCCAATCGACGTTCGATCGGCGCACGGAGCTGTACGACGTCGTGTACGTCAGCGAGACGGTCGGCTCCACGTCGCTCGGTACCAAGATCGCCGACACGCCCATCGGCGTGGTGCTGGAGGAGCCGGCGCTCTACGACGAGTTCGGGATCGCGTCGTCCTATGGATCGCCGACGGACGACGAGATCGACGTCACCGACAACACCCACTACGTCACGCGCCGGTTCGCCACCGGCGACACGAGCATTTCCAGCGTCGTGCAGAGCCTGACCAACGTGGGAGGCACGGTCGGCACCGGCGTGCAGGTCCTTGCCGAGCAGGTCGGAGGCAGCGTTGGCATGACCACCGCGCTCGACGCCGCCGACACCCGGTACGGCGGCGGCGGCGCCCCCGGCCGCCGGGTGGCGCTCCCCTGGGGACAGAGCAACTTCGACGTGGACGACCTCACCGACGGCGGCACGCTGATCATGCGCCGGGCCCTTGACTGGGCCGCCGGACCGCTCGCGTACCTGAAGTTCGATTCGACGTCCGGCGGCACGACGCCCGACGATCGCGGACCGAACACGGGCACGGTGACGGGGGCGAGCCTCGTGACGGGCCAGGTCGGCAAGGCCCTCGACTTCAACGGCGCCAGCGGCATCGTCGCGCTCAACGGCGACGCGCAGATGAACATGGCGAGCAGCTCGTCGATCGCCTTCTGGTTCAAGCCGGACGCGACGTTCACCAGCGCGACGGCGACGAGCCAGGTGCTCGTCGGGAAGTACCTCGACGCCGACAACAACATGGTCGTCGCCCTGGTCGGCACCGACTACACGCAGGCCACCGTCTCGGACGGCTCGCTCGTCATCAAGATGGAGAACGGCGGTCTCCGCTACAAGTGGACGACCCAGACGAGCTGGACAGCCGACACCTGGTACCACGTGGTGGTGACGTTCGACCGCGAGGAGTCCGTCAACAACTCGCTCTTCGTCAACGCCGTCGACCTGACGGCCACGACGGACGTGGCGGCGACCGGCACGCCCGATCCGAGCTACACCCAGGCGTTCCAGATCGGCGGCGGCGACGCCGACCAGCTTCCGGCCGCCGCGTACTTCGACGGCCTCATCGACGACGTCCGGATCTACAACCGCTGCCTCGACCAGGACGACGCGACGCGTATCTACCTCGGGGAAACGCTGCCGATCGTCTCGTGGGGCGAGATCGAACCGGGGTCGTGAACGGGCCGATAACGACACTCGAGCACGATCCCGATCAAGAAGGCGAGCCAGGATCACGATAACGATCACGATGAAAGGCGCACGCAGCATCCAATCCGGCCGGGTGAGACGGGCCTTCACGCTCGTCGAGGCGATGGTCACCATGGTGGTGCTCGCGGCCATCGGGTCCGTCGCGTCGGGGCTCGTGC
>JAAELP010000399.1 GCA_024226535.1 Planctomycetota bacterium | reverse complement strand
TGGCTGCGTTGCCGCTCCTCGACGTATCCATGGATATGCCAGCGTCGCGTCGCCTTGCCAGCGACGACGATCTCGCGCCGATAAGTCACAAGCTGTTTGGCGGACACCACTAGATCTCCTCGATCTCCCGCGCCTTCTTCTCACACAACTCGTCGATCTTCTTGATGTGCTTCTTCGTCATCTCGTCGATGCGGCCCTTGGCGTCCTTGGCCAGGTCCTCGGAGACGCCGCTCTCCTTGTCCTTGATGATCTGGTCCACGTGACGGATCGCATCGCGGCGCTCGTTGCGGATCGCCACGCGGGAGTCCTCGGCCAGTCCCCTGACCTGACCGACGAGTTTCTTGCGGTTTTCCGCCGACGGGGGCGGGACGCTGATGCGGATCGCCTCGCCGTCGACCTGCGGGTTCATGCCGAGTTCCGCGGTCTCTACGGCTTTGACGATCGCGGCCTTGGAGGTCGGGTCGAACGGCTTCACGAGCAGGCGAGTCGGTTCCGGGACGCTGACGGCGGCCAGCTCGCGCAGGTCCGTCGGTGAGCCGTAGTATTCGACCTTGATGTAGTCGATGAGCGCTGTCGTCGCGCGACCGGAGCGTTTGCCCCGCAGCTCACGCTCGAAGTACTCGATGGATTTATCCATCCGGCTCCGGCACTCAGCTTCGATCTTCTTCAACGGCATCTCGTTCGTTCTCCTGGGTTCAGTTCGCGATCAGCGTCCCGATCTGCTCGCCTTCCACGACCCGGCGGATGTTGCCGGAGGTCTTGAAGTCGAACACGAGGATCGGCAGATCGCGCTCCATGCACATGGTCAGCGCCGTGAGGTCCATGACCTTGAGCTTGCGCTCGATCGCCTCCTGGAAGGTGAGCCGGTCGTAGCGCGTGGCGGTGGGGTCCTTGACCGGGTCCGCGGTGTACACGCCGTCCACCTTCGTCGCCTTCAGGAGGATGTCGGCGTTCAGCTCGGTGCCGCGGAGCGCCGCGCAGGTGTCGGTGGTGAAGAAGGGGTTGCCCGTCCCCGCCGCGAGGATGAGGGTCCGGCCTTTCTCGAAGTGACGCAGGGCCCGGCCGCGGATGAACGGCTCGGCGACCGCCGGAATGTCTACGGCCGACATGAGCCGCGCCGGCTGGCCCTCGCCCTCCAGCGCTTCCTTGAGCGCGAGGCCGTTGATGACCGTGCCGAGCATGCCCATGTAGTCCGCGGTCGACTGGTCGATTCGCCCCTCCCGGGCCAACTCGCCTCCCCGGATGATGTTCCCGCCGCCCACCACCACCGCGAGCTGAACGCCGACCTGGGCGGCGTCGACGATCTCGCGGGTGATCAACGCCAGCTCGTCGGGGTTGATGCCGAACTCGCCGCGCCGGGCGAAACTCTCGCCGCTGATCTTCAGAACAACCCGATGGTACTTGGCCCGTGGCGCATCTGGCATGAGGGGCGTGTCTCCGCTGAGGTGGCCCGAATTGGACCGCAGGGGATGAAGCCGGTCAAGCTCGGCCGAATCCCGGGCCGTCCCCAGCAGGCTGTTGAGGAACTCCGACGGTCCGACATCGGCGAGCTTCCGCCCTGACCGCACCGTCGATTCTCGACGTATCGAGGAGATATGACTTCGAATCGCCGGCACGCTCAGGACGAAACCTCACTCGATCTCGGTCGCGCCGGAGTCCCTCAACAACCTGCTAGCTGCGAATCGGGCTCGATGCGCCACGTCTCCGACCGCCTCCGTATCATCTGTACGCGGACCGATCCGGGGTGGGGCGTAGACGCGGTTCGCGATCGAGTCACCGAGCGATGCCGACCCCGCGCGACAACGACAACGCCCGCGCCGAAGCGCTCCACACCCGGGTGATCCGGCTCCAGGAGACGCTGCGCGTCATGGAGGAGCAGCGCGAGCACCTGATCCGCCGTCGCCGCCGCCACGTGCTGATCGTCGGGGTGGGGATCTCGCTCGTGGTGCACCTCTCGCTCATGTACTTCCTCGCGTCGCGCTACCGGCTCACGGGCGGCGGCGCGGAGCCGGCGCCGGTGAGCTACGAGTTTGCGATCCTCCAGGAGGAGGAGCTGACCCGGCTGGAGTCCGCCGCGCCCGACGAACTGCTCCCGGAGGTCGTCGGCGACCTCGACGACATGACCGAGGAGGCGGCCGCCCTCGATCCGACGGTGGCCGCGGCGGAACTGGAGGTCGCGGGGGCCGGGGCCCTGCCCACGCTCGGCGGGGCGGGCGAGGGGACGGGCGACGGCAGCGCCTTGTCCGGGGGCGGGGCGGGCACGTCGTTCTTCGGCGTCAGCTCGCGGGGCATGCGCTTCGCCTACATCGTCGACCGCTCGGGCTCGATGAGCGAGTCGCGCAAGATGCGAATCGCGATGCGCGAGCTGGCGCGGTCGATCGAGACGCTGCCGGACTACGCCTACTTCCACATCGTGCTCTTCTCGACCGAGTACGTCGAGCCCCCGATGCAGCGCGGTTGGATGCGGGCCAAACGCTCCGTGATCGACCGGCTGAACCGGTGGCTCGATGACGTTCCGCCCAGCGGCGGCACCGAGCCGATGCCGGCGTTCTACGAGGTCTTCGCGCTCGACGTGCCGCCGGACGTGATCTTCTTCCTCACCGACGGCGAGATCCCGGACAACACGCCGCAGCTCATCGCCGAGGCGAACCAGCGCGGCGGGCGGGTGACGATCAACACGATCGCGTTCGGCGATGATCGCAGCCAGGCCCTGCTCCGCCAGATCGCCCGGGAGTCGGGGGGCGCGTACCGCTTCGTCAGCGCGGAGGGTCGGTAGTGCGAAGCGCGCGGACGTTGGCCCTCATCGGTATCGCCGCGGTCGCGGCCGGCGCCGGCGTGGCGGCGGCCGGAACCGTGGAGCGCCGCGGGGCCCTGGAGCCGCTGCACGGCAAGGTGTCGGTCTCGGATGACGGCGTGATGGTCGACCGATCGTTCGTTCCCTGGGACCGCGTTCGCCGCGTCGAGACCGACGGTCCCGAGCCGGCGCTCGACCGGCGACTCGCGACGGCCGCGGATCTCTGGCGCGCCCGAAGCCGGGTGGAGCGCGGCGACTTCCGGCTCGCCGAGCCGCTCCTCGAGCGTCTCTTCGAGTCCACGCGCGGCCAGAGCGGGGTCACCCGGCTCGTCGTCGCCGAGGGACTGCTCCGCTGCCGCCTCGATCGCGGCGCGAACGCGGCGGCGGTGATCCCGGCGCTGGAAACGGCGCGTCTGCGACGAGCCGGTGTGCGGACGGTCAGCTACGAGGGGCTGCGCCCGGTCATCGACGAGGCGACCGCGTTGTGCCCGCAGCTCGCGCCGGCGTGGATCCAGTCCCGGGCGCTCGTCAAGCTGGAGCGCGACCTCGACGGGTTCGACGCCGCCGGCGACGTCATCCTGCGCCGGATCTCCGAGTGCTATCACGACGCGGCCCGGCATCAACTCGGACAGCCTCCGGCGACGCGCGAAGCGCCGGAGGCGACGGATCACCCCGGCCTGGCCCTGCTCCGCAACGTCCTCGACGCGTCCGCCGCGAGTTCCGAGCGGCGCGAAGCGGTGCGGAAGCGTCTGCGTCGGGCGATCGCCGACGACGGCGGCTGGCGGGAGGGCTGGTGCCGTTTCGCGCTCGGCGTGTCGCTCCTGCACGAGACCGGCACCGGGCGCCGGCACCGCGGGCTCGTCGAACTCTCTCACCTGCCGGCGCGTTTCGCCGGGCAGCTTCCCTACCTCGCGGGACTCGCCGTCGCGTGGGTCGAGGCCGTCAGCCGGGCCGACGGCGACACCCTGACCGTGGCCGCGATGCAGCAGGAGTTGGCCCGCCGATTTCCCAATCACCCCGTCCGGACGGCCACCGCGCCGATCCGGCTTCCGAACGCGGAGGGAACCTGACTCGATGCACCATCTCGAACACCTGACGATCCTGCTGGCCCAGTCCGACGACGGCACCGGCGTTTCCTGGCTGGAAACGGTGCAGAAGGGCGGCGCCGTGGGCTACCTCATCATCGGGATGAGCATCGTCGCCCTCGCGCTGATCGTCATGCACTTCGTGCAGATCCGCCGCGCCGCGCTCATTCCCCCCGACCAGCTCGAGGTGCTCGACGACCTGCTCTCGACCGGCGACGTCAAGGGCTCGCTCGAGTACTGCCTCGCGCCGGAGAACGATTCGTACCTGACGCGCATCCTCGCCGCGGGGCTCACGCGCTTCCAGAAGTCGGCCTTCGGCGTGTTCGAGGTGAAGTCCGCCATCGAGGAAGCGGGGGAGGACCAGACCGCGCGGCTCTACCGATCGACGGACGCGCTCGGCGTGATCGGCGCGATCGCGCCGCTGCTCGGTCTGCTCGGCACCGTGCTCGGCATGGTCGGGGCGTTTGACGCGCTTCCCGACAGCACCGCGAGCATCCACGATGAGCTGTCGCGGAACATCAGCCTCGCGCTCGTCACGACGCTCCTGGGCCTGACCCTGGCGATCCCGTGCGTCGCACTGTTCACGTTCTTCCGAAACCGGATCGACGCGCTCGGCTCCGAGGCCGGCATGGAGATCGAGCGGCTGACCCTGCACCTGGAGTCCGCGGTGCCCGGCGCCGCGCCCAGCCGGCCCGGGGATCCGCGGATGCGGCCGGCCGGGCCGCCGACGCCGGCGCCCCCGACCCGTGAAGGGAAGGGCTGATGCGTTTCACCCGCTCGCCTCGCTCGAACCGCACGCTTGTGCTGGAGATGGCGCCGATGATCGACGTCGTCTTCCTGCTCATCGTGTTCTTCATGACCGTCGCCCGCTTCGCCCAGGAGTCGCGGGTCGAGCTGGACCTCCCGCAGGAGGCGGGCGAGCAGAGCGACATCACCGAGGAGGCGGGCCTCATCGTCAACATCGACGGGACCGGCGCGATGATCGTCGGCGACGAGACGATCGATCTCGAACGGTTGGAGGAGCTCGTGCGGGGCAAGATCAGCCGTCTGCCGGGTCGGAACGCCGAGCAGCTCAAGCTGCTGCTTCGCGCCGATCGCAACGCGGACACGAGCCGCATCAACCAGGTGATCAACCGGCTCCAGGCGATCGGCGTCGGCGCCGCCCGCATCGCCACGGATCCGAGGGGGTCCTGATCGCACATGCGCATTCGCGTCCGTCCATCCCGCCGCCGCTCCGAACGCATCGCGCTGAACCTCGCGAGCATGATCGACGTGGTGTTCCTGCTCCTGGCGTACTTCATGATGACCATGGAGATCTGGGAGCGCGAGGATCGGCTCACGCCGACGCTCCAGACGCAACGCGACTCCGCGAGCGGAGAGACCACCGACTTCCAGCCGCAGGTCGTCGAGGTGCTCGTGCTGGACGGCGCGCCGGCGTACCGGCTCGGCCCGCGCTCGTTCGGTGACGCGACGAGCCTGCGGGCGGCGCTGGAGCCGTTGCCCAAGTCGGTTGGTGTCTTCGTCAAGGTGTTCGACGGCGTGCCCGTGGGGTTCGCGGTCTCGGCGATTCAGGCGTGCCGCGACACGGGCTTCGAGCAGGTGACCTATGAACCGGCGAAGTAGCCTGCTGGCGCTGCTGCTGTCGTTGGTGTTCGCCGCTGGAGCCGCGGCGGACGAGGTCGCGGCGTGGCTGGAGCTGCACGGTCTCGACGAGCTGCTCGCGGTCCACCTCGAGGCGCAGCTCGACGCCGTCGACGGAGATGAGAAGCGCGAGCTGGTGAACCGGCTCGCTACCATCTACGCCCATCTCCTGGAGTCGGTGGACGATCCCGTGCGCCGCCGCGTGCTGGAGGAGCGAAGCCGGCGGCTGCTGACGATGGCGCCCGCGGGCGGCTCGCACGGCTTGCGGCTGGCCCTGCTTCGTGGCACCTACCGTGCGGCGGAGCGCACCGCCGAGAACCACCGGCTCCGCCTCGCCGACGCCGACGACGTCGAGGACGCGAAGGCGACGCTCAAGAGCCTGATCCCCAAGCTGAACCGCCTTCTCAAGCAGACCGACGATCACGTCACGGTGCTGGAGCGCCGGCTCTCGCGGGCCACGGGCACCGACGCCATCGTGCTGGCGGAGGAGGTCGAGCAGGCCCGAGCGGTGCATGCCCAGTGCACCTTCCACTACGCGTGGGCGATGTACTACCAGGCGTGGCTGCTCGACCGGCCGGAGAGCGCGCGGGTGGCGCAGCGCTCCTTCGGGGAGTTGCTCGACCTCGACGCGCAATCTCCGGCCGCCTCCGATGTCTCCGTGGACCTGCGCGCGACCGAGCCCATCGCGCGGTGCATTCTCGGCTACGCCCTGTGCCGCGGTCGCGTCACGACCAGCGCCGCCGCGGACCGATGGCTCTCGTTGCTGGAGCACGAGCGCACCTTCGCTCCGCTGCGGGAGCAGGTGCCCGCGTGGCGGCTGGTGATCCTGCTGGAGCACGGGGAGTTCCTCGAGGCGAGAACGCTCCTTCACGATCTCGCCGCCGGTGACGAGCCGGTGCCGCTGCCGTGGCTGCGTCTGGCCGCGGTGCACGCGATCGAGGCGGCGAACCGTTCTCGCTTCGCCGCCGACCTCGCCCGCGACGCGGTCACTCGCCTGGCGGCCCGTGGTGAGCTGGAGCAGGTCTACGACCTCGCGGAGCGTTACGGCGTGAAGGCCCTCGGCACTTCCGGCTTCGCGCTTCGATACGTCGACGGCGTGCTCACCTACAAGCAGGCACGGGATGCCCACGGCCGAGACGATCCCACCGCCGACGCTTCCGTCGTCGCTCTCTACGAGCAGGCGGTCGAGCATCTCGACGCGGCACGGCGCGAGCGCGACGCGGAACGCTACGAATCGGCCGCCCCGGACTGCACGCGGCTGATCGCGTGGTGCCGGTACTTCCAGGGACAACTGCTGGCCGCCCGCGATCGGTTCGTCGAAGCCGCCGGCCTGTTGTCGGGGGACTCCGCCGCGGAAGCGCTGTGGATGGCGATCGTGTGTCTCGACCGTCTCGTCGAGGCCGATGCCGACAACGCGCCGCTCCGCGACGAGTTGGCGCTCACGATCCAGCGCTTTCTCGAGGAGTACCCGGGCAGCGAGCACGCGCCGAAGCTCGTGCTGCGCCGCGTCCTCACGACAAAGGAAGTGTCGCCGGAGGCGGTCGAGGAGCTGCTCTCGATCCCGAGCCACAGCGACGTGTACGACTCCGCGCAGCGCCGCGCGGCGCAGATCCTCTACCAGCTCTTCCGCGATGCCACTGGCGGCCCGCGGATGGGGTACGGCAACCGGTACCTGCTCGTCGCCGTTCCGATGCTCGTTCGCGAGCACGACGCCCTCGACCCGGCCGACGGAACGGTGTTGCAGCGGCTGCTCGTGCGGAGCCGGCGCATCCTCGAGGTCTCGCTGAACGAGAACGTCGCGCGTCTCGTCGCCGCGCGCCAGGTCCTGCGGATCCTCGGGGAGCTGGCCGAGCAGGATCCGCGGGCGCTGGCGGGGATCGAGCCCGAGATCGACTTCCGCCGGCTCCGCGAGCGTCTGCTCAGCGGGGACGTAGACGAGGCGGTGGCGATCGCCGACCGGCTCTGGCGGGATGCGCGTGACTCGCCGTGGTCGCGTCTGGCCAGCCGCGCGTTGTTCAAGGACGCCGACCGGCGGCGGCGGGAGGCCGAGGAACTCGGCGCCGACGACCGGCAGGAGGTCGCGCTCATCGCGAAGTTCGGCCCGCGTCTGCTCGCGGAGTATGCCGACGATCCGGACGCGCTGAAGGATCGCGCCGTGCTCGGCTACCACGCGGCGGTGGCGGAGGCGGTGATGGCGGTCTGGCAACGCAGCGCCGATCGCGCCGCCGGCGCGCGGGCCCTGGAGCTGTTCCGGCGACTGCTCGAGGCCCGTCCCCGCAACGCGAGGTTCCTCCGTTCAGCGGCCTTGCTCGCCGAGGAGCTGGATGACCCCGAGTTCGCGCTCGGATGCTGGAAACAGCTCGTCGCCGGCCTGCCCCAGAGTTCCGATGGCTGGTACGAGGCGCGCTTCCACTTCATCGGCCTGCTCGCTGCCACCGATCCGGAGCGCGCCCGCGCCGTCATGGATCAGCACCGGGCCCTCCACGCCGGCTACGGTCCGGACCCGTGGGGAGCGAGGCTGAAGGCGCTGGACCTGCGACTCCAACGCGATGCGCCGACACCGCCGCCGGGGGGAGCCGGATGAGCTTCTCTCCCGTCGAGCGCATCCTCGGCGTGCCGACATCGTCGGACGCCGGCACGTTGCTCGGGCTTGGCCCCGGACGGCACGATCGCGTGACGATCGAGGCGGCGTTGCGCGATCGGCTCGACGAGACCTACGCGCATCCCGACGGCCGGACACCCGACGCGGAGATCGCCCGTCGCGCGCTGCGTCTCGCGGCGAGCCGGCTCACCGAGACGGCCCTTCACGCGCCTCGCGCCGACCTGCGCCCGCTCGCGCGTCGCGTGCAACGCGGGGTGCGCCGCGCCACCGCACCGCCGAAGCTCACCGAGTTCGACCGATCCGTCCTCGCCACGCTCGTCGGCTGCGGTGGGTGGAACGCGCGCAGCCGTGCGCGGCTCGTCGCGCTCGCGTCTTCGTACGGCGTTTCAGCCGACGGCCTGTTCCGGGTGATCCACGGGCTCAGCGAGTACGCCGCGGCGGGGGGGCACCACCTCGAGATGGAGGACATCGCGCAGGGGGCGCCGAGCATGACGCTGCCGCCGCTCGCGGCCGATCCCGGCGCGGTCGAGGGCCGGCTGGGCGAGCGACTCCTGCCGGAGCCGGTCGAGGACAGCCCGTGGCCGACGATCAAGCTCTCGATCCTGTTCGGCCTGATCACGGTGCTGGCGTTCGCGCTGCTGCTGCGTCTGATCTGGCCGATCCCGATCGAGACCGCGCCCCCCGGCGACGAGCCGGTCGCGGCAGAGCCGGCGAGCCCGGGGCTGGCGCTGACATCGGGTCCCGAGCCGGTCTCCGGTTCCGCGACCGACGCGGCGCGGCTCGCGATCTTCAGCGCGCCGCCGACGTTCCTCGGCAACGCCCTGCCCACGATCGCGACGGACGCGGCGGACCGCTGCCCGGAGTTGCCTCAGCAACTCGACGAGGTGGCACGCAAGCTGACGATCGCCGACGAGCCGTCGGAAGCGGTATACCGCACCTGGATCGACGCGATCGCGGCGATCGCCGCGGGCTGGGTCCTCGTCGACGAGAGCACGCGCACCGAGATCGACCTGGCGGTTGGCGAGGCGCTGCACGAGGGCGGCGACGCGCCGAGCACGAGCGATCGTCTCATCGAGTCGCTGCGTCCGCCGCGTCCGCCGCTGGCGGACCCGATCGACGTGTGGCGTGGTGCGTGGCAGGCGGGGACGCTCGGCCGGGTCGCCGGCAGCCGCGTGCTTCCGCCGTCGGTCGTGGAGCGCGCCCGCATCGTGCTCGCGGAGGCGATCGACGACGAGGTCGGCGGCGGATTCGCGCCGGCCGCCGACGCGTGGCTCCGCGCGGTGACGGTCGACCTCGCGGAGCGCACCGAACGCGATGCGCGCGCGGAGGACTTCTGGGAGGTGTGGCTCGCCGCCGAGCGCGAGCTCGACGAGCCGGCGCTGCGCGGGCACGACCGCGCCGCCCGCGAGCGGATGAACGTGGCGATCATGACCGCGGTCCGTCACCTGCTCGCCACGTCCACCGATCTTTCGCGCCCGGGCCCGAGCGTGGACGTGCTCGGGCGGCTGCTGACCATCGCCGATTTCGAGACGAGTGTCGTCGTGCGCGACGGCGTTCGGCAACTCTTCGACGACCCCGAGGTCGGCACGCACGATCTCTGGGTGCTGACGAGCCTGCTCGCCCGGCTCGACACGGCGCCGTGGTTCGACGAGACGCTCGTGCTCCCTCACGACGCGGGCACGCCGTACCGCAACCGGCTCCGGGATCGCATCGTCGCGCGGTGGCCCGCGGGGTCCGGGGCCGCGGAGGTCCAGGCGGCGCGGGGGCGGGGGGTGATGGTCGATTCCCGCGCCGGGGCGCGTTGGCTCGAGCTGCTCGATCGCCTGGAGGCGGTGCCCGTGCCCGAGAACGACACGGCGCTCATGGAGTGGCTGGTCCTGGGGTCCCGGCTCAACGAGGCCGCCGGCCAGCTCGCCGCCCGCGACGTCGCCGCCGCCGACGCGGTGCTGGATGCGCTGGAGGCGGCGCTCGCCGAGGACGCCACCGGCGCCCGTCCGCGACCTCGCTCCTGGATTAACAGTCAGCGGCGGGGCGGCCGGCGCGGACAGGCCGTCGGCAACGATGGCGAGTGGTCCGCGGCCTACCTGGATCTCGCGCGCAACACCGAGGAGAAGCTGCACGCGCTTCGCGGTCTGCGCAATCGCCCCGGTACCGATCTCGGCCCGCTGGACGCGGAGGTCTTCGTGCGAGAAGCCTACCGCGGCTCTCCGCGCGAAGTGCGCTCGCTGGCCCGGGCGGTCGTGGTCGAGCAGTTCTCGCGCGGACCGTACGCGGCCATGGAGATGCTCGATCAGTTCCCCGACGCGCCGCGCGACGAGCGGATGTCGGAGACGATCCGCATGCTCACCGGCCGGCTGCTCCCGCCGGCCCGGAGCGAATCGTGGCCGGCTCAGGCCCGCCTCGCGCTCGTCGAGCACGCCCTGTCGTTGCGGCCGGCCGGGCGCACCGAGGTCGACGAGCTTGCCGACACGCTGCGCGAAAGCCTCGTGACCCGAGCGTTGCTCGTACAGCGCGATCCCGAGACCGGCGTCGCGGTCCTGTCGCCGGAGGCGGCGGCCCAGTTCCTTGCCGATGCCTGGCAGGATCGCGCGCAGACGACGATCGCGCGGTGGGCGGTGCCCGACGACCTCGATGGGTTGGCGCGTCGACGCGAGACGCGGCGGCGCCTCGTTCGCGGCGCGATCCAGTCCATGGTGGCCGCCCAGCTCGCGGTGCTGGACAACATGGCCTACGTGACGGTGGCCGAGCAGCCGGCGTTGCGCGACCGGGTCCTCGGCGCGCTGGCCGACGGCGCCGAACAACGCCGGCGACGCGGGCACGTCCTGGGCCAGGCGATCGAGATCGAACGATCCGCGGCCCGGCTCTGGGCGATGCGGATGACGCTGGCAGGGTCCGACGGAAAGGAGGCGGTGCGGTGACGAGGGCTCTTCCCGTTCGGCTGCTCGCGCTGCTCGTCGCGACGAGCGCGATCGGCGCGTCGATGGCGCCGGTGGTCGCGCCCGCGGGCTGGGAGCGAGATCTGGAGGCCCTGCGTCCGGTGGACCCGATGGCGTACTTCGAGCTGGGCGAGGAGATGGCCGACGCCGCCGTCGACGACGCGGAGCGCGAGCTTGCCCGACGGCTGTTCGCGCTGGCGGGGCTGCTCGATCGCCGGCTCGCCCGCAGCGCGTGCCTCGCCCTCGCGGACCTCGCCGGTGACGAGCAGGAGCACCGGCGCCTGATGGCGCTGGCGGCTCTGCTTGGTGACGGCGGCATCGCCCCGGTGGGCGGATCGGGGCTCGACGGCCCGTGGCTGGAGCCCGGCGCGCCCGCGGCGCTGGCGGTGACCGAGGCGTTCAGCCATTACCGACGCGGCAAGGGGAGCCGCGCGAACACCGCGCTGCGTACCCCGGGGGCGATGGAGCTTCTCCAGACGTGTGACCGGTTCCTGTACGGCGGCGTGCACCGGTTCCTCGAGGACTGCAAGCTCTACCGGGGACGGCTGCGACCCGGTCTCTCCGAGGAGGACCGCGTACGCATGATGCGGCTGGAGATCGCGTTGCTCACCGGCGACGGACGCCCGTGGTCGAGCGAGCTTCTGTACGCGGGGGGACGCCCGCTCGTGGAAGTCGACCCCGATCAACTCGAGGAGGCGTTCGGAACGGACGCGTCGCGCCCGATCTACCGGGGCGGACGTTGGGTGCCGGACGGATCTGTCCCGTGAACGCGCCGGCCAGGGTTTGCGCCGTCGTGATGGCCAAGTACCCGCGGCCCGGGCGCGTGAAGACGCGTCTCGTCTCAGCCGGCCTGCTCGACGAAGCCGGGGCGGCCCGCTTCGCGTGGGCGTTGCTGCGTTGCACGGTGGACCGGCTCGCGAGCCGGACGAGCGTCACGGTGGCGCTCGCCTGTGACGACGCCGATCGATTCGACGAGCGTGTAGCGGAGGTGCGGGAGAGGCTGGGTCGGTCGGATCTCGCCGTCGTCGAGCAGGGATCCGGCGATCTCGGGAGCCGCCTGGACCGCGTGTGGCGTGATGACCGTTTCGCCTCCACGCCAGTGGCCTTCTTCGGGACCGATTCGCCGGACGTCCCCGCGGCGTTGCTGGCGGCGATCCCGGGAGCGCTGGTCGAGGCGGAGATCGCCGTCGGACCGACGGCCGACGGTGGGTACTGGACGCTCGCGGGCCGTCGCCACCAGCCGGAGGTGCTCGATCGCATCGACTGGGGAACGGAGTCCGTGTACGATCAGACCCGTCGGCGGGCCCGTGACGCCGGCCTGACCGTTTCCACGCTGCCTCCGTGGTACGACGTGGATCGCCCGGAGGACGTGGAGGATCTGTGTCGTCGCCTCTCGAACCGGGACGACACGGACCAGGCCCTGGTCGATCTCGCCCGGCACCTGGAGGTGCTGCCGAGCGACCGGCAGCGGTCGCGCCCCTGACCCGCTCACGAGACCCCGCACGGAGCTTCCCCAAGGCCGATGCACGACGAGGATGCGCTCACCACGCTGCCGGACGATCTCGGGGATGTCGAACTCCCGGATCTCTCCGACGCCACGATCCTGCTCGTCGATGACAACGCCCAGAATCTCGAGCTGATCCAGGCCTACCTCGAGGCGTTGCCGTGCCGGACGCTCACCGCGCGCGACGGCGTCGAGGCGGTCGAGATCGTCGAGCGCGAAGAGCCCGACCTCGTGCTCCTGGACGTGATGATGCCGCGGATGAGCGGCTTCGAGGTCTGCCAGAAGATCAAGTCGGGACCGCGCACGCGCAACATCGTCGTGATCATGGTGACCGCGCTGCACGAGGTCGGCGACTTCGAGCGCGCCGTCGAGTGCGGCACGGACGACTTCCTCACGAAGCCGGTGAACAAGCTGGAGTTGCTCACGCGCGTACGGTCGTTGCTGCGCGTCCGGCTGCTCAAGCGCAAGCTCGACGAGTTGCTCGCGTTGCGTCAGCGACCGACGCCGGACGCGGGCGGTGCCGACGACTAGACTCCAGAAAGTCGGTCGCGAAGCCGCCGTCGTTGATCCACAGCTTGCTCCGGGCCTCGCCTTCCTCGACCTCGACCTCGTTCTCGTCCTTCACGCGAACGGTCGTGTGACCGGCTGCGGAACTCGTCCACAATTGGAGCTTCGCTCACCGATTGGAGTGTCACGACGCCGCTGGATGCGGCTCCGCGACCACGTGCTTGAAAATCGGCTGGCCGGCCAGCGAGACCCAGAAGCCGTACCCCGCGAGGACGAGCAATATCGCCGCTTCCGCCAGGCCGTACGGCGCGTACCAGGCATCGAGGTCAGGAGTGAGAAGCCCGGGCCGCATCACGGTCAGGAAAGCAACGATGCCGCTGAGGACTCCCACGCGCGTGTAGAGAAACACCGTCGCAACACCGAAGCTGATCCCGTAGATGATGCCCACGCTTGTCGGTTGCTCGCCGAACTTCGTGATGCTGAAGCACCCGATCGAACCGATCGCGATGACGCCGAGAACGAACGTGGCTCGCGCATGCCGGGTGAGCAGTCGAATCGCGATGAGCAGTCCGACGAGCGTCGAGGTGACCACCACCGTTGTCGCCGCACCGTGAACTTTGGTGCTCAGGAAAGAGGCCGGTGAGATCATGGCCTCCAGTGACATCCACTGCGGCAAGTGGCCGGCGCCATCTGCCAGCAGTTGATACCTCACATAGCTCGCCAGGCCCAGAATGGCGAAGAGACCGCAGCCGACGGCCACGCCGATCAGAACCTCGCGCCCGACGGCCGGATCGCGCAGTCGACCGGAAAGCACGCGGATCAATCCGATCAGCATGCGCGGCCACACGCGCCGGACGTACGGCTCGAACGCCAGATAGATCAGGCAGATCGTCATCGCATGCAGCACGATGTGCCCGGCGGCGCGGCCCACCACAAGATTGCCCACCTGCGCTCCGGCATTCGGCCCACCAACTCGGAGCGACAGTACTTCGAGCAGGAGATAGAGCCCGCCAATGAGCAGCGCACAACGAACGGCGTTGCGCATATCCCCGCGAGCCGCAAGGAGATTGCGCCACGCGAGGATCAACAGAATGACAACGATGACCACGACGAACGGCGGCGTACCGGCTTCGAACGGCACCGCCATCTGCTCATCGAGCCCCACGATCTCGAAGTAGCTCGGGCGGCCTCCGACCGCACCCATCTGCACCGTGATCGCATCGCCGGCGAAGTCGGCGCGCTCCAGCCGCCATGCGATCGCCTCATCGCAGTAGACGGGCGGTGGCTTGTGAAGCGGCACGTTCTGCGCGACGGCGTCGTCCAGACCCGCACGCCCCAGAACGGATGACCAGTCGACTTCGATCGCGGCGGATGATGCCGACGACGAGAGATCCGCTTCCACGACCAGGCCGATCAGGCGGCCGGCGCTGTCGAGCGCAACCGTCGCCGTTCCCGCTTCGCCCGTGGTCGGTCCGTCGATCGCGAATCGCTC
Organism: Planctomycetota bacterium; assembly: GCA_024226535.1. Classification (GTDB taxonomy): domain Bacteria; phylum Planctomycetota; class Phycisphaerae; order Phycisphaerales; family SM1A02; genus JAAELP01. Next base: position 6,671 of record JAAELP010000399.1, on the reverse strand, counting down.
GGGGGCATGGAAATCCCTCGTGATGAACGACCCCCGTGACCAGCGTCGCCAATACCTGAACCGGGGCGGCCACTCCCCTTCCGCCACTTCGTCGTACGGTCGCGGTGTCGATCGAACGGCCTGACTGAGCTTCGTATTGACACCGAACCCCGAGATCGAGTTGCCGGGGAGATCGTCGTACCCCAACTCCCCCATGATCTGCTTGGCGACCACCGACAGTTCCGAAGGCGAGATGGGTGGCATGACGACGGAGTTGGCGTTCTCGAAGGTCTTGTATGCCAGCGACACCAGCATCACCAGGAGCAGACCGATGGCGACACGCGGGCTCAGCCCCCCCGCGTCACGCGCATTGGCGACGAGTTCCGGGCTTGGCGTCTCGCCCGCCGCCAGCGCCGCGGCGAGCGGATCACCACCCGGCAGCGCCGCGAGCACCTGGTAGACCGACTGCGGGCGCTGTTCGGGCCGCGCCTCCAGGCAACGCATGATCACACGCTCGACCGCTGGATCGATCTCGTCGGAGAGTGCCGAAGGCGTGGTCACGGATCCACTGGAGTGCCTGCGCTTCAGCTCCCCGATGTCGTTGGTATCGAAGACGCACTGTCCGGTGAACACCTCATAGAAGATCAAGCCAAGTGCGTAGATGTCGGTGCGCACCGAGACTTGACCATCGGCCAGCTGCTCGGGCGCCATGTACGCCGGCGTGCCGGCGCGGGCGTCGACGTGTTCGAACTCATCGAGAAAGCCTGCAAGGCCGAAATCGGTGATCCGTACGCGCCCCCGTCCGTCGATCATGATGTTGGCGGGCTTGAGATCACGATGCAGCACGTTGTTCTCGTGCGCCGCGGCGAGACCGAGGCAGAGCTGTCGTGCGATCTCGATGGATTTCTGACGGCTCGGCCGCCCGAGACGACGCAGAACGCCCGCCAGGTCCTCGCCGTCGATGTACTCCATCGAAAGGAAGACGTGCCCGTCCTCCTGGCCGATGTCATAGATGCGACAGAGATTGGGGTGGGCGACCTGCCGGGCGGTGCGCACTTCATTGCGGAAGCGGCGCAGCCACGACTCGTCGGAAGCGACGCGCTCGGGCAGGAATTTCAGCGCGACGGACTGGCCGAGTTCGAGATCATCGGCGCGGTATACCTCGCCCATGCCGCCCTGGCCGAGCAGGGCGACGATGCGGTAGCGGGATCCCAACCGCTGCCCGGGCTCGAAGCGGCCGTGCCGGAAGTCCGCTGCGTTCGTGGCGTCGAGCGTGTCCCACCGGGGATCGTGCCGCGTGGTCCCCTCGTCGCCGGACGGGTCGGGGCGGGGACCGGGCGGGGTGGGCGGTGGGTCTGCCAAGTGAGTCCTCGCACGAACACGGTGAGCCTGTCGGGAGTGACCACTTTATCGCGACCGCGGCGTGTCAAGCAACGGCGTCGCGAGACGGGCGAGCTAACGCCACGTCCCATGGGCGGCGCGAGAGTCGTGAAGATCGACGTTGTCCGCCTTGCCGAGCTGGTGGCGGACCAGCCTGATGCCACGATACCGGAGCTGCGAGATCGCCTGCACGCTGATCGCAGCGCTCGTATCAGTGGCGTTCGTTGCTCGACCGTCGTTGAGATGCGGATGCTCTAATCCGTCGCGCCCTCACGCCGCCTTGCGGCGGGTCACGATCGCGTGGGTCTCGGCCTCGCGGAACCAGACGCTCTTCCGTCCGCGTGGCTCCTGGGCGTGCTTGAGGTGGTGCAGGTAGCGCTGCAACGAGGGCTCGCGGAATCCGTCGAGCCAGGTGCGTCCCGCCGACGGGTTCAACTCCATGATCTCGCCGATGAGCCGCTCCTTGGCGGCGGTTTCCTCGACCGCGCACGATCCGGCCTCGGCGTCCTCGCGTCCCCGCGCTCGACTCAGGAATCCCATCGACGACACCTCCCTGTGATCGCTGACGAGAAGGATGATCGGACACCGACGCGCGCGCGGTGCAGTCGATAACGAACATGGACACAAGGGTTTATGCGCGCGTGAAGGCCACCGCGACCGGCTGGGGGTCGTGGTGCGTCGAGCACATCATGTTGGGGGCGGCGGCGCGGGCACGGGTCGGAGTACGCCGGCCACGCGTTGCGGGAGCCCCGACCAGCGCAGGATCTGCGGGATGCCGACGGCGAAGTAGCCGGATCCGAACAGCACGATGAACGGCAGGCCGACCAGCGTGAACGGCTGCGAGACGGTCAACGCGGCGCACGCGACCATGACCAGGCCGAGGGTGAACTCGACGATCCCCGGCGGAAGCAGGCGGCGGCGGGCGACGATCGGGTCCGGTGCGCTCTCCGTCTCGCCGGCGAACTTCGGGGTGCGGACGAACGGGCTCACGCGGCCGCCCAGCGCCTCGCAGATTGCGCGCGTGTTCAGCACGCTCACGCCAACGCCCAGCGCCATCAACGCCGGCAGACGCAGGATCGCGGGCGCCAGCGGCAGACGCTGCGCCCATTGCGAGGCGAGGTAGAACGTGCACGCCGCAAGCGTCCCCAGGCCGAGGCACCCGACACCGAGGCCGAGGGCGAACGCCGGGCTGATGCCCGTGCGCGGCAGCCCGATCAGGAACGCCGGCGCCACGAGCACCGTCAGCAGGAGCATCGCGGCGTACGGCAGCGGGCTCGTGAGGTGGAACCACGCGTCGAGCTTCGTCTTCCACCCGCACCGGCTGCGGGCGATCGTCGGCATCAGCTTCAGGGCGTTCTGCGCCAGGCCCTTGTTCCACCGGTGCTGCTGGGTCATGAAGGCTCCGATCGTCGGCGGCAGCTCCGCCGGGCACGTGACGTCGGAGAGGAACCGGAACCGCCAGCCGCGGAGCTGGGCGCGGTAGGACAGGTCGGTGTCCTCGGTGAGCGTGTCGTGCTGCCAGCCGCCGGCATCGTCGATGCACCGGCGACGCCAGATTCCCGCCGTGCCGTTGAAGTTGAACCACCGGCCCGCCCGGGATCGCGCCGCCTGCTCGATCACGAAGTGGCCGTCGAGACACAGCGCCTGGATACGCGTGAGCAGCGAGTCGTTGCGGTTCAGGTGCTCCCAGCGGGCTTGCACCAACCCGATCGAGTCGTCGGTGAAGTGGTGGACGGTTTGCTGGAGGATCTCCGGCGGGGGGATGAAGTCCGCGTCGAACATCGCGATCAGATCGCCGCGGGCCGAGGTGAGCCCTTCGGCGAGCGCGCCGGCCTTGTAGCCGGTTCGGTCCGTGCGGTGGAGGTACTCGACGTCATGCCCGGCCCGGGCGAGCCGTTCGCAGCAGCGGCGGGCGATCTCCTCGGAACCGTCGTTCGAGTCGTCGAGCACCTGGACCTGGAGCCGGTCGCGCGGGTAGTCGATCGAGCATGCGGCGGTGATCACGCGCTCCGCCACGTGTAGCTCGTTGAACATCGGAAGCTGCACCGTGACCACGGGCAGGTCGTCGAACCGGCCCGCCGGCTCCTCGTCGCCGCCCCTCGCGCCCGAACGCACGAACGTCCACACCAGCCAGTACCGGTGGAGCCCGTAGATACAGAACACCGCCACGATGGCGATGTAGTACACGAGCAGCGGGAGGGCGAGGGTGTCCATGGGGCGGGGGGAACTCGGGAAACGAACCGATCGTGGCGTGCCATTGTTCCACGTTCCCGGTACCGGGCCAAGCCGTGCCCGGAAAGGGGCCGAAACACCCCGCCAGGGCCGGAATGCCGTTTAGTCAGGCCAGGGACCCGCGTTTACCGTGGGCGAAGTGCCTGTCCCGCGGGGGTGGATGCGGGACGTGTCGCTGCCGGGGGGGATGCTATCGTTGACTTGAATCGATCCGGCGCCGCCGAGGGGGGTGGCAAGCGGCTGGCCCCCGATCCCAATAAAGGGGACGCACCAGGGCCTCCGGGGCCGTGATCAGGAAGGAGCCTTGCGATGGAAGTGCTGCTCGAGGCGGTCAGCGACAAGCTGATCTTCGTGGTGATCGGGTTCTGTTTCGTGGTGGGCATGGTCATGAAGGCGATCACGACGATCGTGACCGGCCAGGCCCGCGAGAAGAGCCGACGCGAGATCGCGGCGTACATCGCGGAGGGCACGATGGACCCGGCCCAGGGCGAGCGTCTGCTCAAGGCCGACGTCAGTGCGGGGCGGAACGCCTGCGGCTAGCCCCCGCAGATCCGAAAATGGTGTCAGACACCATTTGTTGAACATCGAACGACCAGATCGGCAGTCTCCGGTTCCCTACGACGGGAGCCGGGGACTGCTTCGGTTTTTGGAAAACGGTGTCGCGGGCGCGGACACGGACACGGACGCGGTCACGGACGCGTACGCCGCATCACCGTCTCGCCTCTTCGAGCGCTTCGAGCAGCTCCGCGCGGTCGTGCTCACGCGTGGCGAGCCCGGCGGCCTCGGTGTAGACCTCGACGGCCTCCTCGCGGCGGTCGGCGCGCACGAGCATCCTCGCGTAGTTGCTCATGAAGCCGAGCGTGCGGTAGTGGCCGGGCTCGAGGTGCTGCTTCGCGCGGGCGATGGTCTCCACGAAGAGCGTCTCGGCCTCGTCGAGGCGCCCCTGATCCGCGTAGACCTTCGCGAGCATGTTCTGCGTCGCGAGCGTCTTGGCGTGGTGCGGCCCGAGCTTGACACGCCGAAGCGCAAGCACGCGCGCGAGCATCGATTCCGCCTCGTCGAGCTTCCCCTGGCGACGGAGCAGGTCGGCGAAGTTGTTCATGAGCAGCAGCGTGCTCGTGTGATCGGCGCCGTGGATCTCGGTGCTGATCCGGATCGCGTCGCGATAGAGCGGCTCCGCCTCGTCCAGCTCGCCGCGGTTGTGGTACCGGTTGGCGAGGTTGTTCATGGCGTCGAGCAGATCGGGGTCGTCAGCGTCGAGGACACGCCGCCGCGCGGCGAGGTTCTCGCGGGCCACGTGCATCGCCTCTTCCTCGCGTCCCTGCTTCCAGTAGAGGAGCCCGAGCATGTTCTGGGTGTCGAGGGTGTCGGGATGGCTCCGACCGAGCACCGCCTGCTGCCGCTCGTAGATGTCGTGCAGCAACTCGTCCGTTTCGTCGAGACGGGAGTTCCGCCAGTACGTCACGGCGAGTTCGTACGCGGCCCGCAGCCGGCGTGGAGCGTCGGGGCCGCGCTCGCGGTCGTACGTGCTCATGGCCTCGCGGAGCTGGGCCTCGGCGAGCGCGAACTTCGACAGCTCGCGGTAGACGATGCCGATCGTGACGCGGATCTTCGCGTCGATCAGCGGTTCGTCGGCGAGCGCGTCGTCGCCGGCGGCCTTCTCGAGCACGCGCATCACGGTGACGTCGCGGCCGAGCCGACCGGGATCGGCCTCGTGGAGCATGTTCGAGAGGAAGCGCGTGACCGCCTCCGACTCGTGTTGGGCCACCTGCGCCCGGTCGCGTTCTCGCTTCGCCTCGACGAGACCGTACGTCGCGAGCACGAGCCCGCCGACGAGGGCCACGATGACGACGACGCCCGTCGCCAGCGCCGCCCGGTGGCGGCGGGCGAACTTGCGGAAGCGGTACGCGGCGCTGGCGGGACGGGCGAGCACCGGCTCGTCGTTCAGGTGACGGAGGACGTCCATCGCCAACCCGTTAGCGGTCTCGTAGCGGCGCGTGCGGTCCTTCTCCATCGCCTTCATCACGATCCAGTCCAGCTCGCCGCGCAGCGCGCGTCGCAACGCGCCGGGCTCGCTCTGGTGATGACGGGCGATGTCGGTGGCCTCGTCGCCGAGCGTGCTCAGCCGCGTGGACGGCCGCGGCGGCTCCTCCTCGCGGATGATGCGCTGGATCTCCCCGTACCCGGCCTCGCGCAGCCGGCGCGGATCGAAGGGCGTCGTGCCGGTGAGCAGCTCGTACAGGAGCACGCCGAGGGCGTAGATGTCGGTGCGGGTGTCGATGTCCAGCGTGGTCATCTCCGCCTGCTCGGGGCTCATGTACTGCGGCGTGCCGATGAACTGGTTGTACTCGGTGAAGATCGTCTTCTCGGTCAGACGATGGTCGGTGGCCTTGGCGATCCCGAAGTCGATGACCTTGGGCACGGGCCGCCCGTCGTGGATCGCCACGAGCACGTTCGACGGCTTGAGATCGCGGTGGATCACGCCCTTTTGGTGCGCGTGCTGCACCGCGTGGCAGACCTGCCCGAACAGTTCCAGACGCTCGGCGGTCTCGACGTTGTTCGTGTCGCAGTACTCGGTGATGGGCACGCCCTTGACGAGCTCCATCACGAAGTAGGGCCGGCCGGTGGGCGTCGCGCCGGCATCGAGCACCTTGGCGATGTACGGATGATCCATCATCGCCAGCGCCTGCCGCTCGGCCTCGAAGCGGGCGACGACCTGTTTCGTGTCCATCCCCGCCTTGATGATCTTGACCGCGACGCGACGCCGGACGGGCTGCTCCTGCTCGGCGAGGTAGACGGTGCCGAAGCCGCCTTCACCGATCGCCTGGAGGAGCCGGTACGGACCCACGCGATCGGTGGCGGCCACGGGGCCGGCCGGTACGGTCGGCGTCAGCTCCGCGTCGCGCGTGGGATCGTCGGCGGACGACGGCGTAGGGGGGGTGTCGGGTGGCTCCTTGCTCGTAAGCGTTCACGGGTCCTGACGGATCTACGTCAGGAGCACGGGCGCTTCCGCCTTTCGGAGGTGTGCATCCAGTGCGCGGGCGAGGAATGCGAAGACGGGCACGTTCTGCTGGCGAGCG
>JAAELP010000398.1 GCA_024226535.1 Planctomycetota bacterium | reverse complement strand
TGGCTGCGTTGCCGCTCCTCGACGTATCCATGGATATGCCAGCGTCGCGTCGCCTTGCCAGCGACGACGATCTCGCGCCGATAAGTCACAAGCTGTTTGGCGGACACCACTAGCCGTCTTCGGCATCCGCCGGCTCTTCGGCGTCGCCGCCCTCGCCGCCCTCGTCGCCATCGTCGCCATCGCCACCCTCGGCGTCCCCGTTGGTCGCCGGCATCGCCTCGACCTGCTTGATCAGCTCGCCGAAGTACGTCTTCTGCGCCTCGTGGTACTTCCTCGGCAGCGGGTCCTCGGCGATGGCTTCGTCGAAGCCCTCGGCGGTCTTCACGACGACATTGCGCAGCTTCGCCTTCGACTCGCCGCGCACCGGGACGCCGTCGATGAGCATCGACGCGATGACCTCGCCCTCGACGATCGGCGCGTCGGCCTTGACGATCTTCATCCCGCTGGGCGTGCGCTGGATCGGCGCCTTGCCGCCGGCGCCCTGGCCACGCTGGCCGAACGCGCCGCCCTGCTGGAGCTGCTGCATCAGCAGTTGGTTCAGGCTCATCCCCTGCCCGAGCCCCTTCCCCTGGCCCTGGGCCTGGTTGGCCATGGCCCGTGCCTGCTGGAGGAGCTGCTGGAGCTGCTCGGCCTGGTTGAGCTGGTTCATCATCTGGCCGGCGCCCTGGCCGAACTTGCCCTGTGCCATCTGCTGGCAGGCCTGGCCCATGCCCTGGCACATCTGCTTTGCCGCCTGCTGCGCCTGCATCATCTGCTGGAGCTGCTGCATCTGCTGCTGGTTGAGGTTCTGCGCCTGGTCGAGCGCCTGCTGGAGCGCCTGCGGGTTGTTCGCGAGCTGCGGGTTCAGGCCCGCCTGCTGGAGCGCCTTCTCGAGGGCCTCCTGGTTCTGGGCGAGCTGATTGAGCTGCTGCGCGAGGTCCTCGAGCTGCTTGGCGAGCTGCGCCTCGTCGGCGGGGTCCATCTTCCCGCCGGCCATGTCCTCGATGAGCTTCTCCAGCGCCTCCTTGGCCTTGCTGAAGTCGCCGGCGGCCATGGCGTCGGCGAGGTCCTTCGCCGGTCCGTCCGCGGGCGTCTTGAGCTTGGCCATCATCTCCTCGATCGCCTTCGAGGTAGCGCCCTTCTCGCCGTTCATGATCTGGTCGAGGCGGCGGTTCAGCTCGGTGACCTTCTTGAGCGCCGCGCGGCGAATCTGCTCGGGCTGGCGGAGCGCGTCGGCGGCGCGCTTGTCCTGCGTCAGCTCGTCGACGAGACCGGCGAGCTCCTCGCTCAGCTCCGGCTTGTCCTCCACGGACTTCACGAGGACCTCGAGCGAGTCCCTGACCTCGGCCCGGATCTCGTTGACCTCCTCGCGGCCGGGCTGTTCGTCGTATGCGAAGATGTTGGCCTGCGGCGCGATCAGCACGAGCCCGGCGACGATCACGAGCAGCGGGCTGATCCACCAGTGGCGAGGGGCTTGCACCGCGAAACGCCGCTTGACCGCCTCGCGCAGACGCGGATCGCGCGCCGAATGCACCGCGTCCTCGACGGCGGCCTGGGCGAACGCGTCGTCGCGGCCGGACACGTGCAGCGCCGTGGAGAGCTTCTCCTTGAGATCGAGCCGATCATCCACGGCCACCGCCACCTGGAGTTCGCTCGGACGTCGACGCGACCATCGGATGGCCGCCGCGAGCACGGCCACGGCTCCGAGAGCGGGCGCGACCCACGTCCAGGCCACGAACGGCTCGCCCGGCGCGCGGTCGGCGAGAGCGAGCACGAGGGCCGTGGCAGCGAGCACCACGGCCGTGACGTGCAGCGACGCCGCGAAGGCGGTCAGCTCCAGTCGCGTCGCGGCCATCCTGAGCAGGGCTCGAATCTCGTTCATCGAGGTGTCTCCGGAGTGCGGGGCGCTCCCCCTCGGAGAACGCGGAAGCAGGTGAACTATATGATCATTCTATCGGCATCGATGTCCGATCCTTTCGGTGGTGGCCCAACGGCCGCCGCCGGGCCCGCCGCCGAAGCCCCCCTCGAGGATCGTCTGCCATGACCACCGCCGCCCCCCGGATCGTCCTTCTCCTCATCGCCACCGCCGTCCTGGCGTTCGCCACCGCGCCCGCCGGCGCCCAGCAGAGCCCGAGCGAGCTGCGTCGCGAGAACGAGCGGCTCCGCGCCGACGCCGCGACCACGAAGAAGGAGCTGACGACGCTCCGCGAAGAGGTCAAGCGTCTGCGCGACGAGATCGCGGCGCTCAAGAAGCAGCTCGTCGCGGCGCGGCAGGCGACGCCCGCTCCGTCCGCGCAGCAGCCCGAGCCGATCAGCATCGACGAATCCCGTTTCGAGACGAGCCCGCGCGCCCTGTTCAAGGTCCTGGTCAAGGGGTACGGCGAGGTCACGACCGGGCTGTTCATGGGCAACAGCGAGGACGACCCGGATCGCGTGGTGTACACGCGCAAGGTCGACCGGTGGGTGCGTCGCGTCAACCGCGAGTTCAAGAAGCAGATCGAGTGGCACGTGCGTCTCGAGGACCCGACGAATCCCCTTCCCCACCCGCACATGCTCCGCCTCCAGGCGGTGGACCCGAAGACCGGCACGCGGCTCGGCGATCCGTTCGACGTCGGCGTCACCCGCGCGCTGATGTCGAAGCTGCGCCAGATGGAGACCCGTCGCGAGCTCGACGAAGTGCTCGTCCTTCGCGGCGTCCTCCGGCCGACGGTGAGGTTCAACCGCGATCGCGAGATCCGGGGCGCGTTCGACAAGCCGCCGTTCATCGGCCCCTTCGCCGAGTTCGGGTTCGGCGTCGACGCCACCTCGCTCGTGCCGCGTCCCGAGCCCAAGGCCGACCCCGACGAGGACGGCGCGACCAAGGGCGACGACACCGCCAAGGGCGAATCCCGCCACGACCGCTGAACAGGTTGGTTCAGACCCGACCCCATTTACCGCTATCTTGGCGGTATGAGTGATCACACGAGCGGGGCCGAGGCGGGCACCGAAGAGCACAACGGGGAGCGTCTCTACCAGCCCGAGCCGGGCGAGCTTCAGCTCACGGTGCGGGCGGTGGTCGTCGGGTGTCTGCTCGGCGGGGTCGTCGCCGCCATGAACATCTACTTCGGCCTGCGGACCGGCTGGTCGATCGGCGGCTCGCTCATCGCGGCCATCCTCGGCTTTTCCGTGTTCTTCGTGCTCCAGCGCGCCTTCACGACGCGCCCGTATTCCGTGCTGGAGAACAACATCACGCAGACGGCGGGATCGGCGGCGGGCTCGATGGCGTCGGCGGCGGGACTGCTCAGCTCGATTCCGGCCCTGTTCCTGATCGGCAACCCGCTCAGCTACCTCGAGATGACGCTGTGGGCGTTGTCGATCGCCTAACTCGGCGTCTTCTTCGCCGTGCCGCTTCGGAACCAGATGGTGGTGGTCGAGAAGCTGCGGTTCCCGACGGGCACGGCGACGGCGGAGACGATCGTCTCGATGTTCGCCGAGGGAGCCATGGCGCTCGCGCAGGCGCGGACGCTGCTGATCCTCGGCCTGTTCGCCGGCGCCTTCACGCTCGCGAACTTCTTCATCCCGCAGATCGGACATCCGACGATCACGTGGGGCTTCTTCGGCGTCGCCGCGGCGTGGGGCTTCTCCCTGCTCATCAGCCCGCTGATGACGGGCGCCGGCATCCTGATCGGTCCGCGTGTGGGCATCTCCCTGCTGCTGGGCGCGATCGTCTCCTGGGCCGTGCTCGGACCGCTCGCGCTCCGCGCGGGCTGGGTCGAGGGCCCGATCATGAGCTACCAGACCGGTCCCCGCGGGTGGATCCTCTGGCCGGGCGTGGCGATCATGATCTCCGACGCGCTCACGAACCTCGCCCTGTCGTGGCGCACGATCCTCAACACGTTCAAACGTGGCAAGGCCGCCGACGAACTCGGCATGGAGCCGGAGAAGGACCGGATCCCCAACGCGTGGTGGATCATCGGCCTGGGGTTGGGCACGACGGCGACGGTGATCGTCGCGTGGCAGGTCTTCGGCATCCCGCCGTGGATGACGATCATCGCGGTCGCGCTCTCGGCGGTGCTCGCCTCGATCGCGGTCCGCTCGATCGGCGAGACCGACATCAACCCCACCGGCGGCATGGGCAAGGTGACGCAGCTCGTCTTCGGCGGTCTCGGCCAGACCGCCGCCAGCGCGACGAGCGTGGAGCTGATGACCCAGAACCTCATGGGAGCGGGGATCACGTCGGCGGGCGCGTCACAGTCCGGCGACATGATGCAGGATCTCAAGACCGGGCGGCTGCTTGGGGCCGCGCCGCGCAAACAGCTCATCGCGCAGCTCTGCGGCATTTCCGTGGGCGTCCTCGTGGCGGTGCCGATCTTCCAGCTCTTCATGAGAGCCGGCGAGAAGGATCCGCGCTTCGCGATCGGCGGCACCGAGGTGCCGGCGCCGGCCGCGCAGTCGTGGAAGGCGATGGCGGAGGTGCTCTCCACCGGTTTCGAGAACCTCCCGACCCACGCCCCGTGGGCGATCCTCGGCGGGCTCATCTTCGGCATGATCATGCCCATCGTGCGGCGCGTGGTGCCGAAGAAGGTCGGAACGTGGGTGCCGAGCGGGCTCGCGTTCGGCATCGCGTTCATCGTGCCGGCGTACTACTCGGTGGCGATGTTCCTCGGGGCGATGATGCTCGTCGCCTGGAAGGCGGAGTTCCCGAAGTCGGCGAAGGTCTACGCGATCGCCGTCGCCTCCGGGCTCATCGCCGGCGAAGGGCTCATGGGCGTGATCACGGCGGTGCTGACGCTGCTGGGGTTCGGGGCGATCACGTAGCGATCACCGAACGAGCGCCTCGCGCAGCGCGTCCATCGCCGCGTCGACCGTTCCCTTGAACGTCGCCCCCGCGGCGAAGGCGTGGCCGCCGCCGCCGAAGCGCGCGGCGAGGTCGTTGACGCGGGAGAGGTCGTCGTCCTCGGGCGACGGCTTCGCGCGGAAGCTCATCTTCGTCAGCCCCGGCTCGACCTCGGCGAGGAGGATCGCGACGCGGATCGCGCCGACGACCATCGGCGCGTTCACCATGCTCGTGAGATCGTCGATCGACGCCCCCGATTCGGCGAAGTCCGACGGCCCGAGCACCTGCACCGCGACGGCGTCGTCACGCAGGTACTGGATCGACGCCAGCGATCGGGCTTCCAGCGCGAGCCGCTGCGGCCGGTGCGTCTCCTCCAGCAACCGGTAGAGAGCCGACTTGTCGACGCCCACCGCCAGCAGACGCGCCGCGACCGCGAAGGCCGCGGCATCCGCGTTGGAGAACCGGAACCAGCCCGTGTCGGTGGCCAGCCCGACGAAGAGCGCCTCGGCGACGCTGTGCGCCGCGGCGCGTCCGTTCCCCCTCTGCTCCGTCCCCGCGGCGAGATCGAAGCCCATCTCGTCGAGCAGGGCGAGAACGATCTGCACCGTCGCTGCCGCCCGGGATTCGACGATCCGAGCGTCTCCGACGTCGTCGCCGACGGGGTGGTGGTCGATCACGATCACGCGCTCGCGGTGGGCGCGGAGCCAGTCGCCGATCGGCTCCAGTTGCGGCCACGCCCCGGTGTCGAGCACGACGATCAGGTCGTGATCGTCGCCGGGCGCGCCGTCCTCGACGCGTCGCCACGGCGTCGGGCCGATCAGCTCCATGAGGGGCGGCTCGATCGGTCCCATCAGGATGATGTCCGCCGTGGTGCCGAACCGCGCCAGCCCACGGGAGACGGCGAGGGCGGAGCCCAGCGCGTCGCCGTCGGGGCGGCGATGGGTGCACAGGGCCGGGCGCTGCGACGCCGCGATACGGCGCGCGACCGTCGCGAGATCCGTGGTCGAAGCGTAGTCGCTCATGCGCGGCCGTCCACGGTGATCGCGTCGCGCACGTTGTCGAGATCGCGTTGAAGCTGCTCCACGAGCCGGGCGACGTCGTCGTACCGCACCTGGTCCCGCAGCCAGCGTTCGAAGCGGAGATCGATCGTCCAGCCGTAGTCGTCGACCGGGCCGTCGTAGTCGAGCAGGTGCGCCTCGCACACGCGCGCATGGGCGCCGAAGGTCGGCTTCGTCCCGACGCTGATCGCGGCGGCGTAGCACCTTCCGTCCGGTCGCCGCGCGGTGCCGGCGTAGATGCCGTCGGCGGGAAGCACGTCGTCACCGCGATCGAGGTTCGCGGTCGGGATGCCGAGCGTGCGTCCGCGCCGGTCGCCGGGCACGACGGTGGTCTGGAGGGCATACGGCCGACCGAGCAGCATCCCGGCATCCGCGACGCGGCCGCGCTCCAGGAGCCAGCGGACCATCGAGCTGCTCACGCGCACGACGTGCTGGTTCGCGAGCGCCGCCTCGACGGGATCGATGACGACCGTACGGTAGCCGTGGGTGGTCTCCAGCTTCCGCAGCGTCCGCACGTCCCCGGCCCGTCCCCGCCCGAAGCGGAAGTCCGGCCCCTCGACGATCACGGACGGCGCGAAGCGCCGCGCGACGTCGGCGATGAACTCGTCCGGTGCCCGGTCGAGCACGTCCGCCGTCGGCTCGAGGCGGACGACCTCGTCGGCGCCCGCCGCTGCCAGCAAGGCCGTGCGTCGCTCGAAGCCCGTCAGGCGCCGGATCTCGACATCCGGACGCAGGGCGGTCAGCGGGTGAGGGTCGAACGAGAGGACGATGACCCGGCCGTCGTCACCGACCTCGGCCCGGGCCGCTTGCACGAGCCGGGTGTGACCGCGATGGACGCCGTCGAAGTTGCCGATCGTGACCGCCGTGGATTCGGGCATGAGCGGTCACGATAGGGCCGGATTGTCCGTTAGGGGCGATCGACCAGTCCCAGACGTGTTTTGACGGTAACTGCCGGGTCTCCTTTACGTGTGGCCCTTTGCTCAACTTCCCTGCCGACGCTTGCCCCGGCGACATCAACCACAACGGCGACGTGGGCTTCGACGACATCCTCGACGTGATCAGTACTTGGGGGCCGTGCCCGGATCAAGGGGGAGACCAATGAACAGCGGACAACGAACGATTGCGGCGATGCTGACGGTCATTGCGGGGATGCTTGCTGTGCTCCTGCTCGAATCAAACTCGCCGGTCGCCGCTGGCATGGAGAATGGGGGGCTTGATGGAGGGCCGCCCAGGGGTGCGTGCTGCCACTTCTCTGGCACATGCCAAATGACCGTCGAGGGCACTTGTGGTGCATTAGCCCCCTTTGCCCCAATGATACTCAGGCAGTCGATATAGACGATGTACCCATCGATTGCCTGTGTAAACGCGTTGCTGGGCGTGTGCGATGGTGGCGCTGGTGAGTTTGAAGCTGCTGTAGGCTACTCTCCCGCGCGAGCAGCGACGGACCTGATGATGCCGTCCTGCACCTGGAAGACGATCTCCGAGCCAGCCATTGGATGAAAGAAGAGGTACCGGTACGACTCGACACCGTTCTGCGAGTCCGGACTCAACTGCTCAGCCGGCTTCCCCACGATGGATTCGAGGTCGTCCATCCTCTTGCCGATCGGGTACCAACTCTGCAAGAGCCCTTCGAACGCTCGAAGACCGTGCCAATGAAGCAGGCCCGACTGATCCGTGTCCGGAACTCGACTCAGGATTTTGGTCTGGAATCGACGTTTCAGGCTCTCCTTCGTCTCGACGCCAAGGCCCGCGTCAATCCGGGCGTCCCGAATCCCGGTCGAGTAGGCGGCCATCTGCAAACGTGCCAGCCCTTGCGAGGCTCGCCGCTCTGCTTCATTGGACGTCGCGTCGATGGTTGGAACTGCGAAACCGAACACTGACTCCAGAAGTGTCGCCGCCCGGCCGCAGAGCATTCGAGGATCATGAGTGGCAGTCGGGGCGACTTCCTCACGCCAGGTGAGCATCGAGCAGTCGTCCAGGAGCGCGACCAACTCGTTGCCAGCTGACTCCCGGGCGTAGAGTGGCTCACTCCGCAGATGGCTCACCAGGCGCGTCAGCCCTCGAGCGTCATCGACATCGCGCAAACGTAGATCAAGGTCAGAGCTCGACTCATTGCGGTCGTTCAGGGCAAGGGTCATCGACGCGGCCGCGAGCAAAGCCACCGAAACAACCGCCGCCGCGGCGAGTACAGATGGGCTTCGAGTCATCGTCTGATTCTACCAGGGTGGCTGGAGGCACCGAGAGTGCCGCCGGCGGACAGGCTCATGAACTGAAGATCGCTCAGAACGTGACCGTATTCACCGCCGTAATGACACCGTTCTCGACGAGGAAGTAATAGCCCATGCCGAACATCATCGAATGGTCGTGGTATGAGTACTTGAACACGCCCGTCACGTCGTCAGAGGACTCGCGATCTCGCAGGTTCGTGTCATACGCGTATGCTCGGGCTCCCATGATCGTTTCGAGGTCGCCGAGCCGCTTTCCCAGCGGGAAGAAGTCGCGCAGCATCTGTTTGAAGTGAGGTGCGCCTTCTTCCCAGAATCCATGTCCGGGGCTCTCCACACTCTGGAAGATCTGATGCCGATACCGCCGGTGGAGGTCTTCGACGTTCCCACCGATGCCATATGTCTGCACCATGTCGTTGACACCGGCGCGATACGCCTCGTACTGGCGTCGGGCGGACGCCTGGATCTGCTTCAGCTCCGCCTCTGATGTGGTCTCGGTGATGGTCGGAAGCGTGATCGGGAGAACGTGCTCCAGGTAGTACGCTGCACGCCCCGCGACCCGGCGGAGATCGTGCGTGCCGGGGGGTGGCTGATCATCGGAGCCGCGGATCGCTTTCGGGTCATCGATGGCTTCAAGTATGAACGGGGCGACGGAGAGACGCCTGTACAGCGGAGACTCCTTCGCTTGACGACTTGCATGGCGCACGGCATCGACGTCAAGATTGGCCAATGCGATCGACCAGTTCGAAACGACGTTACCGATCCCGCGGAGTTGTGCGTCGTCGTCCGAACCTGTTTGGCCCCATCCAACGCCACAGACAGCGCCTAGCCCCAGATCAAGCGTGACTTGGATCGGCACAGTGTGCCGCGCACGAAAAAATGCCTGCCTTGCAGTATAAACGGGCTATCGCCAAACAGTCCGTCCTCATGCAAGGAGGCATTTCAGATGAGCCGCAGTAGACAGCG
>JAAELP010000397.1 GCA_024226535.1 Planctomycetota bacterium | reverse complement strand
GGCCGGGTGAGACGGGCCTTCACGCTCGTCGAGGCGATGGTCACCATGGTGGTGCTCGCGGCCATCGGGTCCGTCGCGTCGGGGCTCGTGCTCGACTCCGTCGACGACTACCTCACCGCCCGCACGCGCGGGCAGCTCCACGCGGAGCTGTCGATCGCGATGGACCGCATCATGCGGGACCTGCGCAAGATCCCGCTCGACTCGGCCGCGGCGAGTATCGCCCCCGACGTCGACTGGACCGAAGCGACGAGCTGCATGTTCGACGGCGGCTACTACGTGTTCTACCTCCCAACCAGTTTGTAAGGAACGAGTCATGAGTCAAGGAAGCAGAGCCATTCGGAAGGGCTTCACGCTCGTCGAGCTTATGGCGGTGATCGTCATCCTCGCGATCCTCGCCGGCGTCGCCCTGCCCAAGTACTTCGACTACGCGCAGCAGGCCAAGGATGCATCGGTGAAGGGCACCCTCGGAGGTGTTCGCGCCGGTTGCGCCAACTTCTACGCGAACGCGGTCACCAGCGGCACGGCGGCGTATCCGACGCTCCTCGAGCTCGAGACGGGCGGTGACGTCATGCAGGAGTCCGTGCCGGACAACCCGTACGACACGGGTGCGAACCCCAACGACGTCCACGTGGCGACGGTCGCGGAAGCGACGGCGCGGACGACTCCGGTGGCAGCGGGAACGGGCGGCTGGGCGTACTACCTCGACAACACGTTGACGCCCCCGGCCTTCACGTTCTACGCGAACACCGACGTCAACGGCGAGAACGACTTCTAGTTCCGGGCAACTGGAACGAAGGCTCTCGCGACGATCGAGCGGGCCCGCCGTCCGCGCCGGGGCGGCGGTCATGAAACGGGGCCGATAACGAAACTCGAGCACGATCCCGATCAAGAAGGCGAACCAGGATCACGATAACGATCACGATGAAAGGCGCACGCAGCATCCAATCCGGCCGGGTGAGACGGGCCTTCACGCTCGTCGAGGCGATGGTCACCATGGTGGTGCTCGCGGCCATCGGGTCCGTCGCGTCGGGGCTCGTGC
>JAAELP010000396.1 GCA_024226535.1 Planctomycetota bacterium | reverse complement strand
GGTGATCGACACCACCCGCTGCGTCGGCTGCATGGATTGCGTCGTCGCCTGCAAGACGGAGAACGACGTGCCGGACGGCTACTGCCGTGACTGGATCGTCGAGGAGATCCACGGAAGCTTCCCCGACCTTCGGATGGAGATTCGCAGCGAGCGCTGCAATCACTGCGACCATCCGCCCTGCGTGCACTGCTGCCCGACCGGTGCCAGCCACGTCCAGGACTTCGGCAAGCTGGTACAGATCACGCCCGAGCTGTGCATCGGCTGCAAGGCCTGCCTGGCCGCCTGCCCGTACGACGCCCGTTTCATCCACCCGCAGGGCTACGCCGACAAGTGCACCTTCTGCGTCCATCGGGTGGCGGAAGGGCTCGACCCGGCCTGCGTCGCGGTCTGCCCGACCCACTGCATGACCTTCGGCGACCTCGACGACTCGCACAGCGAGGTCGGCGACCTGCTCCGCTCCCGCAAGCATCACACCCTGCTACCGGAAGCGGGCACCAGGCCGCGGATCTTCTTTCTGACCTGAAGGAACTGCCGCCATGTTGGAGCTCACCAGCACCCGCTCGAACCCGATGGTCGACCCCGGACTACACGTCTGGGGCT
>JAAELP010000395.1 GCA_024226535.1 Planctomycetota bacterium | reverse complement strand
GCCCGGAACGCCATGGCAGGGGCAGACCGACGGTGTGCTCGCCTCGGACTCGGACCAGCGGAACGCCGCGGAGGGCGGCGACGCGTTCGACCCCGCCGTGCACGACGATCTCTACCCGTCGGTCATCTCGGGTCTCGTCGCGGTCAGTGGTGACCTTCAGGTCGGGATGAATGACTCGCCGACGTTCGAGGGCGTCATCGTCGTGGGCGGGCAGGTGACAAGCGATTCCGGCTCGACGCTCACCATCACCTACCGCGACACGTTCCTGCTCGACGCCCCGCCCGGCTTCGGCGTGCATGCCCCCGGCCCGCTCCGCGTGACGACGGGCAGCGTGGAGCAGATCGTGCAGCCGTGATTCGGCGGCGGACGGTGGCGCTGCTCACGGGCACGGCCCCCACGCGGCGATCACGGCCAGCACGTCGGCGAAGTCGACGACGCCGTTGCCGCTGAGATCTTCCGGGCAGCCCACGCACGGTCCCCACGCGCCGATGATCGCGAGGATGTCGCCGAAGCCGACGGTGAGGTCGCCGTCGAGATCCTCCGGGCACGCCGACGCCGCCGTCGTCTCGACATCGATATCACCGGCTCCGAAGAAGATCGCGTCGCCCGGCGAGTCGAGGTAGAAGGCGAAGTCCATGCGATGGCGGTGCGGCACGTAGAACGTCTGCGGCAGGCCGTCG
>JAAELP010000394.1 GCA_024226535.1 Planctomycetota bacterium | reverse complement strand
CTCTCTCTCTTCTCTCCGCGTCGTGCTTGATGGCACGGCGCGGGTTTGGGGGACGAAGGTCCCCGACAGCCTCTCTCTCTTCTCTCCGCGTCGTGCTTAATCGCACGGCGCGGGTTTGGGGGACCCAAGTCCCCGACAGCCTCTCTCTCTTCTCTCCGCGCCGTGCTTCATGCACGGTGCGGTTTTTTTTGCGCTGGATGGTGCGCGATGGGAGAGCTCTCGCTGCGCGATGGAAGACTTACCGCTTCGCCGGCGTCCTGCCGGCTCCGCTGACGGTTGGGGGCGTGCGAGCCCGGCGCGTAGGGTGGTCGTAGGGCAGTGTGGCGACGCCGCCTCCTGCGGCTCACTCAGGGTATTCCTTGCGCCCTCAAACCCGCCGGCATCCTGCCGGCTACTGCCAAGGCTCGTTTGGGCGTGGGTTTCTCTATATGAGTGCGGCCCTCCGGGCCGCAGGGGTTGGCGCGATTCCGCCGGCGTCCTGCCGGCTCCCGCACGGCGCAGCGACCGCGCGCGGCGGCGGGCGTCCTGCCCGCCTTGCTTCAATTGGTGAGATCGCGCGTACGCGACTTGTTCCCGACCGTGCAGACGCGAGCCCGCAGGACGCGGGCGGTCGCCGCGCAGTCCCGCAGCCCCGGAGGGGGCTGCCTCATATAGCCCAACCCAGGTCCGAACCTTCCCTGCGCGAGCGGGCAGGATGCCCGCGGGTTCTAGAGCGCAAGGCCTGCCCTGAGTGAGCCGCAGGACGCGGCGTCGCCACTCTGCCCCACGACCACCCAGCGCGCCCGGCGCCCAACCTCCCGACCGGTAGCGGAGCCGGCAGGACGCCGGCGCAGCGGTACGTCCCACCTCGCGCAACAGTAGACCAACCAACCTACCCCCGCGCCCGCTTCCCCAGCCGCTCCCGCACATCCGCGATCCACGACTCCTCCGGCAGCGCATACGGCCGGAACTTCTCCAGCACGCCCTCTTCCTCGTTGTAGTAGAGGGCTCGCCGGAGACCGAGCTTGCCGGCGGCGGGGGAGTCGATGAGACCGGTCGAGTCCGCGCCGCTCATCTGGAACATGACCCGCATCTCGAACTCGCGCAGGCCGTTGCGGTCCAGCGAGCGGTTGAGGTTCGTCGCGGTATCGCACCAGGCGACGGTGTGTATCCCGTACTGGGATCCGTCGCGGAGCAGGTCGGCGAACTGGCGATCGGGTGACGGCGGCTTGTCGGCGTCGAAGGAGAACCCGAGATCGTCGCCCGCGCGGAGCATGCGGAAGCGCTGGAGGCCGTAGACGATGATGTACAGCGGCGGGGCGTCGGTCGCGTCCTCCTCCTCGCGTCGTTTCAGCTCCGCGGCAAGCTCCTGCATCGCGGGCTCCACCTCGCGCCACTTCACGTGTCGAACGTCCACCGGCAGGCCGTCGGTGACCCGCTGGAGGTAGCCGGCGTGGACCGAATCGGTGGGGCATCCGTCGAGGACGTACATCCGCGCCCCGTCACCGCCGGCCGCCACCGAGCGCGCCGCGAGGGAGATGATCGCCCCCGCGCACATGCCCATCGCCGCCTCGTCCTGCTGGCCGACGATGAGCAGGTTGTTTCCGCTCTGGCGGCGGAAGGCCGCGACGGTGGGATCCTTGATCGCGATCGCCTCACCGAGCCACACCCGCGGCAGGGGGGCGGCGGGCCCGTCGGTACCCGTCGCGGCGGGCCCCTCGATGAGGTTCCGGAGCAGGTGGTTGCCGTCGAGGTCCGCGGCGGCGTTGCCCTCGAAGACGATCTGCGGCTCGGGCCGCCGGTAGTCTCGCTTCGTCACGATCTGCTCGGCGCGGCGGAGCTGGCGCTCGCGTTCCTCGTCGGCGAGCCAGACGATCTGGAACGGGCTGTTGCCCTGCACGGCGCCGCCCTGGTCGTTGTAGATCGCCTCGCCGGGTCGCCCCAGCAGCCGTGCCGCCGCGTTGTCGTCGCTCATGATCAGGTACGAGTCGGCTTCGCTGCACTGCAGCGCGATGCGCACCTGCATCTGGCCCATGGTGCTGCGGGCGAGCGTGTACGCGCCGCCGAGCGTCTGCGAGCCGAGCAGCACGTGGATCCCGAACGCGCGGCCCTGCCGCACGAGGCGGTCCATGAGCAGCGCCGCGTCCTGTCCGAGCTTGTCGTCCTCGACGAACATCTCCTGGAACTCGTCGACGATGAGCAGGATGCGCGGCATCGCCACGTCGAGGCCGAGGCGGCGGTAGCCCCCGAGATCCTGCACCCCCAGCTCGCGGAAGCGATCGCCGCGGTGCCTGAGCTCCGCGTCGATCCGCTGGAGCACGCTGAGGCCGAACTCTCGATCGCTCTCGACGGCCACCGCCTTCGCATGCGCGAGGTTGTGCGCCGCGTACGTCTTGAACTCGACGCCCTTCTTGAAGTCCACGAGGTAGAACTGCACCTCGTCGGGGCTGTACCACAACGCGATGTTCGTGATGAGCACGTGCAGGAGCGTGGACTTGCCGGAGCCCGTCTTGCCCGCGATGAGCACGTGCTGCGACGTGCCCTGGCCAAGCTCGAGGTGCTGGAACTTCGTCGCCCCGGAGCGTCCGAGGGGAATACGCAGCGTCTTGGTGCAGTCCAGCGACCAGGCCTTGTCGGGCGGCGGCGCGACGACCTCGAAGGGGACCTCGACCCGCGTGGCGTCCTTCGCCGCTTCGCCGATGAGGTGCAGCTTCTCGGTGAGGAAGACCTCCGACGGCGGCGCTTCCAACTGCAGCGGCAGCTTCCCGAAGTCCTCGTCCTTGACGGCGTAGCCCTGCTCGCCGTGCACGAGCGTCACGCTGTGGCGCTCGAGGTCCTCCAGCGCAATCTCCTTCGGCAGCGCCTGGCGCATGTCGACGGCGATGAGCGTGTACACGCCACACCGGGCCCCGCTGGAGATCACGCTTGCCAGCCGCCGCGCGGCCGCGTCGGAGAAGTTGCCGGGGAAGTCGGCGATGACGAGGAAGCGATACGGTTCGGCGATCTCACCGGCATACTCGTTGTATTCCGCGATCGTCTCGAACTCGTTGCGCAGGTACTTCTGGATGACGGTCTCCATGTGCTCGGTGAGATCCGCCAGCCGCTGCTCGATGTGCCGGGCGTCGGTCCAGATCCGCCCGTTGACGAACGACTCGTCGTAGTCGGCGAGATGCATGAAACCCGCGAAGCTCCGGCCGAGACCGACGGGATCCATGATCGTGAACCGGACCTTCCCCGGCGGCAGGTCGGTGAGCAGGCGGAACATGACCGTCTGGAGCGTCTGGACCGCCGCCTGCCGCCCGTCGCCGCCGGAGAGCAGCAACATCGAGCAGCGGTCGGGGAAGTCGAGCGTCGCCGGCAGGTCGAAGCGGGGGGCCACCGGGACCTCGAGCCGCGGGTCGGTGGGGATGCCGCCGTCGATCGCCCCGCGGTCCACGCCGAGCGTGCCGTAGCGAATGGACGGTGCGAAGTCGGTCGGCGGCTTCCATCCCTGCCAGACGCCGTCGTCCCAGGCCGGGAAGAGGTGCGCGTTCTCGCGCTGCAACGCGTCGATGGCCTCGGCGCAACGCGTCATGCCCTCCATCCAGTCGCGTTCCAGCGTCTCCCACTGGCGGGCATGCCGCGCCTCGCGATGCTCCATGGCGGTGGCGTAGCGAGCGTCGATCTCGCCGGACTCACGGGCGTACGCGGCGCGGCGCTCCTCGAGCGTGCGCTCGTGTTCCGCGTCGGCCTCCTGGAGATCCTGCTCGCAACGATGCTCGATGGCTTCGAGCTTCGTCGGGTACTTCTCGGAGATGCGTTTGAGATGGTGGGTACGGCGCTGCCCGATTTCCTCGATGATCGGCTCGTACTTCTCCTTCGCGGCGCGGATCTCCGCGTCACGCTGGTCGAGCAGGGCCCCCTCGAGACGGTCGCGCTCGGCGGCGGCGATGGCGACGCAGCGGTCGCAGGTGGCGAGGCCCCGCACGATGTCTGAGCGAAGCGGCCGGTACACGTTCGTCGCGCTCCGCCGGGCGAGGAAGTAGAGGCCCACGAAGAGGCCGAGCAGCACCACGAGCGTCGCGCCGGGGATGATCGCGATCCACTCGTTGACCTGCCACTGCTGCCACCACGCGGTGGCGGCGGCGGCTGCGCCGAGCAGGAGAACGAACTGGAGCGGAACGAGGTACCCGCGGAACAGGCGGGCAACGCGGAGCCGCCTCAGGCGGAGCAGACCGTCGCGGGCCGCTTCGCAGACCGCGTGCAGCGTCTCGTCCGGGCTCTCGTCGGCGACGGGCTCCGGCTCCTCGTCGGTCTCGACACCGACGGCCCGCTGCCGGTACTTGCGCAGAAGCATCCGGGCCTGCTCGGACGCGCTCATCAACTCCTCGCGTCGCGCCTCGACGACCTTCTCGCGGGTGCGGTACTGGAGTTCGGGCTTGTCCTCACCGGCCTCGAACACCGTCTCGGCGACCCAGATCGCCTCGTCGAGCTTCTTCCGGGCCTCGGTCTCGTTGAGACCGGCCTTCTGGCGGATGCTCTCGCGGTCGGCGACCTGAGCGTGCTCGGTGCCGCGGTACTCGGTGCGGCCCTCGGTGCGGACCTTCTTCTTCCGCTCCCGGTAGGCCTCTTCGGTCGATTTCAGGTCGGCGCGGTAACCCTGCTCGAGGGCGCGCCGCGCCTCCTCGTGTTCGGTCTGCGCCGCGGCGCCGGATTCCTCGTACTCGCGGGCGGTCGACGTCTCGCGCTCATGCCGGTCGCCGGCCAGCGTAACGAGCGCGCGGTACAGCTCTCGCTGTCGTCGCATGAACTCGCCCGCG
>JAAELP010000393.1 GCA_024226535.1 Planctomycetota bacterium | reverse complement strand
CTCGTCCTGCGCCTCGTCCTGCGCCTCGTCCTGCGCCTCGTCCTGCGCCTCGTCCTGCGCCTCGTCCTGCGCCTCGTCCTGCGCCTCGTCCTGCGCCTCGTCCTGCGCCTCGTCCTGCGCCTCGTCCTGCGCCTCGTCCTGCGCCTTCACCGCCGCCACGCGCGGCGTCTCCGGCAGCTCCTCCGCGTCGAGCGCACGAATCCGCGCCAGACGCGTGGCGACGACTCCCGCGAGCAGCACGAACAGGACAAGCGCAGCCGCCGTGACCCCGACGCGGTTTCGCCGGACGAACTTCGCGATCCGGTTATTTGGCACGCGGCGTCCCCACCTGAACCGGCTCGTGAACGAGGTGACGCCGGAGGTCCGCCGCGAGGCCGTTCGCCGTCTCGTACCGACGCGCGCGGTCCTTCTCGATCGCTCGGAGAGGCGGAGATGACGGCGCAGGACATCGACACGCGGTCGGACCCAGCCAAGGGGCGGCACCAGGCGTTACGGTGGACTCGGCGTCGACAGGAGTCTTGCTGTCGCCCTGAGGGGTTGTGAGAGTTTCGTCGGTCATAGTCAGCTCACGCCCAGTCTACCTTATCGCTGCCCGACCAGGGCTGAGGGCGCTCCCCAGGCGGAGCGAGGGGCTCTCCCGCACCTGGGGTCGGCTGGTCGTTCCCGTACCATGCCGGTGGATCGTGACGATGATGATGCAGCAGCCGCCACTCGATCATCCTGAGCGAGGCTCGAGCTCCGGGCGTGTATCGCGCTCGCCGCTTCAGAGGGCTTGGCGCGCTGTGTGGGATCATGGTGCCGGTTCGCTGACGAGTTTCCCGGAGCTTGCTTTGTTCCCGACGGATGAGGAGGGCCGTCAGGCGTTACGGCGAGTCCGGCTCAGGATGATCTTTCGGCGGCAGTTCTATCTCGCGTGGGCGGTGGCGGCCGTATCCTGCCTTGCGATCACCGTGCTGCTGCGCACGGTTCTGTCTGGGATCGGCTTGCCGATCAGCTACACCACGCTCAAGCTAATACTCGTGTTGCCGGTCATGATCCCTTGTGTTCTCCTGGGGATATGGGTTACGAATCGGCATGCTCAGAAGATGCTGCGGAAGGAACTGCTCGATCGTGGTGTGCCGATCTGCGTTCCTTGCGGCTATACTCTGATCGGTTCGCCCGGCCCGAACTGCCCCGAGTGCGGCAAGCCGCTTGGTGCGCGGGTGCAGGAGATTCTCGATACCGATGCCCCAGCTTGAGACTTGACGGCGGTCAATGAGGATCCGCACCTGCTCAGAACCAAAACAGGGTGGGTTCCCCGTCTCTGAGCATGCCGTGACGTACGACAATCGCGCCGCGATCTATGAACTGTGAGCCGCTGCCGACAATCATCCAAGGCGGAATGGGAGCGGGCGTCTCCGGATGGTCGCTCGCGCGCGCCGTGTCGAAAGCGGGTCAGCTCGGCGTGGTGTCCGGAACAGCGATGGATGTGATTCTGGCCAGACGTCTGCAACTTGGAGACGTGGGCGGTCACATGCGCAGGGCGCTCGATCGATTCCCGATCCCCGGTGTCGCGCAACGACTCCTTGATCGCTACTTCATCCCCGGCGGCAAGCCCGAGGACAAGCCGTTCTGCGCCAAGCCGATCCCGAGCGAGAATCCATCGCGTCACATGGAGGAGTTGCTCGTGGCAGGCAACTTCGTGGAGGTGTTCCTTGCCAGGGAAGGCCACGATCGGCCGGTCGGGATCAACTTCCTCGAGAAGATCCAGCTCCCGACTCTGCATTCCATTTATGGCGCAATGCTCGCCGGCGTGACGTACGTCCTCATGGGCGCGGGCATCCCGAGAGCGATCCCCGGCGTCCTTGATCGATTTGCCCAGGGACAGCCCGCTGAGCTGTGCCTCGATGTTCAAGGCGCCGATCGCAACGATGAGTTCACGACTCGTTTCGATCCCGGCCCGTTCTGCGGCGGCAAAGCGCCAGACCTCGTCCGGCCCGACTTCCTTGCCATCGTCTCCTCCGCGACGCTCGCGAACATGCTCGCACGCAAGGCCAGCGGTCGAGTGAACGGGTTCGTGATCGAAGGCCCCACCGCGGGGGGGCACAACGCGCCGCCGCGCGGACGCCTGAAGCTGAGCGTCGAAGGGGAGCCGATCTACGGTGAACGCGACGTTCCCGACCTTGAAGCGATCAGAGCGTTGGGGCGTCCGTTCTGGCTCGCCGGTTCCTACGCGGAGCCGGGCCGCGTAGCCGAGGCGCTCCGGCTGGGTGCGGCTGGAGTTCAGATTGGAACAGCGTTCGCCTATTGCGAAGAATCCGGGCTCGATCACGAGTTGAAGGAGCGTGTGTTGGCCATGAGCCGCATGGGTGGTGCCAGGATCCTCGCCGATCCAATCGCGTCACCGACCGGTTTTCCGTTCAAGGTCCTCCAGATGGAGGACACTCACTCTGACTCCACGACCTCTGAGAAGAGAGCGCGCATCTGCGACCTGGGGTACTTGCGGCATGCGTACAAGACGGCAGGCGGCACGCTCGGCTGGCGATGCCCGGCCGAGCCAGTGGAGGACTACGTGCGCAAGGGCGGCGAAGAGGAGGATACGCGCGGCCGCGAGTGCGTATGCAACGGATTGCTGGCGAACATCGGCCTCGGCCAGATCCGCCGTGACGGCGAACAGGAGAAGCCGCTCATCACGTCTGGAGACGATGTCGCAAGCGTCGCGAGGTTCCTCGAGCCAGGCGCTCACTCGTACAGAGCTGTCGATGTCGTTGAGTCGCTCTGCGGTACACCTGGCCCCTGACCGCTTCGTTCGGACTCAGACGCGCCGATGGCTTCGATAGGTGAACCGAGAGTCGGCCAACCCGCCCCCTTCTGGTCGCCGAGCCCCGTCCCCCCATCCTCTTTAACGACAGGACGCCGAGGCATCATCGCCTCGGCGTCCTGAGTCGTTTGCGTTCCGACCGGATGCGATCACCCGGTCACGCCAGCGGGGCCTTACCAGCCACCACGGCGACCGCCGCCGCCGCCGCCACCGCCGCCGCCGCCGGTCTTGGCCTTGGCCTCGTTGACGTTCAGGGCGCGGCCGTCGAGCTCCTTGCCGTTGAGGGCGTCGATCGCGTTGCGAGCGGCGCTTTCCTCGCGGAAGGTGACGAACGCGAAGCCGCGCGGGCGGCCGGTGTCGCGATCGGTGATGACCGCCACTTCCTCCACGTCGCCGTGCTCGGCGAACGTGTTGCGAAGCGTGTCCTCGTTGGTGTCGAAGCTGATGTTGCCTACGTACAGTTTCATCGCACAAACCTCAAAACATGGTGAAGACAGAGCAGGGCTTTGAGGCGATGCGGTGTCGTTCACGAACTGGTCGCGGGTCCCGCCGACGCACACGCGTCGCCGTTCACCGCTCGGTCGCATCATATTCCGCGACCTGGTGGGAAAGCTCCCCCGGCTGGACTCGAACCAGCAACCTAGCGGTTAACAGCCGCTCGCTCTACCAATTGAGCTACAGGGGATTCGGTTGTCGGTGCATGCCCCGGGATCACGAGAACGCCATCCCCGGGCTGCGATCGAGAAGGATATCGGCCAACGGGGCCCCGTCAACCACTCCCGGGTTGCAGATTCAGGACCGGGGCCTAGACTGTGGGGCTCGCCTGAGGCCGCCCGGAAGGGCCTCGGCCGTCCGGCGGGCCAGTTCCGCCCCCCCTGCCCCCGCCGTGCCCCTTCCCCAGCCGTTTCCCTTCCCCAGCCGACCGACCCGGTCCCGACGAGCGATCCGATGAAAGACAAGATCCACCCCAAGTACTACCAGGACTGCAAGGTCTTCTACCGTGGCGAGCAAGTCATGACGGTGGGGGCGACGGTCCCGGAGATGAACGTCGAGATCTGGTCGGGCTCCCACCCGTTCTTCACCGGCAAGAGCTCGTTCGTGGACACCGCGGGCCGCGTCGAGAAGTTCCAGCGGAAGTTCCAGGGCGACTACTTCAAGAAGAAGGACAAGAAGAAGTCCTAGCCGCCCCCCTTCCCGGCTTCCCGGGCCGCCGGCCCGGTCCCGCCCCGCTCGCACGATATCCTGATCCCCGCCAGCCTCGGCCCTCTCTCGGGGCCTTGATCCGGTGCGCCCCATGGTCAGCGTCTCCACCAACATCATCGCCCGGCTCGAGGATCTCGAGGCCCAGCAAACCGAGCTGCGTCGGTCGCTGGAGGACCCGGAGGTCATGGGCGACCACCGCCGCGTGACGACGGTGTCGAAGAAGATCGCCGCCCTCGAGCCGGTCGTCGCCGACTACCGCGCCTACCGCGCCTGCGTCGAGCAGATCGACGAGATGCAGTCGGTCATCGACGCCGGTGACGACGCCGAACTCGTCGAGCTCGCCCGCGAGGAGCTGCCAGAGCTGCGCGAGAAGGCCGACGCGCTCATCGAGGGCGTGCAGCGCCGGCTCGTCACCGCCGACGATCAGTCCGTCGCGTCGATCATCATCGAGGCCCGCGCCGGTGTCGGCGGCGACGAGGCGGCGCTCTTCGTCGGCGACCTCGTCGAGATGTATCGGCGCTACGCGGCGGAGCGCCGCTGGAAGGTGGACATCCTCGACGCCTCGCCCGGCGAGCAGGGTGGATTCAAGCAGGCGATCCTCACCGTCTCCGGCGAGGGCGTCTGGGCGCAGCTCGGCTACGAAGGCGGGACGCACCAGGTGAAGCGGGTCCCCGCCACCGAGGCGCAAGGGCGCATCCACACCTCGACGGCCACGATCGCCGTGTTGCCGGAGCCGGAGGAAGTCGAAGTCCAGCTCGACGCCGGCGACGTCAAGGAGATGATCACCACCTCCCAGGGCCCCGGCGGGCAGAACGTCAACAAGGTCGCTACCGCCGTGCACCTCATCCACGGGCCGTCGGGGATCGAGGTGCGCATGCAGGATACGAAGAGCCAGGCGCAGAACCGCGAGAAGGCGTGGAAGCTCTTGCGGGCGCGTCTCTACGAGCAGCAGAAGGCCGAGCAGGAAGCGCAACGCTCCGAGGAGCGCAAGGGCATGATCGGCTCCGGCAGCCGCGCCGAGAAGATCCGCACCTACCGCTTCAAGGACAACCTCGTCGTCGACCACCGGCTCGGCCGGTCGTTCAACCTCGGCGAGGTGCTCGCCGGACGCATGCAGGATCTCGTGGACGCGCTCGTCGAGCTGGACACGGCCGAGCGGCTGGCCGCACTCTGAAGCGCGCGATCCACCCCGTCAGGAACGAAGCCAGTCTTCGACGAGCAAGCCGTTGATTCGGCTGAACTCTCGCTCGTTGTTCGTCACCAGGATCAGGTTCAGCGCGTGGGCATGGGCTGCAATGAGCGTATCCAGCGGACCGATCGGAGTACCACGGCGTTCGAGATCGCTGCGCACGAGACCGTACGATCGTGCGGCCGCACTCTCGAACGGAACGATGGCCAGCGGCGCGACGAACCTGACGAGAGCCGCCATCTGACGGCCCGGACGGGTCGCCTTCGCCCGTCCGTATTGCAACTCGGCGAACGTCACGCTCGAGATCGCGATCTCCCGAATGTCGTGCGTCTCCATGCGCGCCGCCACGCGCTCGGCGCGGCCGCGAAGCAGCGCGACACAGATGCTCGTATCGAGCATGAAGCGGGTCACAACCCCTCGCGCTCCTCGGCCTTCGGGGGCTGCTTGCGGTCAGCCATGAAGTCGTCGTCCACCGCGCCCAGTGATTCGCGGAACAGTTCCCACGCGTCCTCCCGGGGAAACAGCAGCACGGCGGAGCCGATGCGCTGCACACACACCTCGTTCACGTCGAAGCGGAACTCCTTCGGCAGCCGGACCGCCTGGCTGGCTCCATTGGTGAAGATCTTCGCGGTAGCGACCATGGGACACCCCTTGTGTATATATTCGAGTATATACACAAAGGCCGAAGAGGCAATCGGACCGCCCGAGAGTAGTCGCTTCCGCGGCCGTCCCACGCACGCGCTGCCAAACCCCCTCAGGGTCGCGTCGTCTGCGCCAGGCTCGTCAACTGCACGTTGTTCGCGATGTTGAACATCTCCAGCGTCTCCCCCGCGTCGCCCTCGTCGGCGACGAGCGCGCAGAAGGAACCGTTGGACACGTTGTACCAGGCGTTGGGCTGGGCGCCGGCGTTCGGATCGAACGTCTTCGTCGCGGGGAAGTAGTCGTTCGGATCGGCGGTCACGGTCTGAACCAGCAGCGGCTGACCCGTCCACGTGTGACGCGGCATCTCGCTGCTTCGGAACCAGCCACCGTCGACCGCGAGCGGGTAGCCGCTCGCCGCCAGCGGCGCGCCCTGCGTCGCCGCCTGGTACCCGATCTGCTCGCGGATGTGACCGACGTTCGCACCCATCGCCTCGGCGCGGCCGAGCCCGATGAAGTTCGTCGCGCGGGCGACGAGGATCACGCCGAGCAGCGACAGAATCACCACGACGATCATGATCTCGATGAGCGTGAAGGCGCGCCGTCCCCCCGGATCGTCGGTTGACATAGGACAGCGTGTCATATGGTCTGAGTCGGCCGGACGAGGGGGAGAGTCCAGAGGCAGGTCCGATTCGGGGGATGGGCCCGCAGCATGGTTGGTATGCTTTGCCCAGACCGCAGGAACGACACGTTCCAGAGAGAAGGAGCCGTCGAATGTCGGACGTGGATGGCGTCGACGCTGACCTGGTGCTGCCGCTGGTCGTCGGGGCACACCTCGAGGCGGAGCGTCACGACCGGGCGCTGGCGTACGGCTTGAGCGACGAGATCGCCGCCCGCCAGGGTTTGATGGACGGGCCCATGACGTTCGAGCCGCTGGTTTGCTGCGATCTGTGGTATCTCAACGACGACGCCCTGCGGCTCCGGCCGACCCTCACGATCGGCCGCCCGGAGATCAACGCGGCGACGGCCTTCCTCGCCAGCCGCGTCCCGACGATGATGGTCCGCGAGGACGCCTACCGGATCCAGCTCGACCCGGAGTTCATCGAGCGCCGCGGATGTATCTGGGGCACCGACGCCGAGGCGACGGCGGAGGCGGTCAAGGTCTTCATCGACCGGTACCTCGCCGAGTACCTCCAGGCGGTCCTTTAGGCCGCATGTCACGGGGCCCCACGGGCGAAAACGCCTGCCGGCTCGACCATCCGCAACCCGCCTGCTATCCTGCACTTAGCGGATGAGCGTGACGGGGTTTTCGAAACCGTCCGCCGGCTGGCCGCGCGCCACCGGCCAGGGGAATACGCTCATGACCGCACTGAACCGAATCCGAACGATCCCGGGCACGAAGAGCCGCGCGTTCACGTTGACGGAGCTCATCGTCGTCATCGCGATCATCGTGCTCCTCGTGGGCCTGCTGCTGGGCGCGCTCGGCCAGGCCCGCAAGAAGGCGAAGGAGACGGCGACGATGGCCACCATGCGCGGCTTCGCCGCCGCGTGCGAGGCGTTCCACCAGGAGCACGACTTCTACCCCGGTGTCGTGCCCGAGACGATCCTCGCCAACGACCCGAAGATGACCGGCACGCAGAACGCGTTGCTCCACCTTCTCGGCGGGTACACGCGCGAGGCCGACGGCGCCGCCGAGTACGCGGAGGTGGTCGACTTCGATATCGAGATCGCGTTCGATCTGGGTGACGGCGAACTCTACAGGATCAAGGTCGAGCGCAACCGCATCGGCGACGGCCCCATCATCGGGAACAAGCCGTATCCGCCGTACTTCACGCCGACGAGCAAGGACTTCGGGATCGTCGACGGGCAGCTCGCCAACGGCGTCGTGCCGGAAGTTGACAATGTGCCTGGGATCGTGCCCACGCTCCGCGACTCCTGGGGACAACCGATCCTCTACTTCCGGCGTCTGCGCTCGGTGGGCCCGCTCGTGGCGCTCGGCGGCGCCCAGGCGCCGCCGCAGTTCACGCTCGCGACGGCCCAGCCGTACCTCGACTCGCCGCAGCTCGGCAGGCTCGGCCGGGATCAACTGGGCCTGAGCAACCTGGGTTCGGCGACGCAGGCGCGCCCCGGACCGCTGTTCGCCAAGCTGCTGGAGCACCCGGCCCTGGCCGGACAGGCGCGCGGAGCGTTCATGCTGCTCTCGGCCGGGGCCGACGCGATCTTCATGTCGAGCGAAGACGGCCCGGGGAGCCCTGGCGTCCCGAATCGGGTGTGGGCGCCGGTGGGCGTCAGCGGCGACGGCCTGCCGATCTTCGAGCCTGATTACTCCGCTGACACGCTCCTCGAATACGACGACCTGGTCCAGTTCGGCGGAAGCTGATCGCGCCGGCCGGATCCCGTCCGCCCCATTCTCCCCTCCCGGAGATCCTCCGCCATGACGACCTCACGACGCGGCTTCACCCTGCTCGAGCTCATCGTCACGATCAGCCTGATCCTGATCCTCGCGGCGATCGTCATCGTCGCGCTGGGCGGCGTGCGCGCCGCCGCGAACCGCACCGACTCCGCCGCCGCCCTGCGCGGGATGGCGCTCGGCTACAACGCCTATCACGTGGACCACAACGGTCGGCTCATGCCGGGGTACGTGAGCAAAGACCGGGTCGGCAAACTCGGTATCTCCACGCGCCTGCCGTCGGGACCCAAGATCGACAAGAACAACAATCCTGCCGACGCCTCCTCGTACGTCTGGCGGCTCTCGCCGTACGTGGAGGACGAGTGGTCCTTCGCATTCCGCGATTACCGCAACCGTGAGCTGGACTCGCAACTGAAACGCGAGGTCGCCAGCGGTGTCTACGGACCGGACACGGGTGATCCCGCCGGCGGCGAGGTCCTCGCCGCCCGCGCGCCCGCCTATGGCCTGAACTCGATCATGCTCGGCGGCGACGACGTACACGGCGGCACCGACATCGCCTTGCGGAACCCGTGGGACAGCCCCGGCGACTCGCTCGCGGTCACGCGCTTCTCCGAGGTGAAGGCGCCCGGACGCGTCATCCTCTTCGCCCCGGTCGTCTACTTCGGCGACGCCGATTCCGACCCGGATAACAACCTGATCACCGATCCCCCGGTCTCCGACGTCGCCTTCGGATACCCGGAGCTGCGCCCGCCATTCCTGGAGCTGGACGAGGTCCATGAAACGTGGATCGAACCGCAATGGGCGCTGGGCACCGGCGGTGTGATCGTGGCCACCCCGCAGGCCAGCTACGACGAGGGCGGCGGCTGGCCGATCGCCCGCTGGGGCGACCAGCTTCCCGTCGCACACCTCGACGGCAGCGTGTCGACCCACTCCGTACCCGATCTCTTCTACGACATGCGTCTCTGGTCGCCAACGGTCACGGGCGACTACGCGACGGTCGAGCCGTAGCGACAAACCACCGAGTCACGCTCAACCGGCTTTCGCGACCGCCGACCGCACGGCATCGTCGATGAACATCGCGAGCAGCTCGCCGCGGCTGCTGACGTTGAAGGCGCCGTAGATCTGCTTGATGTACGTGTGCACCGTGTGCACGCTGCGGCTGAGGGCGCCGGCGATCTCCTTCTCGCACGAACCGTAGAGAAGGTGCAGCAGGACCTCGCGCTGGCGCGCCGTCAGTTCCTGTTCGGCAATCGGGTCGGCGTTGGCAAAGAGCTCGCGATCGACGAACGGCGCGCACGCCCGCACCAGCAGCGAGAGCATGGTCACGTCCGACTCGTCGAACGGTGGCTCGTCGGTGCCGCGCATGAGCGAGACCATGAGCGACCGGTCCGGCGAGCCCGCCCATCCGGACATCAGGGCGTCGACGTATCCGCGTTCGCGCATGGCGGGCCGGATGGTCTCCTCGAACCACGGTTCGCCACCGAACACCTCGCTGGCAACGAACGTGAACGGCGTGCGAATGCGATCGAGGATGCGCGGAATCACCAGCCGGATCATCGGGTGCATGTCGCCCTCGGCCGCGGTCTGGAGATGCTCGTCGTCCACGAGCGGCTCATGCCCGGCGGTCGGCGCGAACACGAACCGCCGCGCCATGAGCGGCGCCGGCTCCCTCCGCAGGTCCTCGCACACCTGGAGCACGCAGAGCGACGACCGGTCGAGCAGCTTCAGGAGCCCGCTGAGCAAGTACTCCACGCGCTCCTCCGGCTCGCCCTCGAACTCCGTCGCCACGTTGATGGCGTCGATCACCCGTCTTGCGTCGCGTACCGAGATCTGCTGGTCGTCGTAAGGTACGGTCCCGTCCCCTGATGCTCGAATAATGCTCATTCGACGGTGATCATATGCGAGACGACGTCTTGTTGGAGCCGGGGAGGATCGGGTATCCCCCCCCCGACGAGCGCGGTCACGCGCCGATGACGAGAGACCCGACCCAGGAAGGAGCTTCGACCCGCGGTTCGAGATCATGCCGGGCACGAAGGACCGCGGGGCCGCGATCGCGCACGCCGACTCCTACGAGGCCGTGACCGGGCCGACCATCGCGGAGTAGTCCGGCCGCGCCGCCGGGCCGTCGGCGCGATCAACCAGCCGCCGCCGTCGACGCCGCCTCCGCGGCGCCGCGGTCGGCGCGCTCGTACCACGTGCCGAGCCGCGCGCAGAACGCGTCGGCGGTGAAGCCTTCGTTGACCGCCGCGCGGGCCCCGGCCCCGAGACGCTCGGCGAGCGCGCGGTCGTCGTGCAGGCGGCCGAGCCGATCGGCGGCGGCATTGATGTCGCCGGCGGGAATGAGCAGGCCGGAGACCTCGTCGGCGATGATCTCCGCACACGCCGCGGATTCCTCGGCGATCACGACCACGCCGGCGGCCATAGCCCAGAGCGCGGGAAGGACCCCGGACGCCGGACGCGCGCGGCGCCCCCCTCCCGTCAACAGCGACCACGGGGAGCCGGCGGTCGAGAGGTTCCGTGTGTTGAGGTCGTCGTTCATGAGCAGCGCCGCGTCGAAGCCGGCGACCACGCGCCACGGCTCGGCGAGCGTGTCGTCGACGACGAGCAGGTCCCGAAACCCCTGTTGCTCCAACCAGCGCGTGGTCTGGACGCGGCGGTTGGCGCTGTGGTGGACGACGAAACGGATGTCGCGTTCGGTGTACGCGAGCCGCGCGAGCACCTCGACGGCCCGACGGGCGTCGGACCACCCGATCGGCTGCGCCGGCACGCCGACCACGAGCGTCGCGTCGGTCGCTCCCCAGCGCTGCCGCAGCGTCGCCCGCTGCCGCTCGTCGACGTCGCGCGTCGTGACCGCCGGCGGGAGCACCGACACCACGCCCCCGTCGAGGCCCATCTCGCGGAACTCCTCGCGCACGAAGCCGGAGCCGGCGAGCACCGGCGCCGGCCGCCGGCGCAGCAACGCGATCTGCCCGTGGGCGGCCGGCTCCGTGGTGGGACCGACCATCGCCGTAGCCATCAGCGCGCGACCGGGAGCCGCCGTCCGCGCGAGCGCCGCCGACGAGAGCGTCCACGCGTGGATGACGTCGTAGCGACCCTGCCGCCGCTCGCGTTCGGCGATCGCCCGTCTCAGCGCCCGCTGGGCCGAGAGGGAGAGCCCGAGCGTCGGCGCGATCGCGCCGACGGGCCGCACGCCGCAGCGCACGGCCAGCTCCACGTGCCCGCGGTGCCCGATCACGATCACGTCCTGCTCGATCGAGCGCAGGCGCGTCATCGGCTCGGCCATCAGCCGCAGCGTGCACGCGCCCCCGCCGGGGGAACCGGGATCGACGAGATGAAGGACCCGCACGCGAGTGCCCCGATCAGCGAGGTTTCAGACGATCGCCCAGCTCGCGCGCCTCGTGACGGTAGAAGAGCTTGGCGACGGAGCTGCCCAGGCTCTCGATGAGTGCGCGGTGGACCTTGAGCCGCGAGGACTGCGAGCGCAGCAACCCCGGATCCACCGGTGGAATGACCGCGTTGACGATGCGCGACGGCATCTGGTCGTCTTCAGGGGGAAAGAGGCGGACGCGGTTCGTCACGTCGAGCACGCGCACGCGGCATGACCCGGTCGGGCGCGGCACCGTGCCGTCACCGGTGTCGCGAAACGCGTGCATCTCGATGTAGATGATCTGCTCGGCGCCGACCTCGCGCCCGATCGCGTCGATCGGCAGCAGCTCGCTGAACCGGTCGCGTGACAGCGCCATGCCCATGGCGTCACGCGGGCTGATCGCCGTCTCCACCGTGAGGATGTCTTGCTCCATCAGCTCGCTGGTGACGACGTCGGCCAGCTCCAGCCGGAGCAGCCGCGCGTTGGAGTCGATCACGTTGGCGCGGTCGTCCACGAACACGACGGTCGGCCGCGGCTGGATCTCGTACTGCGCATCGATCTTCGGCAAACCGCCGACGAAGTAGGCGAGCGGGCCGACGATGTTGCACGCGGGCAGCAGCACGAGCAAGGCGAGCCCCAGCCCGAGACCCAGACAGAGACGCGGCGCGATCGAGCCGGCGGCCCGCGATCGGTGATGGGGGCGGGTGCTGTTCCGGGCGAAGCGCATCACGCGGCCTCGGGCCTGAACTTGTCGGGGTACTTCGGCTCGAGATGCTCGTGGAAGAGCCACGCCGTCCGCTTGATGAACTCCGAGAGCAGCCCCGTCTCGATCTGCCCCGCCGACGCGCTGCTGCGATCGACGTAGCTGACGGTCGGGAAGTTGCTCGTCACGTCGTACGTATCCACGATCATGTCCGGATCGAAGGCGTCGCGCTC
Organism: Planctomycetota bacterium; assembly: GCA_024226535.1. GTDB lineage: Bacteria > Planctomycetota > Phycisphaerae > Phycisphaerales > SM1A02 > JAAELP01. The sequence goes on along the minus strand of JAAELP010000393.1, from coordinate 27,762 downwards.
GATGACGCTGACGTTCGCGGCGCAGACGCCCTCCCAGAGCCACCGGTCCCCCGGCGGGTGCAGCCGGTACTCGTAGACGTCGACGAGGATCACGCGATCGACGTTGAGCTGCTCGGCGATCTTCCCGTACGGCATCGCGTTCCACTGAGGGGTCTTCCACTGCCAGTCGAGTACGCGGCTCGGATGGGTCACCACCACGCCCGGCACGTCGCGGGCGATCCGGAGCGTGACACCGCTGGTGACCTGCTCGATGAGCCGCGGGTACATCGAGAGCACCCCGAGGTCGGCGTCGACGAGGACGGCGATCGTGTACCCCTCGAGGTCGTACCGGGCCGGCGTCTGCACCTGCTTCTGGTACTCGGCGTTCTGCATCATGCCGCCGACGAGCTGGGCGACGGCGCACCCGCCGGGCACGCCAGCGAGCAGCGGGAGCACGAGCAGGGCCAGGAGCTTCGGTCGAACCACGCGACGTCTCATGGCAACAGACCCTTGTACTGCACGACCTTGTAGACCCACGACCCCAGGAGGACCACGCCGATCGTCCACGGCGCCCATCGCCCCCAGAGACGCGGCAGGACCGAAGCCACGGCGGACCCGGTCACGGCGACGTACGCGCCGATCAGCAGAGCCATCGCCGTGCCGAGCGCGATCAGGAAACCCAGCGGCTGGGTGAGGAAGCTGGTGAGCAGGTGACCGTCCGCGGCGTGCGAGAAGGCCGTCGTCATGCCGCACGTCGGGCACGGCAGATCGCCGGCCATGATCCACCCGCACGTAGGCAGGTTGAGCTGCTCGTGCGTGCCGACGCCGGTCGGTGACGGGTCGAGGCGCGCCGCGAGGCCCAGCACGCCGGCGGCGCCGATCGCGACGGCAATCGCCGCGATCCGGCGGCTCGTCACCGATTGCGGGCGCGCGGCGGCGGCCGACGGCACTCCGTCGACGCTCGTCGCGACGGGTTCTGGGGTCTCTCCGGACATCGGCGTTAACCGTACTCCCCGGGGTCGGGCTGGGCAACGCGGACGGCTCAACCGCCGCCCGACGCCTTACCAGACGTGATCGTGAACAAGAACCATCGCTTTTTCGCCGTCTTCCTGCTCACGCCGGGCCGGGATTGACGCTCCACGTAGATCACCGCCTCCTGACCCGTATCCAGCCGCACCCGGAACCGCTGGCGACGCAGGTAGCGTTCGCCGTCGGTGGTGTAGCCCTCCGGCGACGACTGCTTGCTGTGCTCGAGGCACTCGACGATCTCGTAGCGCCGGTCGCGCCAGGTGAACGCCCCGGGCAGCGCGGCGAGCCCGCGCGTCATCAGCTCCGTCGTGAACGTGCCGACGACGGGCGTGATGGGCTCGGAGACGAACTCCCCGGACGCGTTGTCAGGATCGTGCTCGGGCATGACAATCACCAGCATGGTATGGGTCGACGGGCATCTCGATCTCGCGTACCTCGCGGTGACGGGGCGCGACCTGCGGGCCGAGGCCGACGGGACGACCGGCTGCGTCAGCCTGCCGGCGTTGCGCCGCGCTCGGATCGACGTCGTGCTCGGGACGGTCTACACCGCGCCGGGCGAGGACGGGGCGTACGGGTATCGTGACGTGAACGACCGCACCGGGGCGCGCCGCGCCGGCGTGGCGCAGCTCGATGTCTACGAGACGCTGGAGCGCGCCGGAGAACTGACGATCGTGCGGTCCCCGGCGGATCTCGACGCGCCGCGCCCAGCCCCCGCCGTCGTGCTGCTCATGGAGGGCGCGGATCCGATCGCGGGTCCGGACGACGTCGCGTGGTGGCATGCGCGCGGGCTTCGGTTCGTCGGCCTCACCTGGGCGCGGGGAACGCGCTACGCCGGCGGGAACGGACGCGGCGGACCGTTGACGGCCGAGGGCGTCGACCTCGTGCGGGCGCTCGACGCGGAGCGCATCGTCCACGACGCCTCGCACCTCGCCGATGAGGCCTTCGACGGCCTGCTGGAGCACGCGACGGGGCGTGTCGTCGCCACGCATTCCAACTGCCGGGCCCTGCTCGCCGACGACATGCGTCACCTGCGCGACGACCAGATCCGCGCGATCGACGCCCGCGACGGCATCGTCGGGCTCAACCTCTACGCGGGCTTCCTCGCCACCGGCCGGCGCGCGAACGTGGCCGACTGCGTCGACCACGTCACGCACGTCGCCGAGGTCATGGGCCACCGCCGCGGCGTGGCCCTCGGCTCGGACATGGACGGCGGCTTCGGACCGGATGACCTGCCCGACGGCTGCGATCGGCCCGGTCTTCTCGACACGCTGGCCGCAGCGTTGCGCAACGCGGGCTGGAGCGACGACGACGTCGCGGGGTTCACCGCCGGCAACTGGATGCGCTTTCTCCGCGCGATCATGTAGGTCATGGACGAGCGCGTGGCGAGCGGACAAGGACGCCCGCCCTCACCTGCCTCGCTGCGCGAGGCTGTCCTCTCCCAGAGGGAGAGGGGTTCCCACCTCTCCCCGCCGCGGGGAGAGGTCGGCGAGCGCAGCGAGACGGGTGAGGGGCGAAGGGGCAACGGCGCTCGCCGCGGGCGCTACTCTTTCAGCTTGACCGGCCGGTTCAGCGGCGCGGCGTACCACCCCGTTCGGCCTTCGATCGCGACCGGGGCCAGCACGTGCAGGTGCAGGTCGCTGGCGTGCAGGTCGGCGACGCGGAGCGGCTCGTCGGTGAAGACGTGACGCACGGTCCGCCCGGCGGGATCGAACTGGTGACCGGCGCACGCCATCGAGAGCAGCTCGCGGTGCATGCGCACCCATGCGGCAACCACGGGCATGCCGCGGAGGGCGTCGACGCGTCCGAGCAAGTGCACGCGGCCCTGCTCGTCGAGGGCCAGCTCGATGTTCTCGTGGTCGGGGCACCGCGCCGGGATCTCCGCGAGACCGGTCACGTACCGCGCCAGCGGGATGGGCTTGCCGCGTTCATCGGGCTCGCGAACGCAGACCTCGCTCTTGGCCTCCACCTCCGCCGCCGCCGGCTGAACGCGGGTGGGTGGACGCGGCGTGGCGAGTGGTTCTGGCGTCGGCGCGGGTTCGGGCGTCGGCGCGGGCTCCGGAGTCATGCTCACGGTTTCCGGCGCGGCGGTCTTCCACACCTCGTCTCCTCGCGCCTCGGCCTCCAGCTCCACGAGCCTGGCCGGACGCACGCGTGGGCCCGCGGCGGGGGTCGGTGTTGCCGCGGGCGTCTCGTGCACCGGTGGCACCGTGCGCGCCTCGTCGATCCACGCGCGAACCTCGTCGAGCCCCGGTCGTGACTGGCCGGGGAAGCTCCGCAGCGACGATGCGTTCAGCACCGCGTCGATTCGCGGCACGGCGCGGACCAGCGACACCGAAACGTCGAGGTACTCGCGGGTCGTCTGGTTCAGCTTGCGGGTGACGCGGCGCGCCGTCTCCTCGTCGTCACCGATGACGGCCAGGCCGACACGCGGGAGCTGACGCCCGGCCTCGCGCGCCTCCTCGGTGAGCGTCTTGACCAACCGGTACGCGTTCACGACCGCCGCCTGGTTCCCGCTGCTGAGGATCGTCAGGATCTCGTCGCGGTTGGACGTCGGCTCGCCCCCGGTGGGGCCGAGCAGTTCGGACATATCGGTGCGCACCGATGGGCGAACGACCCAGTGACGAACGACGCCCCCGATCTGGAGGATCGCGTCGCGCAGCGTGCGGGAGCGCTCGACCGCGTCCACGACCGGCCCCTCGGTCGCGCCGAGCACCTGGATCATCGGCTCGTCGCCGTCGAGACGGATGAGCACGGACGCCCCGATGTCGCGCGCCACCGCGTCGGCGTACGGCGTGATCCACAGGCCTGCGCGTACCGGGAGGTGCCCTACGAGGAGCAGCTCGATCGTGTCCGGCACCGTGGAGCGGGTCACGTTCGAATCGTCGCTGCCGGCCGGCTGCGCCGTCGCGGCCGCCTTCGAGTCGGGCTCGGTGAGGAACATCGCGGCGAGCTCGTCGTACGGGTCAAGGGTCTGGTTCATGTCTGGCCTGTTGCGGCTCGGGAACGACGAGCACGCTGTTGGATTCGCCGTGCTCGTTGATCACGCAGTGCTCATTGTAAGGATCGGCGCGCCATTGGCCGCCAACCACCAACCTGTACAGATAGCGTCCCGGCGGAATCGACAGGAGGGCCTCGGCGACACCCAGCTCCGGCTTCGACCGCAGCGGGTTCCTCTGCGGCATCCAGTCGTTGAAGTCACCGGCGAGCGACATCGGCTCGCCCGGATCGGGCTGCACGAAGAGGATGCCCTGGCTGGTGTGACGGATGCCGTAGATGTGCGAGAGGTCGGGGGGGTCGGGGGGGTCGGGGGCGGGGGCGGGGGCGGGGACGGACGCGGGGGCGGACACGGGGGCGGACACGGGGGCGGACGCGGGGGCGGACGCGGGGGCGGACACGGACTGCTCGCTTCGCTCGCGGTCCGTGGCACCGTCCGTGGCACCGTCCGTGGCACCGCCCGAAATCGCCCCGCGGATCTCCCTCTGCATCGCCAATGCGGAGTCGGCGGTGCCGGGCGAGCGGGCGCGGAGACGCCGGACCAGTTCGCCGGCGCGATCGCCGCCGCTTGCGGGCGTGGGCGGTGGCGGGATCGAGGTCCCGTGCGCCGGAGAGACGGTGCGGGGCGTCGTGATCGTGGCGCCCATGGCCTGCGGGGCCTCGGGCACCGTGATCGCGTTCTCGAGACCCGGTCGTGGGTCCGGCCGACGGACGATCTCGATGTCCACGCGCGGCCGGACATCGTGCTCGCGGAGCCAGTCGGCGAGGTCGTCGTAGTCGCGGGCCGCCTCTGAATCCGGTGCGTACTCGCAGACCGCCTGCCCCATGCTCGCCGCCTCGCGGAGGGCGTGGTGCTCGCGGATCACCAGGGGCACGATCTGGCCGGCGAAGTGACGGCGGAGCGAGATGAGGATGTCCCGGGCCAGCTCGGACTCGGGGTCGTGCAGCGTCGGCACGATGTGACAGGCGATGGGCCGGCCGATGTGGCGAATGACCCGCTGGATCGTCTCCCACTGCTTCTGCGCCCCCTTGAGGGCGAAGTAGCCGGTCTCGACGGGAATCAGCGCCTCCCGCGCGCCGCGCATGGCGTTGAAGGTGAGCAGGCCGATCGTCGGCGGGCAGTCGACCAGGCAGACGTCGTAGACGCCGGCGAACCTCGCCAGCACGCGCTCCAGGCGCCGGTCCTTCTCCGGCATGTCGTGGAGACCGCCGCCCGGCGCCTCGAGGGCGGCGAGCCGCATCGTCGCGGGGGCGAGGTCGAGGTTGCGTCCGACCTCCCAGACGAGCCGCGAGGTGTCGATTCGCTCGTCCGACTGCTCGACGAGGGCGTCGGCGATCGAGTAGTCCACCCGCTTCTCGGGCACGCCCAGGCCGGCGGCGCAGTGCGACTGGGGGTCCATGTCGACGAGAAGCGTGCGCTTCCCGTCACGCGCGAAGACCGCGGCCAGGTTGATCGCCGTGGTGGTCTTCCCGCAACCGCCCTTCTGGTTGACGATCGCGATCGTTCGCACGGTGCGGCTCCCGGCACGGACGGGACGAAACAGGACGACAGCGACGACCGGCGGAAACCGCCGGAAACGGTTTGGTTGTTATCGGAGCCCACGGCGCGGGCGCTTGAAAAGGAGGTTATTACCGGGCCTCGACGCGGTAGAGCCCGACGGCGGCCGGCTGGGCGGTGCCGTTGGGCATGACCGGGCCGTGAAGGACGCGGGACACGCGCCATTCGGGGTGCTGCCCGGTGACCCGCTCGATGAGCGACCCCGGCTCGTCCCCGGCCACGATCCACGCCGGCACCCCGGTCTCGGCCAGCGCGGCGACGGGATCGTCGTGCAGCGGCCCGCTGTGGCCCAGCAACGCCGGCAGCGGCGACTCCCACAGCCAGCAGGCGACGAGCGGCGCGTCGCCGGACGCGTCGATGCGCGATCGCGCGTCTCGTGTCCAGGCGATGATGTCGTCGCCGATGCCCGGCGCCGGCGCGCTCGTCTCACGCCACTGCCGATCGGTGAACACGGCCATCGCGATCGCCGCCACCACCACCACGAGCCCGCGCAGCCCCGGCCGGCGCCGCGTGATCGACACGATCCACCACGACGCCACGAGCGCCGCCGGCGCGATGGCCCCGGCGACGTAGTCGCCGCGTTTGCCGGCGCTGAACGTGTACGCCACGATCGTCACCCCCACGAACACCGCGGCCCCCCTGACGGTCGAGACCAGCACGGACCCACCTCTCCCCCGACGCCAGAGGGCGACGGCGGCGGGGATCGTCACCAGCGACCACGGCGCGAAACGCACGAGGTAGTAGATCACCATGTCGCCGGCGCCCGTGAGCAGGGCGACGGGCCCTTCGCTCGCCCCCTCCGGCCCGAGGCCGGTCACGCGACCCCAGACCTCCTCGTACCAGAGGGTCCGTGTCACGTGCTCCGGATCCACCCGCCACGCGGCCCACACCCACACGCCGAACATCGCGGCCGAGAGCGGGATCCCCCACCACCACCCGAAGCGACGCAGCGCCCGCGGCGCCCCGAGCAGCAGCGGCGCGGTCAGCGCGTACAGCACGAGCGTGCCCGCGGCCGGTCCCTTCGCGAGCGCCGCCGCTCCGACGCACACCCAGAACGTCGCCGCCCGCGCGCGGTCGCGCGGCGACGGCGCCGACACGACGATCGAGGTCGCCGCCCACCACCCCACGAGCAGCAGCGTCGAGAGCACCATGTCCGGCCGGGCGAGGTACCCGAGCTTGAACACGAGGTGGTTGCAGACGAACAGCAGGCTCGTGAGCCCGGCGAGGGCGACGGCGTCGGCGCGAGCCTCGTCGTCGGTCCGCGCCAGCCGCCCGACGCACCACGCGAGGCCCGCCCAGGTCAGCCACATCGCGAGCACGCTCGGCAGCTTGTGGGCGAGTTCGCTGGAGAAGCCGATCACGCGCACGGCGGGAGCGGCGAGCCAGTTGTACAGCGGCGGCTTGCGCGCCGGATGAGCGCCGTCGAGCACCGGCAGTATCCAGCGCCCGTTGACGACGATGTCGGTCGTGTACCCGATCGTGCGCGGCTGCGCGTCGTCCCAGAGATCGCTGGGGCCGGCCACCCGCAACGCCGTCGCGACGACGAGCGCGGCGAAGGAGGCGGCGAGCAGCCAGCGACCGCCGCTCATCGGGCGGCGCGGGCGGGGTGCGCACCGACGGCGACCCAGGCCTCGCGGACGGAGTGCAGGTCCGGGTCGTCCACGATCTCGCACTGCCCCGGTCCGATCGGCAGCACGAGACGCAGGCGACCGCCGGCGACCTTCTTGTCGAAGCCCATGGCGGCGACGAGCCGGTCGACGTTGACGCGCTGGGAAAGACGCGTGGGAAGACCGAGGCGTCGCAGCAGCGCTTCGAGGTGCTGGGCCGCGACCGGCGAGAAGCGCCCGGTCGCCGCCGCGCATGCGGCCGCGGCGCAGAGACCGATCGACACCGCCTCTCCGTGCCGGAGGTCGAGCGCCTCGATGGGCTCGATCGCGTGGGCAAAGGTGTGCCCGAGGTTCAGCAGGGCGCGCTGCCCCTGCTCGCGTTCGTCGGCGACGACGATGTCGACCTTCACGCGCACGCTGCGCGTGATCAACTCGGTGAGCACGGCCGGTTCGTGGCTCTCGATGCCGTCGTGGTTGGTGTCGATGAAGCTGAGCAGACCGGGGTCGGCGATCATCCCGTGCTTCACGCACTCGGCGAGACCGCACCGGAAGTGGCGGGGATCGAGCGTGTCGAGCACGGCGGGATCGACCACGACCGCCCGCGGCTGCCAGAACGCGCCGACGAGGTTCTTCGCCATCTCCCGGCGCCCGGCGTCGTCGGCGGGGCGCAACAGGTTCACCCCCGTCTTGCCGCCGATCGCCGCGTCGACCATCGCCAGCAGAGTCGTCGGCACCTGGAGCACCGGAACACCGCGCATGAACGTCGCCGCCGCGAAGCCGGCGATGTCCCCGGTCACGCCGCCACCGAGGGCGATCACCGCGCTGCGGCGCTCGATGCGACCGGCGAGCATCGCGTCGTACATGCGGTGGACGGCTTCCAGGTTCTTGCGCTTCTCCTCGGCGACGAGCACGTGGAGGATCGGTTCGATACCGCGTTGCTCCAGCGATGTCCGCGCGACGCGGGCGTGGGTCGCGAGCACGTTCGCGTCGGCCGCGAGGAGAACCGGCGAGGTGAAGCCGAGCGACCCGGCGACCTCGCCGAGACGACCGAGGATCCCGTGCTCGATGAGCAGGGAGTAGCTTCGGTCGGGGATCGACACGTGAACGGTCGGCATCAGGATCGCTCCGCGCGGCGCTTCAGTTCGGCCAGGGCCGCCCCGGGATCTTCCGGCAGCGGCGGTGATTCGTCCAGATCGGTGTCCTCCCGATCCACGGCGCGGCCGGTCCGCCGGCCGGATCCGGGCCCCGAGCGGCGCGCCATCGCCCGGGCAACGATCAGGACGATGACGAGGGTCGGCAGGGCGACGACCAGGATCACCAACGCCGACGCCCCCGGCGTCGTCCGCGTGGTATCGAGCCGGGGGTCGGCTCCGACGAAGCCGGCATACGAACGCGGCGTCCCGTCCCGCCCGACCGCGTCGAGGCGCTTGTAGAACCGGGTGTCGACGACGATCCGCCGTCCGTCGGCGAACGAGGCGGGATCGACTTCCGCCCCGGTGACGAACACGACCAGGGGCGTGCCCTCGTCGTCGCGCACGAACCACTCGTGCACCTCGTCGAAGGGGCGTGGGAGACGCCGCTGCTGCTGGATGACGCCGATGACGCGGAACGCCGCACCGCGATGGGCATCGGGGTCGGCGACGAGGCTCCCGGCGTCCGGCGCCGGAAGCGGCGGCGCGTCGCGGCGCCCTCGCTCGCGTGCGTTCTCGAGGAGCGCGACGAACGCCTCCTCCTCGTGACCACGCCCGTCGACGGCCGTATCCAGCCGCGTTCGCTGATCGGCGGTCAGCGGCGGGAGCGCGAGAAGGACCCCGATGAGCAGGCCTGGCGCAATCACGGAACGACCCCAAGGGGATTCGAACCCCTGTTCCCAGGATGAAAACCTGGTGTCCTGGACCTGACTAGACGATGGGGTCTCGCTTCGAAGCGGCGAATGATAGGCGTTTTCGGCGTCTGAACAAGCGGGCGGGGAGGAAACACCGAGCCCGCGGCGGCCCCGTTATCAGACACCCCGAAGGGGCCCGGCGCCCCCCCCGATTCGCCTCATCAGCGACCCGCCATTTGCCGATAACCGCCGTATGAAGCGCCCCTCACCCGCCGTCGAGCGGCTCATCTTCGGCACCGTCCTCACGCTGATGTTCCTGCTGCTCGCGAGCGTGTTCGTGCCCGATCTGGGTCACGCGCAGCACGCCTCGCCGATCCCCCCGGACCAGCCATCGATCGCCGCACCCTCGACCGATCCCCACGAGGGCCTGCCGTCGCTCGGGACGATCGAGGACGATCGCTTCATCGTGCACATCTACGGCGGCGCATCCGATCCGCTGTACTCCGTGTACGACCGCCTCGATGGATCGGAGCTGGCCGTCCTGCTCACCGCCGAGCAAGCCCAGCAGCAGTTCCCCGAGCTGCCGATCGTCGAGATGGACTTCGGCACCGACTCGCCGCTCATGCTGGCGGAGCCGGAGCGGATGGAGTTCATGGACTAACCCATCCGACGCCTGATCACGACCATTTCCGCCGTGGACGGCGTCAGAAGTCCCCCTATCCTCCCCCCATGACGATCATCGTCTGCCCGACGGAGTTCGAGCGGCGGCGGCTGGTTCGTGCGTTGCCACGCGGGGCGGACGTGCGGTGTTGCGGGGTCGGTGGCGCGGCGATCGACGCGTGGGTGCAGCAGATCGACGCGACGGAGCGGGCCGTGATCCTCGCGGGGCTCGCCGGGGCCCTGGCCCCGCGACTCGCTGCCGGGGAGGCGAGGTGGATCACCGCGGTGCGCGCTACCGACGGCGAGACGTGGACGCCGACGCTCGGCGCCGACGCCTCCCCGTGCGTGGCGACGACGGTCGAGTGCATCGTCGTCGAGGCGAGCGGCAAGCGTGACCTGCATCTCGAGACGGGAGCCGACGTGGTCGACCTGGAGTCCGTCGCGTTCGCGACGGCCGCCGTCGCGCGGGGCTGGCGATGGGGAATCGTCCGGGGGGTGAGCGACGACGCCGCGACCGGTCTTCCGCCCGAGATCGACCGGTGGGTCGACGCGCGGGGGCGGGCCCGGCCCATGCTGGTGGCCACGAGCCTGCTCCGGAGCCCGGGGCTTCTGCCGGCCGTCCGCGGCCTGCACCGGGCGGGACTCCGGGCCATGGCGTCGGTGGCCGATCTGGTTACCAGCGGCCTTGAAAAGGACGACGCCGCGGACCGCGGGTCACCGGGGTCAGCGGCGTCGTGACGGACAGTTCCGGGCACCCCCACCAGGTGCCGGGCCCTGCCCTTTCCGACCCCCTCGCAGCGACCCCTGAAACGCCCCCCACGCTTCCTCCTCCGGGAAACGTCGAGCGTGGACAACCTGTCGCTGCGGGGTTCAGGCTACCAGACCGCATGACCGATTGCGAGAGTCTTGTAACTGCTTTGCGTAACAGACTTTACGAAAATCTATCGAACCCTGCATCCCGACGTTGACCCGCATCGAGTCAGGTGGCTACTGTGGGATGTCCGTTGTTCCCGAACCCCTCGGAGAGGCCCGCGCGCCGCGCTTCTCCGCCAAGAAAAACACGCGGCCTTCGGGCCGTGGCGCGCCGCCGTTCGGAAGTGTCGGAGCGTCCGAACGGCGGATTTTAATTTCCCGCTCCGACGGCCCTACGGGACCGTCTGCGCTCTCGCGCAGAGGACGTTTGTTGACGCACGCCAGACGGCCCTGCGGGACCGTCTGCGCTCTCGCGCAAAGGACGTTTGTTGACGCACGCCAGACGGCCCTCCGGGACCGTCTGCGCTCTCGCGCAACGAACGGCTTTGACGCACCGGTCAACTCTGCGGGCACCGCCCTCGGGCCCGCGTGATGGTTGTTCGCCGACGCGCGCCTGTCGCGCAGCGGGGCGGTCGTTTGGTGCGCGATGTTAGTCCGTGCAACGAGTGCGACGTGGTGGCTACGTGTCCAGCCACTCAGGCGGCGCCGGTTCGTCGGGCTTCGTCGTCGCGTGTCCCGCGTAGCGGGTGGCGAGGTCGAGCATGGCGTTCGGGGGGCGTCCGCGGAGGAGTCCGTCGAGGACGGCGACCTCCGCTGCGGTGACGGCGGCGCGACCGGCGGGGATCGTTGCTGGCCAGGCGCCGTCATCGCGGTGCAGCGTCACACGCGATCCCGCGGCGTCGTCCTCGACGGTCACGACCAGGGACAGATCGCTCTGGCGTCGCAGGGCCGCGACGCACTCCGCGAGGGACTGCCCGTCCGAGCCCGGCAGCACGGCCGCAACCGCCGCCGCGTGGACGACCGCGCCGTCGGCGAGTTCCAGCGCCGCCAGCGCCTGCCGCCGATCCGGCGCGCCGTCGAGCGCGGTCATGTCGAGCACCTTGATCGCACCGTGGCAGGCGGCGAGGAACCGGTTCTCCTCGCTCCGCGTCTGTCCGCTGCGCCGCGTGAGCATCGAGAAGACGACGCCATCCGCCTGTTGCGCGACGTCCTCCAGATCGAAGTCCCACTGGAGGTTGTCGTAGGCGGCCCGCGTGTCGAGGTGGCGAGCGATCATCTCGCCGGTCGCGCGCACGATCACGCGCCCGGTCGGCAGGTCCGGGTCGCTCTGGAGATGCGACGTGTTGACGCCCGCCGCGTCGAGGAGGTTGGTGAGCTCGGTGCCCGCGTCGTCCTGGCCGGTCCGCGAAATGACGACACCCACGTGGCCCAGCCCGACCGCCCGCATCGCCACGGACGCGCCGAGCCCCGCGGGCTGTGCGCCGTCGGGGCGCTCCATGAGCAGCGCTTCGCCGAGACCGACGATGGTGAGCTTGCGGGGCATAGGGGGAACACTCTACTCCCGCGCTGCGGCCGATGCGACGGGTTGCCGGAATGCCCCGTTACTCATAGGCTCTCGCGACTGCCGACGCAGCGCCCGCTGGACGTCGTGCGCGACGGAGCCTGCCTTGCCCTTCGAAGCCCTGGTGCTGTCCACGAGCCTGGAGCTCGACCGATCGGCCGACGCCCCTGCCGCCGGCCTCGCCGCCGATGCGCACGCGGTCAACCCGCGCCTGACCGTCGACCTGAACGCGACGGCCCAGGACGGCACGGCCGCGACGCAGCCCGGCACCACGGGGCTCGATGCGGACGCGGCAGCGGACGCCGACCTCGACGTTGCCGTCCCGGCGCCGTTCGCCAGCCGCGGCAGCCAGCGGTGGTACGTCCTCGGGGGCGGCGGCATCGACGTCACCGACACCGACAACTCGATGTGGATGGTCGGCCTGGGGTTCACGAAGTTCATCGCCGACGGGCTCAGCCTCGACCTCGAGTTCACCGGCGGCGGATTCCAGCAGTTCGGCGACAACGCCTACGGCTTCGGCTTTGCGCTGATCTTCCGGTGGCACATGTTCAGCAAAGAGGACTGGACGGTGTTCTTCGAAGGCGGCGTGGGCATGCTCGGAACCACCGACAACGTGCCGTGCGACGCGTCGTCGTTCAACTTCACGCCCCAGGTCGGCCTGGGCTACACGCACGCCCTCGATGACGGCGCGCGGCTCCTGCTCGGCGTTCGCTGGTACCACGTCTCCAACGCCCGGACGTTCGAGAACAACCCGGGACGTGATCACCTCATGGGCTACGCGGGCGTGAGCTTTCCTCACTGACCGGCGCTCCGTACAGCGCGATCGACGCGTTGCCGTATGCAATCTCGTCGGTGACCTCGCGCACGACGTGCGGCGCGAGCCAGGGCGGGATCTCGAACACGGCGTCCTCCGACGGCAACTCGATCTCGGCGTACACGAGGTCGTGATCGTCGAACTCGTCGATCTCCCACACCGCCGGAGCGCCACCGACCAAACCGGCGTCGACGCGGTGACGGGTCTTGGTCAGCCGGGCGGCATCGGCACGCTCCCACTCGCGGCGGAAGCACTCCTCGCTGATCTCCCGCTCGATCTCCTCTCGCCGCACGCCCCGGCCGCGCTTGATCGTGTGCGTGCACCGGACCGCACCGTCGGCGTCCACGGCGCGCCGGATCCTCCCCGACAGGGCCGCGCCGTCCGGCGCCGGCGGCAGGTAACCCTGCTCGATCCGGACCGCCCGCGCACCCGCCGGCAGTACCGGCATGCCGTCGAGGAGGAACTTGTGCTCGATCTCGATGTGGACCTCGTCACCCATTCCAGGTGCTCCGAAAGAAAAAGCCCGGGAACACGATACCGATTCGGTCGAATCGACACCGCGTTCCCGGGTCTCCAGCGGATTCCCTCGCCTGCTCCCTGCCTTACGGCATCTCCTGCATCGTGCACAACGCCTTGCCCGCCAGCGAGCGCAGGTCTTCGGACATCTCGTGGTCGTCGAGGAGCCCTTTGAACGCGCGCTCCAGCGCCGGATCGGACTGGCTGCTGATGCGCCGGCCGTGCCGGACGAGCCCCGCCGCGATCGCGGCCGCGTAGAGCCGCGCGCCGAGCCGGCGGTCCGCGCTCGTCTCGCCCACGATGCGCATCGTCTTGAACGCGCTCTTGGCCTTGCGCAACTGGGTCAGCGTCACGTCGGGATTCGTCAGCAACTCCTGGGCGGAGTTGCGCGAGTCGTCGATGTCGCGGGCGAGCCAGTCCGCGGATGCCTGGGCCGGATCCAGCGAGGTATCCAGCGCCCACCGCAGCGCCTCACCGAGTTGGGGCTTGGTCCGCTCGTCGTACGGGAGCTTCATCGGCCCCTCGTTGTTCATGTCAAACATCATGGTCGCCCTTCCGTTCGCTGGAGCGCGCGCATCAACGACGAGATCTCTTCCTCGATCTCGTCGGGATCCTTGACGGTTCGCCCGATCTCCGCGTACATCGCGCGGGCGAAACGGCGCTTCACCGTGATCATCATGTTCGCGGCCTGGGCCGCATCCTTGAGGTCGAGCCGATCGACCAGCACGCTGTAGTCGATCGGAGGTTCACCGGTCAGCATGGGACGCACGACGCGCCGCTCGAATACGGTCCAGTGCGCGGCGAGTTCCTCGCGCACGCACTCGGCCCGGACACCATCGAGAATCCGGTGCACGAGCGCGACGGCCCACTGGGTGTCGAAGGCCGCGTCGGGGGTCGGCGAATGCGAACGCGCGACCACAGACGGGGACTCGCGGTCGAGCTCGAGCAGCTTCGGGCCGTCCCCGTTGGCGGACGAGTCGCCGCGGGGTGATCGCTTCTTCCGGGTGTCGTACCGATGCCGCTCGGTCAGGTAGTTCTTGAGCGCCGTGAGCAGCAGCGTTCGGAATCGGCCCCGGCGCGGGTCCGCGACCGCGAACAGCCGCCGGCCGAGCAGCACGTCGCAGACGAAGCCCTGCGTCAGGTCCGCCGCGTCCTCGACGTCGCGCCCCGTGCTGCGAATGTAGGCGTAGATCGCCGGCCAGTACCGGCGCGAGAGCTGATCCCAGGCCTCCTGGGCCTCGGCCCCCTCGCTGCCGGCCGCCTCGAAGATCATCGACCAGTCGGTCTGCGATCCAGACCGCGGGTCGGGTTGGTCGGCCGTCCTGGATTGGCCGGGTTGTTGTTTCTTCATTGCGACTGCCGGCATGCCAACTACGGATACGCTTCCCCCGGGTGCATTCTGCGCCCCCTACCACCACCGCGACAACACCATCGACCCGGATGTTGCCATTGTTGGCCAGAAACTGCGGTTGACCGCCCCCGAAGCCCGTCGTATGCTTGTATCACTTCATCCGGATGAACGGATGATTGCTTCAGGCCTGCCCCGAACCTCGACCTCACCCCGGAGAGAAGCCGTGACCGCCACGTCCACCGCCCGCGAGACGTTCCTCGACACCAACCTGCCCCTCATCTCCGACCTGCCGTACAAGGTGCGCGACCTCGCCCCGGACGTGGTGGCGTTCGGCCGCAAGGAGATCGAGCTTGCCGAGCACGAGATGCCGGGCCTGATGGCCCTCCGCGAGCAGCACAAGGGCGACCAGCCGCTCAAGGGTGCCCGGATCACCGGCTCCCTGCACATGACGATCCAGACCGCGGTTCTCATCGAGACCCTCCTGGACCTCGGGGCCGAGGTCCGCTGGGCGAGCTGCAACATCTTCTCCACCCAGGATCACGCCGCCGCGGCGGCGGTCGTGGGCCCGCCGGCCCTCGGCGGCACCCCGGACGATCCCAAGGGTCCGGCGATCTTCGCCTGGAAGGGCGAGACGCTGGCCGAGTACTGGTGGTGCACGCTCCAGGCGTTGCGCTGGCCCGGCGGCAAGGGACCCAACCTCATCCTCGACGACGGTGGCGACGCGACGATGCTCGTGCACCGGGGCGCCGCGTTCAACGACTCCGGCACCGTTCCGGCGCCGGAGACCGCCGACAACGACGAGTTCCGCGTGTTCCTGAGCCTGCTCGCGGCAGTCCAGGAGGAGAATCCCACGTTCTGGCAGCACATGGCCGCCGACATCACCGGGGTCACCGAGGAGACCACCACCGGCGTGCACCGCCTCTACCAGATGCAGGAGACCGGCGACCTGCTCTTCCCGGCGATCAACGTCAACGACTCGGTCACCAAGAGCAAGTTCGACAACCTCTACGGCTGCCGCCACTCGCTCGTGGACGGCGTCATGCGGGCGACGGACATCATGCTCTCGGGCAAGGCCGCCGTCGTGTGCGGCTACGGCGACGTCGGCAAAGGCTGCGCGCAGTCGCTGGCGGCGCAGAAGTGCCGCGTCCTCGTGACCGAGATCGATCCGATCTGCGCGCTCCAGGCGTGCATGGACGGCTTCGAGGTCGTGCGGCTGGAGGACGTCCTGCACACCGCCGACGTGTTCATCACGGCCACCGGCAACAAGGACATCATCACGGCCGCTCACATGGCCCGCATGAAGGACAAGGCGATCGTCGGCAACATCGGTCACTTCGACAACGAGATCGACATGGCCGGGCTCGAGACCACCAAGGGCATCAAGCGCGTCAACATCAAGCCGCAGACCGACCAGTGGGTCTTCCCCGACGGCCACTCGGTGATCCTCCTCGCCGAGGGACGCCTCCTGAACCTCGGCTGCGCGACCGGCCATCCGAGCTTCGTGATGAGCAACAGCTTCAGCAACCAGGTGCTGGCCCAGATGGAGCTGCACCAGAACCACGCCGTCTACAAGAAGCAGGTGTACACGCTGCCCAAGCACCTCGACGAGGCGGTCGCCCGCCTGCACCTCGACAAGCTCGGCGCCAAGCTCACGGAGCTCAGCACGGAGCAGGCCGACTACATCGGCGTCCCCGTCAACGGGCCGTACAAGCCCGAACATTACCGGTACTGAATCACGGGCGGGGATCGGGACACGAGGCCCCCTGCGGCCGGACCGTTACAGACTGAAGCGACGCGCATCCCGCGCGTCGCTTTTTTCGTGTGATCGCGCTCGTCGAATACGTCGATCCTCGAAAGGCGCCGTCGGTCCAGGCAGCCCGGCGGTCCATCATGAGGATCAGACCATGTCCACACATGCACCGCGGATCCTGATCGTTGACAACGACGAGCGGATCGTCCGCGCCATCGCCAGCCGTCTCGAGAACCTCGGGTACGAATGCGAGACCGCGTGCTGCGGCACCGAGGGCCTCGAAGGCTTTCGTCGTCAGCCGCACGACCTCGTGATCACCGACCTGAACATGCCGGCGGGGGACGGAATCGGCCTCACCGAGGCGGTGCGGGCCCTGAGCCCGGTCCCGATCATCGTGATCACGGGTTTCGAGGCCGCGTATCGCCCGCGGCTCGACCAGTTCGAGAACATCGCCGTGCTTCAGAAGCCGTTCGACACGACGGACCTCATCGACCTCGTCGAGGCGGAACTCGTCATGGCCGGGTGCTCGCTTCCCTGAACGCGCGCCGGGGGGAATCACAGATGCCAAAGCGCCACATCCTCGTCGCCGCCACCGACGTTCGCCTGCTCCAGGCCCTGCGGGTCCGTCTCCAGAGCGAGGGCTACACCGTGGCCCTGGCGCAGCGCGCCGAGCAGATGACGGAACGCGCCGCAACGGATCGCCCCGACGTGCTGCTCGTGAACGACCTCGACGTGCCGGCCGGGCTCGCGTCGATACCCTGCGTGTCGCTCATCGGCATGACCGACCCCAACCGCCTGATCGCGGAGATCCGCGAGGCGGCCGGCGACGCCGTCCGCGCTCCCGAGGCGCTGTAACACCTACACCGGCAACTCCACCGGCAACTCCACCGGCGCCGTAGCGCGGCGGCCGGTGCGGGTGGTGATCCACTCGCGGATCGCCTGCCGTTCGCCTTGCCAGCCCGAACAGATCCGGCGTTCGAGGAACGCGTGGAACAGGTCGACGAGGACACCGTCGAGCGTCTCGATGGAGGCCAGTCGCTGTTCAGTCCGCTCGCGCTCCGAGGCCGGGGCTTCCTCGGGGGTGGCGAGGCGACATCCCGTGACGAGGAAACGATCGCCCTGGAAGGTCAGCGTCCACTGGTCGCCGCGGGCGGCGAGCACGAGACCGGCCTTCCGAGGCCACTTGCCGTTCTGGAGTCCCTTCGCCGCCTCGGGCAGACGCGTGGGGCCGGTCGCCCGCAGCGTCTGGCGACCGGCGACGTCCCACGCGCAGTCCATGTCGAGGCTCTGGTCGAAGACGAGCGCGACCGGTCCGCCCTCGGTGTCGATCGCGGCGCTGCCGATCTCCCCCTGCGCCCAGAGCCAGATGAGGAACTCGTTGCCGAGGAAGTCCTTCGGCTGCGGCCCGAGACGTGACCACGGCACCGGCGGCCCGTCGCCGCGTCCTTCGCGCTCGAGCGTTGCCGCCGGCGGCGCGGTGAACGACGACGGCGCGAGATCCTCGTAGTCGCGCGACCGGCCCGACGCCGACAAGTGCTCCGCCGCGAGCGCCCCCGCGGACAGCGGCTCGATCGACGCGTCGAGCGTCGCCCGCATGTGCTCGGCGAGAACGCTGCGCAAGGTGTCGCTGAACACCGGCGCGAGGATCAGCCGGCGCGGGACGTCCCACAACACGGGGACCATCTTGCTGCGGCGATGTCGTCCCGCGGACAACTCCGCCCGGCAACGCGCCTCGGCTTCCTCGTCGACCTCGCGGCGACCGGCTTCCTGCTCGCGACGATCCTCGCCCGGCCCACGCGCTGAAACCGCCATGAGCCGGAACGCCCGGCGGATCTCCGCCGGCACGCGGTTCGTGTCCACGCGAATCGCGAACAGCGCGGAGTCGCCGAACACCGTCGCGTCGGGATCGAAGGTCGTGTCGAAGACATGGCGGCCGGAGATCCAGCCCGCCTGCACCTCCGGCGGTGAGCCGACACCCGACTCGGCCATCACGCCGGCGGCCAGGGATTCGAGGACCGACGGCGTCAGGGCGTGCGGTCCCCCGCTGACTCGGAAGCGGGCAAAGGCGACGGTACCGGTGCGAAAGGGCATGACGCCGAGCATGCCGTCGCGCCCGCCGGAAGGGGCACTCCGTCAACTTGCTCACAGGTCATACGATTCGGGCATGGATCGCCGGAAGATGCTGGTCGTGTTCGTCATCGGGGGACTGGTCGCCGCGGTGGCGCTGGGGGCCATGTACGGTGCGAGCGGCGGCCGAGTGCCGCTCGGCGGGCTCGTCGGCGTGCTCGTGGTCATCGGCGTGGCGCTCGCCATCGCGATGAAGTTCCTCCGCCGCGACGGCTCGCCGAGACGCAAGGCGGCCGAGCAGGCGGCCGAGGCCCATGGCTTCGAGCATGACGCGGACGCCGACCCCCTGCTGCACCGCGCGCTTCTTCCGCTGCCGGGGATCCCGAAGAGCGGCAAGTGCTCGCGCGTGCTTGTCGGCTCGATCTCGGATCGGCGCCTCAGGATCTTCCAGCACACCTACGTGGTGAACACCGGCCAGGCCGTGATCCCGGTCCACCACACGGCGTACGTCTGCGACGCGCCGGCGTGGCCGGAGATGGTCATCTCGAAGCGGGGACTGTTCTCGCGTCTGGCGTGGGCGCTCGGCCGCCGCGGCGGCCTCCGGCTGGAGCACGAGCCGTTCAACACCTCCCGCCGCGTCCGGACCGACGACGAGGACTTCGCGATCATGCTGCTCGGGCCGGAGATGCAGCGGTTCCTCGCCGAGCGTCCCGACATCGCCTGGCGGATCGGTGACGGGCGACTCGCCATGATCTACAACGGCCCCCTGCGGTTCGACAGCATGGGGAGGTCGCTCGAGCGTCTGCACCGCTTCTGGGATCTCGTACCGCCGGAACTCGAGGGCGCATTTGCGAGCCCCCCGGTCGCCGCCTACCCTTCCCCTTCCCATGGGTGAATTCATCGGCCACGAGTGCGGGGTTGCGCTGCTGCGCCTCCGGCAGCCGCTGTCGTATTACCGCGATCGGTACGACGATCCCGCCTGGGGGCTGCGCAAGCTCTACCTGCTCATGGAGAAGCAGCACAACCGGGGGCAGGACGGGGCGGGCGTCTCCGCGGTCAAGTTCGACATGCCGCCCGGCGAGAAGTACCTGCTGCGGATCCGCTCGAGCAAGCACAACGCGATCGAACGGATCTTCGACGTCGTCATGAAGGGCACGCGCAACGCGCCGTCCGGCGGCTGGAAGACGCTCGACGAGGCGAAGATCAAAGCGAAGTGCGAGTTCGTCGCCGAGGTCTACCTCGGGCACCTCCGCTACGGCACGCACTCGAAGAACCAGGTCAGCAACTGCCACCCGCTGATGCGCAAGAACAACACGGCGAGCCGGAACCTCGCGATCGCGGGCAACTTCAACATGACGAACTCCGCGGAGTTGTTCCGGCAACTCGTGGAGTACGGGCTGAACCCCGTCGGCGACTCGGACACGCAGGTCGTCCTCGAGCGGCTCGGCTACTTCCTCGATCGCGAGCACGATCACCTGCACGCGGTCGCGGGGCCGGGGTCGTTCCGCGGGCTGGAGGGACGCGAGCTCGCCGCGGAGATCGCCCGCGAGCTGAACATCGTGCGGGTCCTGTCCAAGGCCGCCCAGGGATGGGACGGCGGGTACCTGTTCGCCGGGCTCATCGGCAACGGTGACTCGTTCGTCTGCCGCGATCCCGCCGGGATCCGGCCCGGGTACTTCTACGTCGACGAAGAGGTCGTCGCCGTCGCCTCCGAGCGTGCCGCCCTCACCAGCGTCTTCGACGTGGAGCCCGACGCGGTGGAGACGGTGCGGCCCGGGCACGCGCTGGTCATCAAGCGCGACGGCGAGATCCAGCACCGCCCGACCGCCGAGCCCGTCGAGGTGCGCCAGTGCACGTTCGAGCGCATCTATTTCAGCCGGGGCAATGATCCGGCCATCTACTGCGAGCGCAAGGCGCTCGGTCGGCTGCTCGCGCCGCGCGTGCTCGACGCGATCGACCACGACGTGGAGCACGCGGTCTTCAGCTTCATCCCGAACACGGCGGAATCCGCCTACGTCGGGCTCATCGAGGAGCTCGATCACCTCACCCACGCTCGTCGCGCCGAGGTGCTGTGGGAGAAGATCCGCACCGGAAGTGCCGACCGCGCGGACCTCGAGGGCCTGCTTCACGCGCGCGTCCGGGCGGAGAAGATCGCCCACAAGGACCAGCGCATGCGCACGTTCATCACGCATGACCAGGCGCGGCGCGATCTCGTGCTCCACATCTACGACATCACGCGTGGCGTGGTGCAGTCCAACGACACGCTCGTGGTGCTGGACGACTCGATCGTGCGCGGCACCACGCTGCGCGAGTCGATCATCACCATCCTGAGCCGGCTCGATCCGGGTCGGATCATCGTGCTCAGCTCCGCCCCGCCGATCATGTACCCCGATTGCTACGGCATCGACATGAGCCAGCTCCAGCGGTTCATCGCCTTCGAGGCGGCGGTCGCGTTGCTCATGGAGCGCGGCGAGGAGCAGATCCTCGATGAGGTCGAGCAGCGGTGCCTCGCCCAGAAGGACCTGCCCCTGACGCGTATGGAGAATCACGTCGCGGCGATCTACGACCGGTTCACGCTCGACGAGCTGTCGGCGAAGGTCGCCCAGCTCGTGCGGCCGGCGACGATCGACTGGACCGGCGAGATCGACGTCATCTACCAGTCGGTGGAGGGGCTGCGCCACGCGATGCCCGCGCACACCGGGGACTGGTACTTCACGGGGCGGTATCCAACGCCTGGCGGTTATCGGGTGTTGAACCGCTCGTACCTGAACTGGCGGCAGCAGGTGGACGTTCGAGCCTACTGATCACGGCCGCGTTCGCGCAAGTGACCTCAAGGAAGCGGTGAGGACGTCCGATACCCCCTGAATCCAGGAGGTGATCCCATGCGCCGCATCATCGCTCGTGTCCTGACGCGTCTGCGTCGCCACCGCGATCGGCGCGCCGACCCGGTCGCGCCCCCGCAAACGACCGATCAGCCGGCGCCGGCCCACGGCCTCGCCGAGACGCTCGACCGCGCGATGGAGCTGGGCCTCTGGGAGCACGCGGCGCGGGTCGCGACGACCGCCGAGCGTCTCGCGACGACCTGGCCGGCCGTCGCCGAGCGCCTCGCGCGGCTTCGACTCGCCGAGGGGCGACCGGACCTCGCGCTGGGACTCATCAACCGTTGCGAGAAGACCACCGACGACCTGCGGCTTCTGAAGGCCGTGACGCACGTGCACCTTGATCGGAAGGATCGCGCGCATCGCGGCCTCCTGCGGTGGACCCGCGCCCCCCGCGCGCCGTCGGTGGCGCGCCGGATGCTTGCCCTGCTGGATTGGGAGGCGGGCGATGATCACGCCGCGACGCTTGCGCTGCTCCAGGACCTGAAGCGGCGCGAGGATCCGCGCACGCTCGAGCTGCTGCTGCTGCTGGCGACGAGCCAGCATCGCCCGGAGCAGGCCGCGACATGGGCGCGACGACTCGGTCGAATGACCGCCCTCGGCGCGGATACGGCCTGGGGTCCCGCCCTCCGGTACTCATTGCAGGTCACTGACGAGTGGCGCCAAACTCCGATCGCGGACGAGGAGGTGACACGCCTCGCCGACGAGCTGCTCGATGCGGAGGCGGTGATCCCGGCCCTCGTCGAGGCGCAACGTCGCCACCCGCGGACGGCGGTCGCCGAGCTGCTGTACCTCGCCATCGATCGGGCGCTGCCCGCCTTCGCTCAACCGTTGGAGGCGATCGAAGGGCTCGCCCGGCTCGCCCTCGTCCGCGGCGACGTCGACTCGGCGCGCACGTGGATGCAACGCGGCATTGCCCGCAACCCGATGTCGGCGCCGCTCGCCGCGCTTCGGCGCGAGCTGGATGCTCCGGCGCCGACGCCGTCGGATACGCATCGCCCCGACGTGCTCGCGCGGATCGGTCAAGTCGGACCCCGCGAACAGGAGAAGGCCGCATGACCTCGACGAACCCGCTTGCCCCGGCGGACGCCGCCCGGCTGCTTCGAGCCGCGCGCCGCGATCCCGAGTCCGTCGAGTGGGCGTTCCTCGCCCTGCCCTCCTCGACCGGCGCACAGCGTCTGCGCATCGAACAGCTCATCGCCGACGGCGACCTCGAGGCCGCCGAGGCGCTGATCGCACGCGTCCTGCTCCAGCGACCTTCCGACGCCACGCTCGCACGGCTTCGCGCCGAGTGCTGTTTGCGCCGGGACGAACTCCGAGACGCTGATCGCGAGGTCCGCTTCGCGCTCGATCGCCGTCCCAATCACGTCGGAACGCTCGTGCTCGCCGGACGCATCGCCCGGCGCGCCGGCGACCTTCCCGTCGCGATCGAGCGTTTCGACCGGGCGAGCGAGATCCGGCCTCGCAGCGATTCGTTACGCCGCTCGCTCGTGGACACCCTGCTCGAGGCGGGCGCGCTCACGCGCGCCGAGCGCATCCTCGGCACCATGTCCGCCCCCTGCCCGGTGCTCGAGGCGCAGCTCCTCGCCGCCCAGGGACGAATCCTGGAGGCGATCGAACGACTGGAGCGCGTGATCGACTCGCCCGGCGACACGCCTCCGTGCGATCGCGACGAGGCGACGGGTACGCTCGTCGTCCTGCTCGAGCGGGCCGGTCACGTCGACCGACTTCGCACGCGTATGGAGACGATCGGACCGGATCAGCCGCGCGCCCTCGTGGCCGCCGGGCGCGCCTGGCTCGCGCTCGGTGAGCACCGGCGGGCGGTGGCGCGGCTGGCGACGCTCCGCGTTCCCGGCCCCTGGCGCCGCGAGGCGATGGGGGTCATCGCGGTCGCCGCCTCCCTGGTCGGTCGACCATCGCTGGCCGAACGCGCCCTGCGGCGGCTCCAGCGAACCCGCGAGGGCGCCGACCCGGCGGTCATGGCGGACCTGTGGCGTCGCGGCCTGACCGCCGAGACGCTGTCGGGACCCCTGTCGGCCTCCGTGGCCGGCGAGACCTGCCCCCGCGGGCTCCAGGGGATCCTGGCCTCGGCAATCGACCTCTTCGCCGGAGGACGGTCCCGACCGGTCACCGGAGACGACGCCCAGCACCTGGCCACGTGCCTCGCCGCCGCCGGCCGGGGCCGCGAGGCCCGCGAGACGCTCGTCCGCTCCGCCCCGCCGCCACCCCACCCCGCCGGCCACCGCACCATCGCCGGCACCCTCCCCCGAGCGGCCTGAGCGACAGGGGTGGGAGAAACGGGGGTTGTGGATGTTGTTTGCGTGGAGTTGACTGGGGGCGGTGAAACTGGTCCAATGCCCCGCTTCCGGCGGTGTGCCGGCGGTGTCCATTTGGTTCGGGCACCGTCTCGCCGTATCCGTGCATCTTCCCCTGCCCGCTCGGCGGCCGGAACCGCGATTCCAGCCGCACAAGGACTCGACCGCATGGCTCGCTATCTCGGCCCCAAGGTGAAACTCTCCCGACGCGTCGGTGTGCCCATCGCCGACATCCCGAAGCACACCGCCAAGCGGCAGCTCACGTCGCCCGGCATGCACGGCTTCCGCGGCCGTCGCATGAAGGACTACGGGATCCGTCTCAACGAGAAGCAGAAGCTTCGGCACCACTACCACGTGCTGGAGGCACAGTTCCGCCGGTACGTCGCCGAAGCCGCCCGCCGCAAGGGCAACACCGGCGAGGTGCTCCTCCAGCTCCTCGAACAACGCCTGGACAACGTCATCCGCCGGGCCGGCTTCGTGCGCACGATCTGGGCCGCTCGTCAGATGGTCAGCCACGGCCACGTCGTCCTGAACAGCATCAAGACCGATCGCCCGAGCTGCGCCGTGAAGGCCGGTGATACGATCACACTCCGCCCCGGCATCCACAAGCTCGCTCGCGAGAACATGGAGTCGATGGCCGGCCACATCGTTCCGTCGTGGATGGAAGTGAACCCGTCGGAGCTGCACGTCAAGATCCTCAGCATGCCGACCGCCGACCAGGTACCGTTCGACGTGAACACGAACCTGATCGTCGAGTTCTATCGATAAGCGGAAGCGACGGAGCGACGACGGGGTCGGAGTCGGAGTCGGTACACCACGCGCACCTTTTCCGGTAGAGCCCCATGTTCAAGTTCCTCCGTAAGTACAACAAGTGGATTCTCGCCGTCGGCGGCACGCTGCTGATGATCGTCTTCCTGATCCCGCAGGCGATTCAGCAGTTGTCGCAGCGCGCCGCGGCCGAGAGCGGTGTGTGGGCGACGGTCGGCGACGACGAGACCGAGATCCCGGTCCAGGTGCGCCGACAATGCGAGAACGAGTTGGGCGTGCTCGAGCAGCTCCGCCGCGTCGACCCGTCGATGATGATCACCGACCAACCGGCGCACTGGTTCCTGTTGGTGCGCGAGGCCGAAGAGGCCGGGCTCGTCGGCGGCCGCGCCGTGGACCAGGTGCCGCCGGAGCAGATGTCGGTGTACAACGCCGTCGCCGGCAACACGCAGAAAGTCGACGACGCCATCTCCAAGCGGCTGGCCATCCGCCGGCTGCTGCTGCTGTATCAGAACGCGGCGAAGCTCTCCGACACGCGCATCCGCCGGCACGCGCAGAAGCAGTTCCACACGGTGGAGGCGCGGATCGTCGTGCTCGAGGCGAGCGAGGAGGGGGACGTCACGCCGCCGAGCGAGAGCGAGATCGTCGCGCAGTTCGAGGAGTTCCGCGACGTCGCGCCGGGTGCCGGTGACCAGGAGACGGGCACGCCCGGCTTCGGATACCGCCTGCCGGACCGCTTCAAGGTCGAGTGGCTGCGCATCGGCACCGATTCGATCCGAGCGATGGTCGAGAACAGCGGAGCGATGAACAGCATCGCCCTGTTCAAGCACTGGGAGCTGAACAAGGACAAGGGCTTCCCGACCGTCGAGGACGGAGCGGCCGTCCCGGAGGAAGTCCGCACGGACCTGCTCGACGAGCTGACCGCGGCGAAGCGCGACGAGGTCGAACGGTTCGCCGGTGATCAGTTCGTCGCCGCCTGGCGCAAGCTGCGATCGGAGGACGGCTACCGAGTTCTTCCCGACGACTGGGACACCCGACGCATCGACTTCCGCGAGCTGGCGTCCGACCTCCAGGAGACGTTCCCCGGCCTCGCGCTGCCGTCGTACGAGGCGGTCGGCGACCGTTGGCTCACGCTCGAGGAGGTCGACGAGCTCGAGGGGCTCTCCGGCGCGGCAACCAGCGCCTTCGGACCTCGCCCGGTCCAGGTCAGCACGCTCATCGGCGCCATCAAGGAGTTCGGCGGCGACCCCGTCATCCCGATCCAGCAGGGCATCACCGGCCCCGTGCTGAGCGTGGGCGAGAACCAGGACATCCTCTTCTTCCGCATCACGGAGACCGATCCGGCGCGACCGCCGCACGATCTCGACGAGGTGCGCGACCAGGTCGTGCGCGACCTGAAGCGGAAGGCGGACTTCAACCGTCTCCTCGCCCGGAAGGACTCGATCGAGGCCGACGCCCGTTCCCGTGGCCTGCTCACCGTGGCCATGGAGCACGAGGTCGAGATCAACCCGTCCACGCAGGTGCAGCTCGACAACATGAACCTGCTCGCGTTCGTGCTCCAGCAGAACGTCCAGATCACCCGGACGAGCAGCCTGCCGGTCATCGGCTCCCATGTGGCCACGGTCGAGCGCATCATCGAGCGGGCGCTGGAGCTGACCGCCAACCGCACGCTCGCCGAGACGCCCCGGGAGGAACGCATCTTCGTCGTTCCCGTCGGCGACCGGATGTCGTTGATGCTGGTGGAGCTGACGACGGAGTCACCGTTGACCCGCGAGCAGTTCAGCCAGCTCGCCGGCTACGGACTCCAGGGCCTGCTCCTCTCCGACGAGTTGACCGAGATCGAGCCCAACGTCGCCGACACGTTCAGCGTCGAGACGATGACCGAGCGGCACAACTTCCAGGTCGTCCGCCGCGTGACCGAAGAGGACGAGACCGAGCCCGACGCGGTGGCCGACGCGGAGACGGAGTAGACGGATCCCCAACCGGGTGCCGTGGTCTTGGCGCAGCCAAGGCCGCGTTGTCGAGCGCCCGTCGCACGCGGCCTTGCCCTGCGGGCAAGACCACGGCACCCGGGATCCCGCTCCCCCCTTCAACTCACCCCGGAGCCCGCCGGCACGTCGCGCTGCACGGTGACCACCACGACGTTGCGCTCGTCGTCCCCGTCGCCGGTCTTCTCCGTGGCGGCGAGGATCATCCCCTGGCTCAGCTCGCCGCGGATCTTGCGGGGCTCGAGGTTCGCCACGATGACGACCTGCCGCCCGACGAGGGCCTCCGGCTCGTACCACGCCTTGATGCCGGCGCAGACCTGGCGTCCTTCGGGCGTCCCGTCGTCCAGTTGGACCTTGAGCAGGCGGTCGGCGTTCGGGTGCGGCTCGCACGCGGTGACCGTGGCCACGCGCAGGTCGAGCTTGACGAAATCGTCGAAGGGAATCTGGGGTTTGTCGGGCATGGGGGTATCGTAGCGACGGAGCGACGGAGCGACGGAGCGACGGCGGGCGGAGCGGGTGGCCGGGGATGGGCGCTATGCTTCTGCCATGACACGACTGAGAAGCTCGCTCCCCGTGCTCGCGGTCGGCGCCTTGGCGGGCGTCATCGCCGCGAACTCCGTCGCGCGTTCGGCGTCGACCTCCTGGCGCGACGACCCCGCCTGGCACTCCGGCAAGGCGGAGTGGGCGTTGTACGACGCGGAGCGCCCGATCTACGGCACGACGCGCCGCTACGAAGCGACGTTGTTCACGAACAAGCAGCAGATGGATCCGTCCACCACCACGAAGGCCGCGGATTGGCGCGACCCCAACGCGGTGGAGGTCTTCAAGCACAACCTGAGCGAGATGATCGAGACGGAGCATTACACCTACCGCTTCCTGACGACGAGCTTCGTCCGCGCCGACACGCTCGAGCCGTACAAGGTCGTGGCCTCGACCCAGGAGGACTGCGGGACGACGTTCAAGAAGCTCGTCGTGGATCCGGACACCGTCACCGCCGAGCAGTTCTGCTACTTCCCGGGCCCCGGCGAGGACCGCACGAAGTACGCGCGACCACGCGACCTCGCGCTCCACGACGCCCTCTCACTGACCCTGCGCGACTACCCGTTCGACGCCGCCAGGCATCCGAAGCAGCGGGTCACGCTCGTTCCCGACCAGACCGATACGCACCGCACGAGCCAGCGCGGCAGCGAGGCGGTCATCGAGTACGTCGAGCGCACGACGGTCACCGTTCCCTACGGCGCCGTCGACGCCCATCATCTGCGTGTCACGCACGAGCGGGACGGCGGCGTTACCGAGACGCACTACTGGTTCGCGGCCGACCCGGCCCTGCGCCGCGTCATGGTCAGGTACG
>JAAELP010000392.1 GCA_024226535.1 Planctomycetota bacterium | reverse complement strand
TCGCCGCAACGCCTCGGCAGCGTGCTGATCCGCAGGTCTATGGCCCGGCCCGTGGCCCCAGCGGTCGCTTCGCGGATCGTCACCGTGGCGCGTCCGTCCTGCGGAACGAGCTGCTCGGCGATGTCCATGCGGCCCATGACCTTGATGCGACTGATCACGGCGGGCGCGAGCTTGCGCGGGATCTCACGGACCGTGTGCAGCACGCCATCCCGCCGGTACCGAACGAGCGTGTGGTCCTCGACGGGCTGGACGTGCACGTCGGAGGCGCCGCGGCTCACGGCTTCGAACAGCAGCGCGTCGACGAGCCGGATCACTGGCCCCTTGCCCTGCGTCGAGAGCAGGTCGCGGTCGGCCTGGGCGACGAGGCGTTCGATGTCGTCGGCCACGGCAATGGCATCCCGATCCTCGTTCTCGTCGGCAGGGGCCGTCGCCTCGTACGCCGCGTCGATCAGGGACGCGATCTCCTCGGCGTCCGCGACGAACGACTCGACCGGCGCCCCGAGTCGCACGCCCACGTTGTGGATCGCGAGCGCGTCCGTGGTCTCCGCCGTAGCCACTGTGTGGCGGCCGTCGGCGATGCCCTGCGAGACGACCAGATGGGCGCGGGCGAAATCCCGCGGGATCCGCACGAGGAACGCGGTGTCCACGAGGCCGACATGCAAGGACTGATCGAGGGCCG
>JAAELP010000391.1 GCA_024226535.1 Planctomycetota bacterium | reverse complement strand
GGGGCGCCTCCCCAGGTCGGCGGGCTCCGCAATGCCCAACTCCTGCACGACCTGCGACACCGCACGACGTTGTTCTCCGGGGCTCGCAACGAGCTGATGCCCCCGTGGCTGAGATGGCGATGGCCTCACCGTCCTTTCGGCCAGCCTACCCAGCACCTCCCGTTCCTCGTCTGGCTGGAGCAGCGCAACACCAACAACGACTTCGACCGGGTGGAGGCGAACTTCCTGGAGCAGGCCAACACGAAGCTGGACCTGCGTGAGCGCCGCCCGCTGGCGGGAGCCGACCCGAACGGGGGCAGCCCCGAGTTCATCCCGGGCAACGGTATCGGATACCGGTGGTTGCACGAGCGCCTGCCGTGGGTGCTGATGGATGCGCTCACGGACGGCTCGCATCGCGGCCGCCCCGCCATGCCGGGGTATATCCCAGGCACCAGGAACTACTTCCCCATGCCGCCGGTCAGCAAGGCGACCTGGTACGGGGGCGCCTATACCGGCGTGACCGGCCCGCCGTCATCCCCCGCGATCGACAAGATCCGCAGGATGGCTGCCGCGTACAGCGCGAACATCCTGGCGATACGCGATGCCGACAGCGTCGCGCCGGTCGGCTTCGAGGGCACGCTGGGTCAGGCCCAGGCGGCGAGCCGGTTCTACCCCTACTCGTACTTCGACGGCGTTCCCGGCGCGCCGGCGAGGCCGAGCCCCGGCCCGGCCCTCGAGTGGATCGATCACGACGACGACGACACGACGCCCGTGGTCATCCAGCCCGGCGCCATCCCGCTGCCGCAGTGGGGCGAGGTGGCGGAAGACCGCGACACGCGCTTCCTCGGCATGGAGATCCAGCCGTTCCTGGTCGAGGCGTTCATCGGGCACGTGTACAAGACGTGGGAGGTCCCGGACGAGTCGTTCATCGATCCGCATCCGTCGAGCGTGCTGCTCAAGACCGACGAGGACGGCGCCGAAATGCACTCCAGCGTCTTCGTGGTGCAGATCGCCAACCCCTACGACCAGCCGATCGACTTCTTCCACAACGCGTACAAGTACGAGCTGGAGGCGTTCGGCGAGGTGATCGACATCCGGGAGGCGATCGAGCAGTCGCTGCACCGCACGGAGCTGGCGCTCGCCCCGGCGCGCTCGAATCGCCCGTCCACGATGATCCTCTACGCCATCGGCTCCGCGCCGCCGGATAGCGGCAACTTCCGCAACCAGATGATCGACTTCCTCGATCTCAAGCCCGAGGATCATCCGGTGGGAACCTACCTCATCAACATCGGGCCGCTGGCGTCGGACCTCACGGAACGCGACACGTACGAAGGCGCGGACGTGGACGAGGGGATCAGGCTCATCCGCACCGAGCTTCTCCCCCAGCCGAGCGGCCCCCCGATCGGCATCGGTTCGGCCGGCGCGCGGGTCGTGATCGACCGCTTCAACAACGAAGAGCTGGAGGACGCGCTCAACGGCCAGGCCACGGCCCTCACCGGCCAGCCGCCGACGTACACGGACTCGGGCCTGCCCGATCCGCTGCCCGATCCGGGCACTCCGGAAGTGTGGCCAGGCGTAGCCGGCGGCTGGGAGCCCAACGACCAGGCGCAGACGCACTGGATGCAGTGGGCGCGGATCAGCCGCGCGTGGGGGAACGAGTACGACGACGGCGACGGGTTTGCCGCGCCCTACGCCAGCCCAGTTGAGCGCAACCCGCGGTACATCTTCGCCACGAGCGTCGTCACCACCGCGCGTGATAAGACCTCTGACACGCGCGCGAACTACGCGACCCGGGTCTATCCCACCCCGGCGGCGCCGCCGACCGAGTCGTGGCCGGGGAACTCCTTCACTCTCGCGACGTCACCGGACATCGACACCGGCGGCGAGGGCGGACTGCCGTGGATCACCATCGACTACCCCGTGATCCGGCTGTGCCGGCTCACCGACGGCACGTGTGTGGAGCTCTCCGCGTACGAGTGCGAGCGGGTCCCCATCCCCAACGGCGGGCCGGGCGTGTCGCTGGATCCCGACGTCGATTGCGCGGGCGGCGCCCTTCCGGGATTCGTTCTCTTCGGAACACGCAAGCCGACGTTCTTCGACATGAACAAGCGCGGCGACCCGCTCTGGTCGGCCGCGACCGGTAACCGTGGCTTCCCCGACAAGGGCTTCTATCACAGCTTCTACCCGCTCCAGATGATGCAGAAGGACCGCGACTTCGAGCAGATCGGCGAGCTGTCGAACGTGTGGCTCTACGGGCACGAACTGGCCTTCGACAGCGGACAGTACAGCAGCACCGAGAAGACCTTCTCGGAGCACATGGCCGCCGCCCATCGGGGTGCCGGAGGCGAGACGGATCGTTTCATCAACCGGCTCCAGTTCGGGGCGTTGATCGGACGCGCCAGCAACGTCGTGCCGAACGATCCGCGGCGGGCCGTGCCCCAGATGCCGGCCGGCCTGCGTGTCTTCGACGCGTTCGTCTGCGACGGCCCCGGCGTGAACTACGATCCGTTCGCCCTGAGCCCACGCCCCGTCGAGGAGTTCGTCTTCGCCAACGCCAACAGCTTCACCGGCCGCATGACGCCCGGCCTGATCAACATCAACACGGCGCCGCCGGAAGTGATGCGCACGATCCCGCACTGGTACAAGCTGGTGCACAGCCGTCTCTTCCAGGTGCCGGGCGTCGACGTGCTCGCCCGGTTGCCGCGTTCGCACCTGCCGGAGAGCGTGGTCAGCTACCGGGAGCGGTTCATCAACAACGGAGACGAGACCGATCTCGGCTTCGCCCCCGGCCCGGACCTCTCGAACCGCAGCGTGCTTGCGAACGTCGCCCAGATGCGCGGGGAGCGTGGCGTCGAGTCGATCGGTGAGTTGCTGCTGCTCGCCAGCCCGGGCGGTGAGATTGACTACGGCAACGTCGGGCCGGACTACTTCATCGACGATGATGCCTGGCGGATCGACTTCCCCTCCGCCGGCTTCACCGGTACCGCGACCGCTCCGTTGCAGGAGCCGTTCTCGGACGACAGCGCGCGCTTCTTCGGCGCCATGCTCAGCGTCGACCGTGACCTGCCCAACGGGGCGTGCTGTCTCGGCGGCGGCTTCTGCCAGGACTGGACCCGCGACGAGTGTGAATCGGCC
>JAAELP010000390.1 GCA_024226535.1 Planctomycetota bacterium | reverse complement strand
TTCCTGATCCTGCTGGAGCTGTGCTATGGCCACACCCGGTGGAACCCCGACGGCGCGGAAGCGGTGGCCGAGCTCGGCGTGCAGCTGCTCGAGATGCACCGCGAGGCGATGGCCGGCAAGGCCGACGACTGGAAGGCTCTGGGGTGGGCCGGCCTCGGCCGGGTCAAGATGCTGGCCAGTGATTTCGCCGGCGCCGGCCGGGCGGTCGGCTTTGCCTGGGAGGAGATCCGGGACGGTGAGGAGATGGCACCCTGGGTCGAGCTCGAGGTGCGCCGGGTGGAGGGCGCGGTGCTCATGCACCAGGGCCACGGCGACCGGGCGGCGGCGGCTCTGGACCGCGCGGTCGAGCTCGGCCGCGGGCTCCCCCACTCCGCTCCGGCGCGCGCTCTCTCCGTCTCGGAACGCCTCGACCTGGCCTCGTTCCTGGGTGATGCCGGCGTCGGAATCGCGCTCAGCGGCGAGCTCGAGGCGCTGGTCGAGGCCGGCGCTGCCGGCACCGAGCGG
>JAAELP010000389.1 GCA_024226535.1 Planctomycetota bacterium | reverse complement strand
TCGAACACCACGCGCTCGAACCACGGCGTTCGCGTCGCGCCCGTCAGCGTCATCGCCACCTGCGCCATCGCCTCGAGCCCGAGCACCGCCGGCAGCAGACGCCGGCCCTCGTACACGTGATCATCCACGTAGGGATCGGTGCGGCGCGAGACGTCGACGTCCACGATGAGCTCGACGCCCGGGTAATCCACGCGTGGCGTCTGGAGGAACCGGCGCAACGGCTGCTCGGTCCGACGCAGCCGCATCGTCGACGGGGTGCCGAACCGGCCGGAGACCACCATCGTCGTCGGCGTCGCGGGCTCGGCGAGCAGCCGCAGCAGCATGTCGGTGCCCGCTTCGGGCGTGATGGGCGTAATGCCCAGCCGGCTGAGCACGTCCACGCGCCCGAGCCGCTGCCCCATCCCCAGGCCCGACCAGATCGACCACTCCAGCGACAGGCATTGACAGTGCGGGTGCCCGGCCTGCCACCGTTCGACGAGACCGCTGAGCCACTCGTTGGCGAGCGCGTAGTCCGCTTCGCCCTGGAGTCCCATGCGACCGATGATCGACCCGAACGCCACGAGCACGCGCAGCTTCGCCGGGTCGACCGCGGCGAGCACGTGACGCAGGCCGTCGACCTTGGGGGCGAGCGTGCGCCGCACGTCGTCGGGCTCCAGCCCGGCGAGCAGACGCGGTTCGTTGATCCCGGCACCATGCATCACCGCGGTGACCGGCCCGGTCTCCGCCTGCACCTCGGCGAGCGCGGCGGCGAGGGCGTCGCGATCGGTGACGTCGGCCCGCACGTAGCGAACATCGGCGCCGTGGCTCGCGAAGCGCTCGAGGTTGGCCGACAGCTCCGCGTCGCGCACCGGGTCCGAACGACCGAGCAGGACCAGGCGCGCCCCGGTACGCCGAGCGAGCGCCAACGCGCACTCGGCGGTAATGCCCTTGCCGCCGCCGGTGACGAGCACCGTGTCCGCGGTCGTCAGGGGGAGCTTCTCGGGGTGAGTGCCGACGGGGACCACCGACAGCCGGGGCTCGTACCGTCGGCCGGCCTCGTCGTAGTGCGTCTCGGCGTACCCGCAGGTCGCCGCCGCCTCCGCCGCGACCCACTGAGCAACGCGCGGATCGCCGGCCGGCGCGTCCACGACGCACACATCGAGCTTCGGCGCCTCGAGGTGAGCGGTCTTGGCGATCGCCGCCCCGCCTCCGCCGTGCTGGACGACGACGAAGCGTCCGCCGTCGCCGAGGTCCATCGCGGCCCGCGCCGCCTCCAGCAGCATCCCGACGTGCGTTTCGTCCGGCGCCGGCGGCAGGCACACCGCCACCCCCGACCCACCCGCCGTCTGTCGAAGCGCCTCGGCCAGCGCTTCGGGATCGGGATCGGCGCCGGGCGGTGCGAGCACTTGCCAGCTTCCGTCCGCCGCCGCGGGACGATCGGCGGGTCGGGCCCGCTCGAGCATCTCGACCGCGAACGCGCGCACCCACGCGTCGACGCCCGCGGGGAATCGGTCGGCTTCCTCGTCGGCCCGCGTGTCGGCGTCGGTCGCGCGCCGCTCCAGGACGGCGACGACCTCGTCGATCGTGGCGTCGGCGAAGTCCGTCGGGGACGCGGGCGGCTTGACGCCGACGCGACGCGCGGTGTCGCTGATGAGCTGGCCGACGGTCAGCGAGTTCAGGTGCAGGTCGCTGAGGAAGCGGTCGGTGTCGCCCACCGCCTCCAGCGGAAGCTCGGCGTGATCGGCGACCATGCGACGCAGGAC
>JAAELP010000388.1 GCA_024226535.1 Planctomycetota bacterium | reverse complement strand
TCGCTACCATACCGCCGGTCCTCATCGCCGCTGGCTGCGTTGCCGCTCCTAGGCGTATCTTCGGATATGCCGTCGTCGCGTCGCCTTGCCAGCGACGACGATGCCGCGCCGGTATGGCACCGAACTTCTGAGTCACACCACAGTATCGGCGCGCTGCGCGTGAGTTCATCACGCGCCGGGGGCTTTTTCGGTTCTCGGGCGTGCGGAGCGACGATGAAGAAGGCGGTCGTCCTTGGAGCGGGCATGGTGGGGGCGGTGATCGCGCGCGATCTCATCGATCACGGTGGATTCGACGTGACGATCGCCGACCTGCGCGACGCGGCGTTGGGCGCGGCGCGACGGCGGTGCGGTGACGGCCTCCACACCGTCGTCGCCGACCTGGCCGATCCCGAGGTCGTGACCCGGACGGTCGCGTCGGCCGACATCGTGCTCGGCGCGCTCGCCAGCCGTCACGGCTACGCCGTGCTTCGCGCGGTGATCGAGGCGGGGAAGGACTACTGCGATATCTCCTTCATGCCGGAGGACGCGTCGGACCTCGACGACCTCGCCCGTCAGAGCGGGGTGACCGCTGTCGTGGACTGCGGCGTCGCCCCGGGCATGACCAACATGCTCGCCGCGCGCGGCGCGGCCGCGCTGGAGCGGGCGGAGTCGATCGACCTGTACGTCGGCGGTCTGCCCGCCGAGCGCCGGTGGCCGTTCGAGTACAAGGCGGGCTTCGCGCCGCACGACGTCATCGAGGAGTACACGCGGCCCGCCCGGCTCGTCGAGGGCGGCCGGGTCGTGGTGCGCGAAGCCCTGAGCGAGCCGGAGCTGGTCGAGTTCGACGGCGTCGGCACGCTCGAGGCGTTCAACACCGACGGTCTCCGGAGCCTCGTGCGCACCCTCGACGTGCCGTTCATGCGAGAGAAGACGCTGCGGTACCCGGGGCACATCGAGCTGATGCGGGTCTTCCGGGCCACGGGCCTCTTCAGCGAGGAGCCGGTCGACGTCGGCGGTGGGCAGATGGTGCGGCCTCGCGACCTGCTGGCGGCCGTGCTCTTTCCGCGGTGGACGTTCGCCGAGGGCGAGGGGGACCTCACGGTCTTCCGCGCGACCGTGCGTGGCGTCGACGGGGGTCGGCCCGTCGAGCTCGGGTGGGACATGCTCGACCGCTACGATCCCGCGACCGCGACTACGAGCATGGCGAGGACGACGGCGTTCCCGTGCGCGATCGTCGCCAGGATGATCGCCGACGGGACGTTCCGGGAGCCGGGGGTTCATGCCCCGGAGCGCCTGGGGGCATCCGAGACGCTGACGAACCGCGTGCTGGAGGAACTGGAGCGACGCGGCGTGGTGTACACGGCGCGCTGTTCCCCCTGATCTTCAGGCGCTCGCGCGCCGCCGGTGTTCGACGTCTTCTTCCGATGCGGGATGCGCATGCGGCGCGGTGGGCGCGATGCGGATGCAGTTGCGTCCGGCTGCGCGGGCGTCGTCGAGGGCGTCGAGCGCGCTGCTCAGCAGGTCCGCGACGTTCGACATTCCGCCGCAGCGCTCGGCGATGCCGAGGCTGATGGTCGCGCTGTCGGCGCGCTCCAGCCCCGGTCTCGCCATCGTCGCCACGGCGACGCGCGCCCGCTCGCCGGCGACGGCGGCCATCGCGGCGGTGGACCCGGGAAGCAGGACGAGGAACTTCCGCTCGGCGGTCCGGTAGATCTGGTCGGCGGAACCGAACGTCCGGCGCAGCGTGGAGGCGACGGCGTCGATCACGGGTTCGCCGGATCCGGTGGGCTCGGGATCGACGTCGATCATGATGCTCGCGAGCGCGCCGCCACGGGAGACGGCGGACGACCACTCTTCGATGAGCCCGCGTTCGGCGGCGGTGCGTCCGGTCAGGATCGTGTCGTCACCGGCGTGACCGTGCTCGAGGAGCCGGATCCGATCATCGCGGGCGGCGACGTCGCGCTCCAGGCCGGCGACGCGTTCGCCGGTGCGCAATCGCCAGATCAGTTCGTCCTTCTGGAACGGCCGTGCCATCGAGTCGTCGGCGCCGGCCTCGAAGGCGTCGATCCGGCGCGCGGTATCGTCCGGGTCGGCGATGACGAGCGTGTAGATCCACTGGTCGTGCCCGCGCTGGCGGATGCGCCGGCAAAGCTCGACGCCCTCGCCTCGCGGCAGGCCGAGCGACACGACCGCCATCGCGGGGGATTCGTGCGCGATCACCGCAATCGCCTCGTCGGCATCGGTGGCGCTCACGGCGCGGTACCCGGCTTCCGTGAGCTGATGCCGGATCAGCCGGCGGATGACGTCGTCGTCCTCGACGACGATCACGGTCGTCTCGATCGCCATGGTCTCTCTCTCCCCTCTCCGCGCCGGGGGGCACGGGGACTCCGGGAAGGTCATCGGCGCGGCGGTGGCGCGGCTTGACGCGGTGCGCCTGCGCTCGCCGGTGGCGGGTCTTCCTGCACCGGTGGACACGGTTATGGGACGGTTTCGTCCTCGTCGTCAGGGTCCCGTTCACGACCGAGAAGCTGTGGGCTCAGCCGCGTGTACAGGATCGACGTGCCGATGAGCAGCAGGCCGGAGACGAGCGCGGAGAGAACGCGCCACGTCTTGCCGATCGTGGCGAGGTCGACGAGGAGCACCTTGGCGATCGTGATCGTGAGCAGGGCGAGGCCGGCGTACCGCGCGGCCGCCGCGTTGCGCACGAAGCCGAGCACGACGAGCGCGACACCGTAGATCGCCCAGTAGACGCTCAGCCCCGCCTGCCGCGCCATCGGCTCGGAGACGGGAAGCCGGTCGATCTCCAGGCTGCCGAGCCAGAGCCCGAGCAACGCGATCGCCGTGTACCCGACGAGGCGCACCTTCTCCGGCGGCAGGGCGACGGCGCGATCGTCGACGGGCGTGGTGCGGCGCACGAGCATCGCGGCGGCGATGAGCACGATCAGCAGAACGCCGACACCGCACTGGAGGTTCAGGAACACCGTGGCGTCCACGCGGCCGTCGAAGATCCGCCAGGCCAGCGTGTCCCACGTGAGCCACGCGATGGCCGAGACGATGATGATCAACCAGCCGCTCGGCGCGAGCGAGGCGAGGGACCGCCGGTTGCCGAGCCACGTCATCACGAAGCCGCCCGCGGCCCAGAGCCCCGTCCACCACAACGCGCGCAGATGCCACGGGTCGAAGAGCAGCGCGGCTTCCTGGTCGGGCGAGAGCTGGCCGATGACGCGGTCGATTTCGAAGCTCAGACCCCACAGCACGACGACGGCGGCGGCGACCGGCGCGCCCATCGCGATCGGGGCGAGCGGGTCGGTGGCGGCGCCGCGTCCGCGCATCGCCCACAGCGTGATCGCGCCGCCGCCGAGGACGAGGGCGACGATCATCTGCACGTTGACGAGTTGCGACAGCGCCCGCGCTCCACGCGGGTCGCCGAAGACGCTCCAGTAGAGCGTGTCGCCGAGAAGCCACTTCACGATGCACGCGGCGAGCATCGCCCACGCGAAGCGCCGGAGCAGGACGGCGCCGAGCCCGGGCCCGCCGTCCGGCGACGACGCCATCAGGGTCCGCGCGAGGAGCCCGATGCCGACCGAGCCGAGCGCCCAGAGCATCGTGAGCAGGAGCTGTCGCACGTGACCGACCGCCCACGACACGCCGCCGGTGGCGAGACGCTCCACGAGACGGTCCACCTCGAAGCTCGCGCCGACGAGCAGGAAGATGATGCCCAGCAGCAGAACGACGGCCCAGCCGGTCGTGACCCGCGGGACGATCTCCGCGACCCGGGCGCGGACGTTCATCGCCCGCGTCGCCCAGACGCCGGTCGCGGCGATCCCCAGGGCGAGGCCCATCTGCGGGTTGATCCAGGGCAGCATGTCGTCGGGGTTCCACCCGGTGTCGAGCCGTTCGGCGATCGCGTCCACGAGCAGCCACCGCGCGCCGGTGGCGAGCAGGAGCATGAGCGCGATCTCGAGGTAGCGCTCGCGGATGGCCAGGGGACTGAGCGCGAGCAGGATCAACGTGCCCGCGAGCCACGCCGTCGTGCCCGCGTAGCCGTCGCACTGGACGGCGGTGACGATCAGCCAGCCGAGCGCGCCGAGCGCCGCGAGCGTCGCGGGGGCCACGGTGCCCCACAGCGGTGTGATGCCGCCGCGGATCCGGTGCGCCGCGACGTTTAGCACGAGCACGGCGATCAGGACGAGGATCGCCCAGTCCGTCACCTTCACGCCGGCGAACTCGACGCGAACGGTGTCCATCGTCGGGGAGAAGAACGAGTCGACGAGCCCGATCCGCACGAGGGCGAGGCCGCCGACGACGAGCCCGAAGATATCGACGCCACGCGAGGGCAGGCGCCGGCCGACCTCGATCGACGCGACGGCGATGGCGAGCCAACTGACGGACTGGCCGAACCCGTCGAACTGTTGGGCGACGGCGACGATGAGGAGCACGCCGGCCTGCGCCCACAGCGCGACGGCGAGCTTGTCCATGGGGCT
>JAAELP010000387.1 GCA_024226535.1 Planctomycetota bacterium | reverse complement strand
GCGCGGCGAGAGCGCGACCAGATTCGTCAGATCAAGGAGCCGAATCGATGGCATATCCAGGGAGATACGGCGAGATTCGGCGACGCAGAGCTGGCGGATCTGGGCCGCTCGCAGCCCGCGCGACTTTTTCAACGGGCTGCTGAGCAGTGTTCCGATGGCCCCAGAAGACAGCCGGCGTTCCCGTGGGGATCGATCTCGGGCGACGCGTGGTACGCGCGGCGTGCGTGATCGACGACGAAGCGCGCCAAGTGCAGACGGCGTGGTGGGCCGGGGCGAGCGCCGTCGATCTGATCGAGATCCTCCGGGCCACCGGCATGCTGCGCGAGATCCGCGCGCACGGCGCCGTGGTCTGCCCTCCGCGTGAGCAGTTGATCCTCGAGTCGGTCGCGTTGCCGCGCCTGCCGAGGCCGGCGGTGTTCACGGCAGCCGTGGGGGAGACGGCCCGCCGGCACGGCTTCGATCCCGGCGAGCTGGAGTGCCGGGTGTGTCGTCCCGGCGTGACCTCGGGCGACGGCCGTGAGGAGCAGTGGATCGTCCTCGCCATGCCGCGTGTGACGGTGGACCGGATCCGGGAGACGTTCCTCGGCGCCGGCGCCCGCCAGGTCGCCGTCGTCACCCATGTCGAAGCGCTCGCGCGTATCGCGATCGAGACGGCGGCGGGCATCGGGCCGGCGTACCGCGTGCTCGTGGAGGCCGACACCGCCGCTTCCACATTGCTCCTGCTGCATCACGATGACATCGCCGCCTGTCGCCATCTCGTGATCGGGGGCGACGACCTCGACCACGCGGTTGCCGACCGTCTCCGACTCGACCTCGAATCGGCGTCGGCCTTGCGCCGGCGGCGTCTGGGGGGGATGCGAACGCTCGCGGCGGGGGACCGCGCCGCCTACGAGGCGTCGCGCGGCCTGATTCGCGATCTCGTCGCGGACGTCCGCGTCGGCCTCGGCCGGATCGGTGCGTCCTTCCGCGGCCCGACGCCGACGGAGATCCTGCTCGTCGGCAGCGAGGCGGGGGAGCCGGGGCTTGCCGAGAAACTCGCGGCGGCGTGCGGCGTGCCCGTTCGCGCAGCGATTGCGCCCGGCGTCGCTGGCGATGATCCGCGCACGCGTTGGGCGGTCGCGACGGGGCTGAGCCTGAGCGGACGCGACGGGTCGGCGGCGGAGTCGACGCGATGGAGAGCGGCATGAGCGTGCGGCGCGGTTATCCGGACGCAAACGCGACCGAAGGAGCCCGCGTGCGCGACGTGCGGCGAACTTTGCCCTCGATCGTGGCGACGAGTCGATGGAGCGCGTCTTGTCGTCTCCGCGCTGTGGACGTCGTCCAATCGCACCGATGAGTACGAGTAGGGTCCATGACCGCGACCAGGGTCGGACGCACGAACCAAGGAGGGACGACACGATGACCACGCCGCGCACCACCATGGAGCGTCTGGCCGCCCGGCCCGCGCGACTGGGGATGGCCGGCGCCGTGCTCGTCCTCGGGCTGCTGTTCTGGGCGCGGCTCATCGTCGTGTCGGATATGCCGCGCACCGCGATCGCCGACGAGGATCCGAGCGCCACGCCTCCGATAATGGCGCCGAGTTCCGACCCGGAGCCGCGCGAGTCGGAGTCCGCAACCGACTCGGAGCAGGACGAAACGCCCGCCTCACCGCGACATTCGGACGGTGACGAGCCGGACGTTCCCCAGAGCGCCCATCCCGCCGACTTCCCGTCAGAAGCACAGAAGTCGCGCCCGCATGTAACCGAAGATCGAGACTGAGCCGGAACCGGTAACGCCATCGCGCTCCGGCTCGGGTCCATCGACTCCGTCGGAAGGGTGCACCGCGATGCCGGAGCTGATCAACGGACCACGGTCGTCGACTTGCCTCGCCGAGGCGGGTCGCGTGCGGGCATTGATGCTCGCAAAACGGAGGCACGGGACGGTGGTCCTCGCGGACTGCCGCCGGGAAAGCAGCTGACCGCCGCGAGGCTGAGTCGTGTCAGCAGTGACTGACGCAGGAGTACACCCGATCATGAACTCGAACTACACAGCTCTCAGCAGCCGTTCCGCCCGGTTGGGATCCGTGGGCGCGCTGTGTGCGGCATTGGCGATTCCCGCCGCCGGACAGAACGCCAACACGGGCCCCGGCGAGGCGGTGCAGATGACGGACTACGGCACCGTCACGCTGGCCGTCCAGGACACGGATCTTGCCCAGGTTCTGGAGATGCTCTCGATCCAGAGCCAGAAGAACATCATCACGTCGCGGAACGTGTCGGCCACGATCTCGGCCAACCTCTACGACGTGACGTTCTACGAGGCCCTCGATTCGATCCTGAAGGTCAACGGGTACGACTACATCGAAGAGGGCAACTTCATCTACATCTACACGCAGGCGGAGATGGAGGAGATCAAGCTCTCGAAGCTGGAGGCCGAAAGCCGGATCTTCGAGCTGAACTACCTCTCCGCCAACGACGCCAACGAGCTGATCGCTCCGCTCCTGAGCGAGAGCGGTCGTAGCTCGTTCCGCGGCGACGTGCAGCCCGGTATCGAGCCGGACTCGTCGGACGTCGGCCAGGACAACTGGGCGTTCACGGCGATGCTCGTCGTCAACGACTTCCCGGAGAACCTCGCCGCGGTGACGAACCTGCTCGACGAGCTGGACGTGCCGCCGAAGCAGGTGCTCATCGAGTCGACGAT
>JAAELP010000386.1 GCA_024226535.1 Planctomycetota bacterium | reverse complement strand
TCCGCCTGCGAGTTCATATGATTCTGTGAAAAGAACCTGTATCAGTGTTCCGCTCGGAAGCGGTCCGTCAGTGTTCAGCACGGCCCGGACTTCCGATCCTGTGTCTGCCCGCACAAAGATGATTTCCGGATCAGGCAGTATCTGCGCTGCTGTTCCGTCGGGCACTGTTTTTAAAACAGAGCCGGAAAAAGCCGTGCCGATATCGGGAACGGCCGGTCCCCCGGGCGAATCAGGCTGTATAAGGGCAACTGTTCCTGTCCCGGGCGCGGGCACAAAAATACCGTCTTTATTAAGGATTTTTGCGGATTCAAGCCTTGTCCATTCCCGGGTTTCGGCATTCCACCGGGCAGCAGGGGGAACTGCTGTTTCTTCTGAAAACTCAGGCCCGAAAAAACTGATTTCAATGACTTCGGCAGCAGCACTGTCCCCGGGCCCGATATGCAGCGCGCATACCGGTGTCCATCCCGCGGGAAGCGGGAAAGGCAGACCCTGTTCACCGAGTTCCGTCACTGTCACAGCAGTGTCTTCATCAAAAGTCCCGGCAGGAACAAACACACTGATCCTGTCATTCACCGGAATGTCGCCCCCGGTCAGATGACCGGCGGAAATGCTTTCTCCCAGGGGAGTAAGGCGGGCGTCCTGCGGAAAAACCGC
>JAAELP010000385.1 GCA_024226535.1 Planctomycetota bacterium | reverse complement strand
TTCCAGGAGATCATGCTCGGCTACTCCGACAGCAACAAGGACGGCGGATACTGGGCGGCCAACCACCGCCTGCACCGGGCGCAGGACCTGCTTGCGCGCACGTGCACGGAGGCCGGCGTGTCGTTCCGCTTCTTCCACGGCCGCGGCGGCACCGTCGCCCGCGGCGGCGGCCGCGCCCACCGCGCGATCCTCGCCTCCCCTCGCTCCAGCCGTCCGGGCGGCATCCGCTTCACGGAGCAGGGCGAGGTGATCTCCTTCCGCTACGCGATGCCCGCCCTCGCGCGGCGGCACCTCGAGCAGATCGTCAACGCGACGACCCTCGCCACGGCGGGCGCCCCGTTCACCGACGTGTCGCCCGACGACACCCTGCCGTTCATGGACGACCTCGCAGATCGCTCCCGCGCTGCCTACCGAGCGCTCATCGACGATCCGAGCTTCTGGCCGCGCTTCGTCGATCGCTCCCCGGTGCTGCACATCGGCGAGCTGCCGATCGCGTCGCGGCCGGTCTCGCGCAGCGGCGGCCAGGTGACGTTCGAGAGCCTCCGCGCGATCCCGTGGGTCTTCGCGTGGACCCAGATGCGCTACGGCGCCCCCGGGTGGTACGGCCTCGGCGCGGCCTTCGAGGAGGTGGTGATGAGCGACGACGAGCGGGTCGAGCAGTGCCGTCGCGCGTACGGCATCGGCGGGCACTT